>UREA01000004.1 GCA_900546715.1 uncultured Mycoplasmatota bacterium | reverse complement strand
AATGGTGATATTCGTTCTTTGGCAGACTACAGTCGTAGACCTAAAAGTCATCCTAATCAACATACTCCTGAAGAAATTAAACTCATCAAAGATATGTTTAAGAGGAATGTTGATACTGGTTTGGTTGTGTTTTGGGTTAAGTTAAAGCAAAGAGGTTACACTAGATCAATATCTAGTTTATACACTCAAATGAAAAAACTCAACTTAAAATTCCAAGGTAAAAAGAAAAAACGAAAACACAAAACCAAACCATATATACAGATGACTTTTCCTGGAGAACGAATACAGATAGATGTTAAAACCGTTCCAACTAAATGTATTGTAGGCCAGTTCAAATTGTATCAATACACCGCTATTGATGAATTCTCTAGATTTCGGTACTTACAAATTTATGGAGAGAAATCTACATATACTTCTTACAAATTCTTGTTAGAAGTAATAAAAAGATTCCCATTTAAAATTTATACTGTAAGAACCGATAATGGTGTAGAATTCACCAAACGATTAATTGCTAAAGATGAAAATAATCTTACAATATTTGAACATGGCCTAATTAAGGCGGGTATCCGACATGACTTAATTAAACCTTACACACCTAAACATAATGGTAAGGTTGAAAGAAGCCATCGGAAAGATAATGAACGGTTTTATTCTACTCACCGCTTTTATTCAATTGAAGATGCCAATAAGCAGTTGCAATCATATTTGAGAGAATATAATAATTTCCCTATGCAACCACTTGATTGGAAATCTCCAATTGAAGTGCTTCGTGATTATTTTAAAAAATTAAAATAATCTATAGTTGGTTTGTCGTGACTCTGTCACTTTTGTTTGACAAACCTACAACTAATACTGATAAATCATCAGTAAAATAATTGACAATATCCAATATTTTTGGTATGATATATACATCAGTTAATTAAGCGGTGCCTATTAGCTGATGTAGTAATAGGACAGCTTGTACAGTGTCCTTTTTTCTTTTGTTTGTTTTTAATAAAAGGGAGTTGTTATTATGTTAGTAAATTTTTATTTTGAGTGTGATAACAGATGAAATTGTTAGGTAATATTAATATGTTTATAAAAAAGCATATTTTAGTTACTTCAATAATAGTTTTATTAATAATTGCTATTGTTGTGGTATCTCTATTATTATTTAATAAGCCTAAAACTAATATTGAGCTATATGATGACTTAAATTTAGAAATAAACAGTGAAGTATATTTATTATCTTTAATAAAAAGAGTGGATAATGGAGAGTTACTAACAGAGAATATAAGAGTTGATACTTCTACTCTAGGTGAGCAACAAATAAATATTAAATATATTAATGAGTTTGGTAATGAAGAAGAATATAATTTTGAGGTTAATATAGTAGATACTACTAAACCAATTATAGAATTTGAAAGTGAGTTATCTACAACTATTGGAAATGAAATAAATTTATTAGAAAGAGTGCAAGTGAGTGATAATTCTTTAGAAGAATTAAGTGTAAATGTAAGTGGAGATTATGATTTTAATGTTGTAGGAATATATAATTTGAAATATGTTGTTACTGATAGTAGTGGTAATACTACCGAGGAAGAATTTATTTTAAAAGTAAACAATGCTACTATAAAATATAAGGGATATTATGCTCATTCCTCTTCTACTCTATCAGGAAGTTATCAGTTTAAAAATGATGGTACATTCCGTTTTGTATATCAATATTGTGATTTTGGTGTTGCTTGTGGTGGCGATTATCAAACGGGTATTTATGAAATAAAAGGAAATAAAATTCTTGCAACAACTACAACTATTTATGATGAAATGGGAGAGCCATTATCTTATCATTACGAATTTGAATTTGTGATAATAAATGAAAATAAAATAACTACTAATGGTAATGAATTTAATTATAGAACGGAATTATATTAAAATTGGAGTGTGAGTAAAAATGAAAATATTAATTGGTATTGTAGAGTTTATTAAAACCCATATTGTTATTAGTACAGTTGTTGCTATAGTTGTTGTAGGTGGTACTACTTCTGCTATTATACTCTATAATTTAAATAATAATGATAATAGTAGTCAAATTGAAGATAATAATAATCAAGTTGAGGAAGAAAAAACAGAGGAACAAGATCAAGGGCAAACTAATACTTGTGAAGAAAATTATATTTTGAATGAAAATGGTGAATGTGTAGAAATTGAAAATGAAGAAAATATAGAAGATGTAGAAGATAACTCTAATAATCAAAATACTACAGGAAATACTGGGGATAATAGTAATAATAATACTCAAAATAATAGTACTTCTAATAATAATAATAATAATCAAAATACATCATCAGAGAATAATGACAATAACCAAAATACTTCATCTGATAATAGTAATCAAGATGACAATTCTTCAAATAATAATGATAATAATTCGGATAATGGAAATGAAGAAGACTCGCATGTGGGTATGATAAATTTAAATGATAATGTGGAATATACTGTTACAGATGATTGTGGAGGTTATATACATCTAAATACAGTTTGTGTTAATAAAACTGTTGGGGAGTTAAAAGTATTATTTCCTAATTATAATAAGTATAATTTGGATAGTTATGGTTATTCAGATTCTTATTCTTTTCCACTTTCAAATATAGAGGGGCAAGCATATATGTTATATGGGGTTTTTCCAGATTGTAAACTTAATATACCTCAAAATATTCAGGATCAAATAAAATCTCTAAAAACTAGCGGAGTTATATATAAAGTTTCAGATACATCTGTGAGTGTTGATAGAATATATTTTAAAGATACATTATATAACCAAAAATATGTTGGTGATCGTAGAAAAATATTGGCTAATTTTAATATTTATTACTCTGGAGGTTGTGGTGGCGATGAGTATACTTATGAAATTCTTACAGAAGAGGTGTGCAATAAATATAACTTATCTTGTAGTAGATGGTAAAATAAAGTAAGGGTAGAACAACTAACTCCAATGTTATTAACTTAAGAATAGAAAAAAACAAATTCTATTCTTTTTTTAATATAATTAATGTGAATAAAAGGTGGTAATAATTTTGTATAAAAAATATTGTATAGATAAAATTAAAAATACAATTAGGAGTGATAAAGCAAGAATAAAATATAGAAATAATGAAAAATCATTTATAAGAGATAGAAAAATGAATTTTGAAAAAGTGGTATTATATGGAATAAATAAGAGAGGATTAACAAGCAAAATGGAAATAGAAGAATTTACAGAGTTAATTAATATGACTGATATTTCTGCACCAGCAGTATTAAAACAAAGACTAAAATTAAATAGTGAAATATATTTAGATATGATGCGAGAAAATTTAAAAGGATTTTATACTGAATTTAAGTCAGAAGTAAAATTATTTCACGGATATATTTTAGTAGCAATAGATGGGAGTGATTTTGAAATACCGAATAGCAAAAAAACAAGAGAAAAATTTAATGAATTACATCCAAACGAAAGTGTTGCAAGAGCGACTATATCAAATATGTATGATACATTAAATCATTATATTATGGATACCATTATAGATAAATATGATGCATCTGAGAGAAAAATGGCACGACAAAATCTTAATAATATTAAAGAATTAAACTTGCCATATCCCATAATAAGAACTATGGATAGAGGTTATACATCATTACCAGATATGTATTATTCAATAAAAAATAATGATAAATTTGTTGTGAGATTACAAGCAAAAGATTTTATTAAGCAAATAAGTAAAATGCAAAATAAGGATGAAATAATTAAAATACCATATCAATATGACAGAGTTAGGTATTATAAAAAGGATTATCCTGATTTTTATAAAGAGATGGAAGAAACTAAAGAAGATATAGAAATAAGAATTGTTATTATTGATAATAAAGATGGAGAAAAAATCATATTGGCAACTAACTTATTGCAAGAAGAAATTAATTATGATGAAATGGTTGAATTATACAAGTTAAGGTGGGAAATAGAATCAAACTATCATAGTTTAAAAGAAAGTTTAAAGATTGAAACAATAACCAGTAGTAATGATATTATTATTTATCAAGATATATATAGTCAAATATTAGTTTATAATTTAATTCAAGCATTTAAGCAAGATGCCGAAAAAAATATTGATCAAACAAAATATAAGAATGAAATGAAAGTTAATATGAATATGGCAGTAGGTTTTGTTAAGAAAGCATTGGTAAAAATAATATTGGAAGAAGATATAAATAAACAAAATCAGATGTTTAATTTACTGGAGCAAAAAATTGAGAAGTATTTAATTCTAATCAAAAAAGATAGACATTATCCAAGAAACAAAGGTAAGAAAAATAAATATTCTATAAATAAAAGAAAGTCATTTTAAAAATAAATTTAAATTTAGATAAGCCTATTAAGTTTGGGGTAAGGGGCATTATGTCCTAAAAATATAAAAACCAGAAAAATCATTTTATTTGATTTATCTGGTTTGATAAAATTAACATTTTTACCTCTTAAGTTAATAACATTGCCTTTTTCACTTATTTCCGGTATTTAAAAAAGTTTCTAATATTGATTATTTATTAGATGATGAGGAAATAGATACAATATTTGAAGGATTTAAAAAGGTGTATAAGAAAATAAAAATAGAACCACTAAATAAAAATAACTTAACCTAAAAAAGGCTAAGTTATTTTTATAAAAAAATCTCTAAAAACTAGAGATTGTAATTATCAAAATGGAGCAAGTAAGCAGATTCGAACTGCCGTCCTCGCGTTGGCAACGCGATGTACTAACCACTGTACTATACCTGCGAATTTTAATTATTTTTGATTAATTTTTTTTGTTGATAAATTAGAATAATTGAAACTAATTTAATCAAAGTTTGTTATTTTGGTACACGATTTGGTACACAAAGCGGTAATTTTTGATTTTCAAAATTAAATCTTTCTTATAAATCCTTTATTTATAAGGGTTTGTAATTTTTGAAATCACACTACAGGTTTAACCTTGGCAAGGCCGCATACTAACCGCTGTACTACACCTGCGTAAATAAATTGTATCAAATTTCTACTTTTTTTGCAACAATAATTGATTAAAAAGTTAAATATTGCTATAATATTGTTTGTAAGAAGGGAAAATATGAAGAAAAAAATAAAAAAAACATTAAAAACAATTCGTAAAAGTATTGTTGAATATATAATTACTAATCGTTTATTTATATCTTATGTAATACTTGCAATAATTGGTACAATGTTTGTAAGATATTTTACCATAGGCAATTTTTTTAGCTTTAAACCATTTATAACTGATTTAGGAATAATTTTAATTATTGGTGGTTTAGGTTATTTTGTTAAGCCTAAAAATCAATTTAAATATTATTTTATATGGTTAATAATATTTACAATAATTAATGTTATAAATTCTATTTATTATAAATTCTATGTTAATTTTGCTTCTATTGGCTATTTAGATACTGTATCCCAAGCGGAAACTGTAACTGGTTCAATCTTTGAAAAATTAAGTGCTTTTGATATTATGTATATATTGGTACCAATAATATTTTATGTAATTCATAAAAAATTATTATCATCATCTTATTATTATTTTATAGATAAGATTGAAAAAGGTAAAAAAATGGTAGTAACAACTCTTTTGGTGGGTGCCCTATGTCTTGGATATAGCTTTGGTACAGCATCAGGAACAGATTATTCACGTCTTGCTAAACAATGGAATAGAGAATATGTGGTTGAAAGATTTGGTATTTTAATGTATCAAGTAAATGATGCTGTTCAAGTTGTTAGAACTAAACTTAGTAGTTTATTTGGAGTTGAAGAGGCAAAGGCGATTTTTGATGCTTATATTGATCAAAAAGAAGAACATGTGGACAATGAATATACAGGTATTTTAAAGGGAAAAAATATTGTATTTGTTCATATGGAAGGAATGCAAACTTTCTTAATGGATTTAGAATTTAATGGAGCAGAAGTTACTCCAAATTTAAATAGACTTGCTAGTGAAGGAATGTTTTTCTCAAACTTCTATCCTCAAGTAAGTACTGGTACTTCATCAGATACCGAATTTACTTTACTTACAGGATTAATGCCTGCAGCAAGTGGAGCTGTATTTACAAGTTATTATGACCGGGAATATTTTACTATACCTAAATATTTACAAGAATTAGGATATTATACATTTAGTATGCATGGAAATCTTGCCAGTATGTGGAGTAGAGATAGAGCTCATCCATCTTTAGGTTATGAAGGAATGTATTTTGAAGAATCATTTACTTATACAGATGCTGATGTTATTAATTTAGGTATAAATGATAGATTATTCTTTAGACAAGCTATACCTATTATGGAAAATATAGAAAGTACTTATGAAAATTATATGGGCTATGTAATTACTTTATCAAATCACTCACCATTTTATGAAGCAGCTCCATATAGTAATTTAGATTTATCAAGTCATTATACAGAAATTAACCCTGATACTTTAGAAGAAGTAGATGTGAGTGTTGATTATTTATCAGATACAGCAGTTGGACAGTATATAAAAAGCGCTAATTATGCAGATATGGCTCTTGGAGATTTCTTAAATTACATCAATGAATCTGATGCTTTTGATGATACAGTATTTGTATTCTTTGGAGATCATGATGCTAAACTTAATCGGGGAGAAATAAATTATTTATATAATTTAAATCCTGAAACTGGTGAAGAATATGTCGAAGGAGATCCCGAATATGTAGAGTATGATTATTATGATCATGAACTTAATAAAAAGACACCACTTATTATTTGGACTAAAAATGAAGAATTAAGAGATGTATTTAGTGGAGAAATTACTTATTATACAGGTATGTATAATGTAGCTCCAACCATATTAAATATGTATGGACTATATAATAAATATACTGTTGGAGAAGATATCTTTAATGCTAAAGAGGATAATTTAATAGTTTTTCCAAATGGTAATATTTTGACTGAAAAAGTATATTACAACAATTCTACTGGAGAATATAAAGTATTAGAAGATGGTGCTATAATTGATGAAGATTACATTGCTAATGTTAGTGCAATTGGGGAAGAAAGACTCGATATATCTAATTTAATTATAGTTTATGATTTGCTTGATTCAGTATCCATGACAGGAGAATGATAATGAAGAAAAAATATAAAAGATTAATAATTTTGTTTGTAGTTATAGCATTATTAGCTATCGGCTGCTTTTTAATATTTAAAATGTTAAAAAAAGATGATGTTCAAGAAAATGTCAATGTTGTTGATAGTATTTCAGAATATGGATATAACTTAGATGATAGAGATACGGAATTAATGAAAAATATTTATGAAGAATTAAAAGATGTTTTACTGGCTGATACAATAGATTATGAAAAATATGCAGATACTTTAGCAAGATTATTTGTTATTGATTTATTTACAATGAATAATAAAATTAATAAATATGATGTTGGGGGTACAGAATATGTATATCCAGATGCAATAGAAAATTTTAAGTTAAATGTAGAAGATACAATATATAAACATATGGAAAATAATTCGAGTGGCAAAAGAAAACAAAATTTACCAGAGGTATCAAGTATTGATGTATTAAGCACTGAAGTGGGTGAGTATACTATCGGTGAGACTGATACATTTGATGCTTATATAGTTGATTTAGCATGGGAATATGTTAGTGATTTAGGTTATGATGATAATGCTACAGTAACTTTAGTTAAAATGGAAGATAAATTATATGTTGTAGAGTATGCAGTGGGAGAATAAATAGGGATGAATAAAGTAATTAGAAAATTAAAAAGGTCAAAGAAAGTATATCGATATTTATATTATTTAATAGGTATTATTTATATAATAGCTTTCTTTTTCTTTATGAAAAGTTTACTTAGTTTAAAAGGAATTGAAACAACTATTAGAATAATTTTTATAGTATTTTTTATTCTTTATTTGATATTGTATTTATTTATTAATTTACTTAATTTATTACGTCGTAAGTATAAAATGGTAGTTATTACTTCAATAATTTCTATTATATTTATTGGTATTTTTGGAGTTGGATCTTATTATATTGATATGATTTATAATAATTTAAGCAATATGACCGATGATGAAAATTTAGTTTATACAAGTTTACTTATTTCAATGAGTGATACAGAGTTTGATAATGATGCTGTTTTAGGTATGATTAATGATGAGGCAGAAATTGAAGGTAATATTTTAGCACATAAATTATACAGTGAAGAAAAACTTGTAAATAGTATTACTGAATATAGTGATTATTATACAATGCTTAAAGATTTATATAATGGGGATATTGATGCTATATTTGTACCAAGTAATTATGTGACATTATTTAATGAAGAGGAAGATTATCAAAATATAGCAAATGATACTAAAGTTTTATATAAATATAGTGAAGAGCGAGAAAATCAAGATTTGGTTTTGTCAAGTAATAAGACTTTTGAAGAACCACTTACATTCTTACTTTTAGGAGTTGATTCAGAAGATTATGGTTTAAATGCTAATGCGGCATTTAATGGTGATACTTTAATGATTATTACATTTAATCCAGATACTTTGCAAACTACAATGCTTAGTATTCCAAGAGATACTTATGTTCCAATTGCATGTCGAAATGACACTTACGCTAAAATTAATTCAGCTGCCGCTTATGGGACAAATTGTGTTATAGATACTGTTAGTAATTTCTTAGATGTTGATATAGATTATTATGTTAAGATTAATTTTAAAGGTGTAGTTGAGTTGGTTGATGCTATCGGAGGAATTGAAGTTGATGTAGAAGCTCCAACATATAATGCTGATAAATATGATGGAATGATGTGTGAACAAAATTCTGATAGAGAATTTGGAGATCATCTCGTTTGTATAGAACCTGGATGGCAAACATTAAATGGTGAACAAGCCCTAGCTTATGCGAGAAATAGGCATTTATATATTGGAAGTGATTTAGATAGAATCAGACATCAACAACAAGTAGTTGAAGCAATTGCTAATAAGGCTTTAGGATTTAGTAGTGTTGCTAATTTACAAGATATTTTAAATGCTGTAAGTAATAATATTGCTACAAATATGGATATCAATACTATTTTGTCGGGGTATAGTGTTATTAAAAGTATGGTTAGTAATGTTTTAAATGGTGAAGATATGTTGAGCATTAATAAAGCTTATTTAGAAACATATAGTTTGCCAGTTTATGTTCCAAGTATGGGAAATACTACTTCTGCTCAAGGATATTTTGAAGATTCTTTAGAAGATATAAGGCATGCTTTAAAAGTAACTTTAGGGGAAGAAGATGAAGATGAAATTAAAACTTTTAGTTTTTCTGTAAATGAAGAGTATGAAACATATAGTCCTGGAAAAGGTAAAAGAAGTGAAAGATCAAGTGAAGTGCTTCCTAGCTTTATTGGTAAAACAGTAACTGAGGCAGAGAATTATTGTAGTGAAAATGGTATTGTATGTAATATAGAATATGTTGATCCAGATAGTGAACATTATAATAGTAGTGTTAATGTTGGTTTAATTGGGGATCAAAGTGTACCTATTTCAACATTCCTTGGTAATATTACAGATATAACCTTTTATGTTGTTAATAGTAGAGAAGCTGTAAGTGAAGAGCCAAGTGATGAAGAATCATCAAATAGTGAAAATGATGAAAATAAAAATAATGAGGAAGAATCAACAGATAATAATGATGAAGAAGAAATTCCAGACATTATAGAAGATATGTTATTTTAACAATATGAAGAACTCCTTCATATTGTTTTTTTCTGCATTTATGATATAATCTATGTAACGGAGAATTTATGAAGAGTGATAAGAAAAATTATTTAATTATTATTATTTATGGAATTATATTAATTGCAGTAATGCTTGGTTTTAACAATTTGTATGGATCAAGTACAGATTGGATTAGTCAACATAGTGTTATACCTGATTATTTTAGAAAAATATTTTATGAAACTGGTAATTTAGCTCCGGATTTAGCTATTAATATTGGATCGGGCCAAAATATATTTAATTATAGTTATTATGGACTTTTAAGCCCCGTTATTTTAATATCTTATTTTTTGCCATTTATAAATATGGCTACTTATATAATTATAGCAAGTATTTTGTTATACTTAGCATCTGGAATATTAATGTATAAGTTTTTAAAGAATAATACTTTAGATAATAAATTATCTTTAGTACTTAGTTTAGCTTTAATAACTTTTAGTTCAATTACATATCAAAGTCATCATCATATTATGTTTGTTTGGTATATGCCATTTTTAATACTAGCATTAATTGGGGTAGATAAATATATAAATGATAATAAATCTTATATTTTAATGATAAGTATATTTTTAATAATAATGACTAATTATTATTATAGTATTCCAGCGATAATTGCAGTGTTATTATATGGAGTATATAAATTGCTTGATAAAAAAACATTTAATTTAAAAGAGTTTTTAATTGATGTATTAAAAGCAAGTATTAGAATAATTGTGCCAATACTTATGGCAGCGATAATACTTATTCCGAGTGCTTATGTCATAATGAATTCGGGAAGATTAAGTGATGTAAGTAATTCTTTAATAGATTTAATATATCCCAATTTAAAAGAAGTAGTTTATAAATCATTTAGTATGGGGATTACTGCTATATTTTTACTGGCACCAATTGGGTTAATAGTTACTAAAAAGAAAAAAAGAAGTGAAGTATTTTTAGGAGTAAGTACTTTAATTATTACTTTAATACCTATATTTATGTATGCTTTAAATGGATTTTTATATATTAGAGGTAAAGTATTAATACCATTTGTGGTAATTTATATTATAATACTTGCATTGTTCATTAAAAATATTAAAGATAAAAATATAAATTATAAAGCTTTAGGAGTAGGTGCTTTAATATTAATACTGTTTGCTTTATTTGATAATTATAATGACGATGTACTCATTTGTTTTTCTATAGATGTTTTAATAAGTTTTATTTTAATATTGTTATTTAATAAATATCAAAAAAATTATATTTTATATATTCCAATAATACTATTTTTACTTGTAAGTAGTATTATTAATAATACTAATGAAGAATATGTAAGTATAGATAGATATGAAAATATTAATAGTGGTGATGTAATAACTTTACTTGATAGTATAAATGATCACGGATATTATAGAAGTATAAATGAAAATTTTCCACTAGATACTTCGAATAAGTATTATAATGAAAATTATTATAGTGCAACTTTATATTCTTCTAATTATAATAATAATTACTGGAACTTTTATAATTTTGGTGTTGGTAATAATATAGTATATCGTAATTTATTTGTTAGTGCCGGAACAAAAAATGAATTATTTAACAATTTAATGGGAATTAAGTATGTTATTAGTGATAATTCTCCAGGTTTAGGTTATGAGGAAGTTGCCAGTTCAGGTGATTTGAATTTATATTATAATAAACTAGCTTTTCCTTTAGTTTATGTGACTGATAATGTTGGAAGTAGTGAGGTATATGAATCTTTAGAGTTTCCTTATAATGTTGATTATATGTTAAATAGTCCAATAGTTGATGGTGGGTATGCAGATTATGAGAGTCATATAGAAAAGTTAGATTGGAAATTAGATAATAATTACACTTTTAAATTAGATGAAAGTACGACATATAATTATGAATTGCCAGAGGCAATTAGTAATAAATATTTAATTATTACTTTTGATATGAATTATAATGAATCTTGTTCTAGAGGAGATACTTCAATTACTATTAATGGAGAGACGAATAAACTTACATGTCGTTCTTGGAGATATCACAATCAAAACTATACTTTTGAATATGTTTTATCAAGTAATGAAGATATTAGAAATTTAGAAATAGAAATAAGTAAAGGAAGATTTGAAATATCTAATATTAATATTTATACTATGGATTATGGGGAAATTAATTATGAAGAGATAGATGATTTAAATATTGATAAAGGTAGTAGTAAAATTACTGGTAAGGTAGAAGCTAAAAATGATTCTTATGTTATTACTAGTATTCCTTATGATGAAGGATTTAGTATAATGGTTGATGAAGAGGAAGTAGAAGCAGAAATGGTAAATAGTGCTTTTGTAGGATTTAAGGTACCTGCAGGATCACATAAAATAGAAATTTCATATAATTCTCCCGGTAAGTTACTTGGAATACTTGCATCAATTGTAGGATTAATGGGGTTCATTGCTGTTTGTATTTATGAAAAATTTCAAGAAAAGTTTGATAAATTATTTAAGAAATATCAAGAAATAATAATGTATTTAATTTTTGGAGTACTTACAACTGTTATAAGTATTGTAACATACTTTATATTTACTCATACATTTTTAGATGCAACAAATTCATTGGAGTTACAAATAGCAAATGTCTTATCTTGGGTTATATCGGTAGCTTTTGCTTATGTTACTAATCGGATATTTGTGTTTGCTAGTGAAAATAAAAACATTTTAAAAGAAGTGACTAGTTTCTTTTCATCAAGAATAGTTACTTTATTAATAGATATGTTCTTAATGTTTATTTTAGTTACTTGTCTGCATTATAATGATACAATATCAAAAATACTTGTGCAAATTGTAGTAATTATAGGTAATTATATATTAAGTAAATTGATTGTGTTTAAGAAAGGAAGTAGTAAATGAAAAAAATATCAATTGTAGTACCATGTTATAATGAAGAAGAATCATTGCCAATATTTTATGAGGAAATGGGTAAGATTGTTGAAAAATTAAAAAAGAAGGCAACTTTTGAATTTATCTTTATAAATGATGGAAGTAAGGATAAGACATTGGAAATGCTAAGAGATTTAGCTAAAAAAGATAAGACTGTAAGATATATTTCGTTTTCTAGAAATTTTGGTAAAGAAGCTGGTATTTTAGCGGGGTTAGAACATGCAACAGGGGACTATGTAGCAACAATGGATGTTGATTTGCAAGATCCACCAGAGTTGTTAATAGAAATGTTTGAGACATTAGAAATTGGGGAATATGATTGCTGTGCATCTAGAAGTGTATCTAGGCATGGATATTCACCACTTAGGAAGTTTTTCACAAAAATGTTTTATAAGATAATTAATAAATTATCGAAAACAGAAATGGTTGATGGAGCTAGAGATTTTAGATTAATGACAAGGCAAATGGTTGATGCTATAATTTCAATGCCAGAATATAATAGGTATTCAAAAGGGATCTTTGGTTTTGTAGGATTTAATACTAAATGGATCGAATTTGAAAATAAAGAAAGAGTAGCGGGATATAGTAAGTGGAGTTTTTGGAAGTTATTTGGTTATGCAATTGAAGGAATTACAGCTTTTTCAACAACACCATTAGTACTTAGTGCATTTATTGGTATTATATTTTGTTTGATTGCCTTTTTAATGATTATTGTAATTATAGTAAGAACTTTATGTTTTGGTGATCCAGTAGCTGGTTGGCCATCACTAGTATGTATTATAATGTTTGTTAGTGGTATTCAATTATTTTGTATAGGTATTATGGGATTATATCTTTCTAAAACTTATTTGGAAACAAAACATCGTCCTATATATATAATTAAAGAAACAGAAAAAGACATTTAAGTTATTTCTTAGATGTCTTTTTTTTGCGTTTATTAGTTTTCTTTCTTTTAGTTGGTGATACATATCCAGTATTTCTTCTAGAATTATTTGGTTGCTTTTTAACTGTAGTAGTTTTAGTTTTATTAGTATTAGTTTTTTTAGTTGTAGTTTTTGTGGTTGTTTTACTTGCAGCTTTTTTAGTTGTAGTAGTTGATGGCTTCTTGATAGATGTTTGCTTTTTAGGAGTAGAAGTTTTATTGTTAGTAGCTTTAGTATTAATTGTTTTATTTGGCTTTTTAACAGAGGTTTTCTTTTCTTCTATTGGTACAGAAGTTTTATTAATAGAATTTTTCTTTGGTAACCAATATTTTTTTTCTAGTTTATCTAATATAAACCAAAGGATACCTATAAATAATACTAATAAATATATAGAAATTAGAACAATAAAAATTATGTCAATTTTATCAAAATGTTTCATACAAAAACCACCATTTCAAACTTATTATATTATAAAATACTCAAAAATAATAGATGTTTACATTAGTTTTACAATTTTTTTTGTAAAAATTTGTCGAAATTGGTCGAAAATGATATAATTATTATGAATCTAATATAAGGAGAATAGCATGAAAAAAGTTGAATATATATTATTTAGTTTTTTAATTATGTTTATATTTTTAGCTGATGCAAATGCAGCTACGACTGCTCGTGCTTATATCAATTCTTCTTGTAATGTAAGAACTGGTCCAGGTACACAAAATACTAAAATTTCTTCAGCATATATTGGTTCATATTATACTTTGGTAGAAGATAAAACATATCAAGATACTAATAATCATTATGATTGTAATAGTGATTGGTATCAAATATATTATAATGGAGTTGATAGTGGTTATGTTTGTGGGGATCATGTTGATGTTGTTTATAGTCATAGTACTGATGATGTCGCACCAAGTACTACTTGTGAAATAGAAATGAGTAATTTAGGATTTCCATCAAGTTATTGGGGAGGTTTATGTCATTTAAAAGAAATGTATCCTAATTGGCAATTTGTAGCTCTTCAAACTAATCTAGATTGGAGTTATGCGGTTCAAAGAGAAAGTTCTTGCGGTAAAAGTTATATTCAAACTACAAATGAATCTTTTATGGACCGATCTTGTAATAATCAATATGGTTGGGATAGTTCTTGGAAGAATGCTAGTCAACAAGCCTTAGCATATTATATGGATCCTCGTAATTTTTTATCAGATAGATTTATATTTCAATTTGAATATTTAAAGTATTCTTCTTTAATAAAACCATATTATCCAAATAGTGTTAAAGCTATAATAGATAGTGCAGCATTTTATACATATCATGCTAATTTAGGAAATGATTTAGGTGTTATTATTGATAATGTTGGTTCAACTCTTGATGTAAGTCCAACCTTTTTGGCATCACGCATTTTACAAGAAATGGGAACATCAACAAGTCTTTATAATTTATATAGTGGAGTTTATCCTGGATATGAAGGTTATTATAATTTTTATAATTATGGAGTAAGTGATTCTTGTGCTACAACTAATGGGGCAACTTATTGTGGTTTAGAATATGCTAAAGATCATAATTGGTATGGTTTGGAAAATGCTTTAGCTGGTGGAGCAAGTTTTATTTCTTCTAGTTATATTAATGCTGGACAATATACTACATATTTACAAAAATTTAATTTAGTTCCTACAGATATGAATTCGCAATTTACTCATCAATATCAAACAAATATTGCAGCACCTTCAAGTGAATCAGCATCTACATATAAGTCTTATAGTGATTTGGGAATTTTATCACAAGCATATGTGTTTTATATTCCTGTGTTTACAAATATGAATTCAACAATTAATAATAGTAATAATGGAGCAACTGGGGATGAACCAGATTCAAGCTTAAGTAATTTACCAATAAGTACTATTGTAACATCCAGCGGTTATAAATATCAAAGTGGTTACATGACTGGTGTTAGTGTAGGAAGTGATATTAATACTATTAAAGGAGCAATAGAATCAGTATCTGGTTATAATACTGTAATTATTATGGATAGTAATGGTAATGAACTTCAAACAGGAACAGTTACAACAGGTATGCAAATAAAAATTGCTAATGCAACTGGAAGTGAAACTTTAAAGATTGCTATTAAAGGAGATACTTCTGGTGATGGCGTGATTAATGCCCTAGATTTATTACAAGTACAAAAATATATTTTAGAAACATATAGTTTATCAGATGTATATGCACTTGCTGGAGATACTTCTGGTGATGGAGTAATTAATGCCCTAGATTTATTACAAATACAAAAATATATTTTAGGTACATATGAAATTGTTCAATAAAAAAGGAGGATAAATATTGAAACATTTAAAGACAATAATAATTAGTTTGATTTGTTTAGTGGTTTTTCCTATTAGTGTTAGTGCAGCATCAGGAAGTATAAAAATTACAGGTACATCAAGTGCTGTTGTAGGAAATACAGTATCTATTACAGTAACACTGTCAAGTTCAACACCAATTGGTAGTTGGGATATGGATTTAAATTATGATCGCAATTATTTAGAACTTATTAGTACCAATAGTGAAGGTGGAGGAGTAAGTATGGTTAATTCTTCTTCTGGTACTAAAAGTAAAAGTTATACATTTAGATTTAGAGCTTTAAAAAGTGGGAGAACTAAGATTAGTATGAGTAGTTATTCGGCATATGCTTATGAAGATATGAGTGCTATGGATTTAAGTGCGGGGACTAAAAATGTTCGTATTATGACTCAAGAAGAATTAGAAGCATCATATTCAAAAGATAATGATTTAAAAAGTTTATCAGTTGAAGGCTTTGAAATATCACCAGAATTTGATAAAGATGTAACAGAATATAGTGTAGTTGTGCCAGAAAATACAACAGAAATAACTATTAATGCTGAAGAAAATGATAGTGCTGCAAGTGTAACTGGGGCGGGCACACAAACAGTAACTCAAGGTACTAATACTTTTCAAATTGTTGTAAGAGCTGAAAATGGTAGTGAAAAAACATATACTTTAACAGTTGAAGTTAAAGATGAAAATCCCATAAATGTAGTAGTATATGATAAAAATTTAACAGTTGTTAAAATAAAAGATTATTTGCCGCAGGTTAATGCTTATCAAGAGACAACAGTAAATATTAATGATTTTGAAATACCGGCATATACATCAGAACTAACTGGTTTTACTTTAGTAGGTCTTAAAGATGAAGAAGGTAATATTGCTCTTTATATATATAATGCAGAAGATAATACTTATAAAATTTATAATGAACTCAAATTAAGTAATTTAACAATTTATCCAATGAGTACTGATAAAGTATTAGAAGGATATAAAAGTGGAACGATAACGATTAATGATATACTAGTTAATTCTTTTTATGTTGGTGATGACTCTAGATTTGCAATTATTTATGGTATTAATGTAGAAACTGGTGAAGAAGGATTCTTTAAATATGATAAGATTGATCAAAGTGCTATAAAATATGATGATGAGATGATTAATACTTTAAATGAAAAAATAAATTTATATACTTATATTATATTTGGATTTATTGGTCTTTTTGTTTTAATGTTTATCATATTAATATGTGCTTTAAGAGGTAAAAAGAAACATAAGAATAAAAATAAAGAAATTAAAGGGAATGTTCTTAAAGAAAAAGATAATGTAAAAGAAATGAAGGGGGAAAATAAAAAAGAACAGATAATTGAAGAGAAAAAAGATGATAAAACTAAACAAGATTCAATAGTTTATGATAATATAAACAATAATAAAAAGAAGAAGAAAAATAAAAAGAAAAAATAGTGTAAAAAATTTAAGATTCGTCTTAAATTTTTTGTTTTTGGTTTAATATTGTTATATAATAGTAATGGTGATAATAGTGAATGATGCATATTTAAAAAATAAAGAAGAAATATTTAAAGAATATAAAACAAGTATGGATGGTATAAGTGAGGCTGATGCTAGGAAAAGACAAACTATACTTGGTAAAAATGTTTTAATTGAAAAGAATAAGAAGAGTAAATTAAGTATATTTTTGAAACAATTTAAAAATGTAATGATTATTCTTTTATTGGTTGTAGGTTTAATGTCTTTATTTTATGCGATATTTACTGATGGAGATTTTTTGGAACCAATTGTAATTTTAGGTACTACTTTAATTAATTGTATAATGGGGTATTTACAAGAATCAAAGGCTGAAGATGCAATTGAAAAACTTAAGAATTATTCTTCTGTTCATACAACTGTTAAAAGAGATGGTAAAATAGAAGAAATTGATTCAACTAACTTAGTAAATGGTGATTATATAATATTGGAAGCTGGTGATAAAGTTCCGGCGGATGCTAGAATTATAGAAAGTCATTTTGCTAAATGTGATGAGGCAATATTAACTGGAGAAAGTTTAAATGTTGAAAAAACTGATGAAGTATTAAATGGTAATCTAACTATTTCGGAACGTAAAAACATGGTTTTTTCAGGGACAGTAGTTACTGCTGGTAAGATAGAAGCAATAGTTGTTGATATTGGTATGGATACAGAGCTTGGTAAAATTGCTGCTAGTATTGATACTTCAGTTGAACCAATTACACCATTACAAGTTAAAATCAAAAAGATATCTTCGTTTATTTCAGGTATTGCAGCTTTTTTAGTAGCTTTTGTTATGTGTTATGGCATAATCATGGATTATTCTTTGCTAAATGTTTTTATGCTTTGTATTTCAATGATTGTTGCTAGTGTTCCAGAATGTTTACCAATTGCTATAACTGCAACATTGTCTATTGGAGTTAGTGAAATGGCTCGTAAAAAATCAATTGTTAGAAATTTAGCAGCAATTGAAACTCTAGGAGCTACGGAAGCTATTTGTACTGATAAAACAGGAACACTTACTACTAATCAAATGGAAGTTATCAAAGTTTATACGAATAATAATATAATTAATTTGAGTGATATTAAAAATAATCCAGAATTAATTGATATTATGGCTTTATGTAATAATGCTGCACTTGATAATAAAAAATTTTTTGGAGATAGTGTTGAAGTTGCTTTAGCTAACTATTTATTAAAATATAAAATTAATATAGAAAATTTAAGAAAAAGTAAAAAAGAAAAACTTGAACTACCATTTGATTCTGATAGAAAATTAATGAGTGTAATTTATGAAGATGATAAAAAATATTATATTTATACTAAGGGAAGTTTGGAAAATTTAATTAAAAGATGTAAATATGTTTTAATAGATGGTAAAAAAACAAAACTAACTAAAGAGATCAAAAATAATTATCTAGATATAGAAAAAGATTATTCTCATGAAGCTTTAAAGGTGCTTGCTTTTGCATATAAGGAAGTTAAAACTAAACAGGTGCGAGAAGAAGATTATTTTAAAGAAGAAAATGATTTGATTTTAGTGGGATTAGTGGGACTTAAAGATCCTGTAAGAAAAAATGTAAGAGCAGCAATAGAAGCTTGTAAGAGTGCAGGAATTAGACCAATAATGCTTACTGGTGATAACTTAGAGACAGCTCTTGCTATAGGTAAAGAGGTTGGTATAATAAGTAGTGATGATGAAGGAATTAATGCTACAGTTCTTAAAAATATGAAAAAATCAGAACTTGCTGAATGCATTAGTAAGTATTCTGTGTTTGCAAGAGTAAGTCCTGAGAATAAACTCCAAATTGTTAAGGCTTTACAAAGACGAAAAATGGTTGTTGCAATGACGGGGGATGGGGTAAATGATGCTCCAGCGATGAAACTTGCTAATGTGGGAATTGGCATGGGTAAGAGTGGTACGGATGTTACTAAAAATGTTGCAGATATTATTTTGCTCGATGATTCTTATAATACAATTACTGTAGCTGTAGAAAATGGTAGAAGAATTTATGATAATGTTATAACAAATGTGTTATATAATTTATCAAGTAATTTTACAGAAATTGTTATTATTTTGCTTGGTATGTTTATGGGAAGTAATATAATTAGTGCAATACATGTATTATATATCGATTTGGTAGCTGATACTATACCATCAATTGCTCTTGCTTTTGAAGGTCCAACTAAGAATATTATGAAGGAAAAGCCACATGGTTTAAATAAAAGAATATTTACACCGTTTTTTATAGCATTTTTAATTATTTCAGTTATTTTAGAAGCAGGTATTAGTATTTTGGTATATTTCTTATTTGAAAATATGGGAGAAGGTATTGCTCAGACAATGGCACTATTTAGTATTGTGTTAAATGAATTTGTTTTTGCTTATAATTGTCGGAGTTTAAAAAGACCAATAATAGAAAAAGGCATATTTTCTAATAAGTATCTAAATTTAGGAATATTAGTATTATTTGCGATTCAAATCATAGTGTTCTTTACACCTGCCGGTAAATTATTTGGTTTAGAAATTATAAATATGTCACAATTTATATTTGTAATACTTGTTAATTTAATTGCCTTTATAGTTTTAGAGTTATTAAAACCAATTATAACTAAGGTTTTTAAAGATGAATAAATTTTATAGTCAAGCGAGTTATGTTTTTAGAAAAGGAGTTTTTTGATGTTGCATTTTAATATTGATATATCAAGATATAAAGAAGTTAAACTAAATAGTTCTAATTATATTAATATTTCATTGGAAGAAATTGAAAATGATTCTAGTAAATTAGAACATTATAAAAATTGTAAAAAAAATTTTGATATTAATCTAAATCGTTTTAAAAGCTTAGATAAATATGATTTTAATCAATGTTTGAGAGATTTTTTAAGAAAGTATCCACAATTTATTGAAATAAAAGATTTAAATAATTGTAATTATTCTGGATATTATATTATGGTTTTAGATGACTATTGTCAAATATATATTGGAACATCTAGAAATATTAAGGATAGAATTGTTTCTCATTGGCGGAAAAAAATGCCTTTTGAACGCTTGATATTTGGTAATGTTGAAACTTCTAAATTATCAATAGATAGTTTTTTGCCTTTAGATACTACAAGAATATTTGTTTATAAAACAGATGTTCTGTTTAATGATGAAGATAGATTTATTGGGGATTTTCCTAATAAATATCTTTTAAATAGAACAATTGGAGGTAAGCTAGATAGCTTAACTACTGCATATATTAATAGAAAAGAATATGTAGAGGACGAAGAATTAACTATGATTGATTTAATGAAAATGCTTCAATGTAGTAGAAATAAAGTGATAAATTTGTATGTTTATAATAATTTGCCGCTATATAAAAAAGGTAATAGATACTTTGCTAAAAAAACGGAAGTAGAAGTTTGGTATAAAGAATATTTAAAAAATCAAAAACAAGAATATCTCATAATGATTTTAACAATAATTATAATACCTGTAGTTGTAATTATTGCATTTATAGTAATTACCACTATGATGGCATCATAATTAAATATTATATTAAAAGGCAATCAATCGGTTGCCTTTTAATGTTGGTTTAAAAACTTAATGGTGACAATCGACACCAATATAAAATTTTGTTATAATTAATTAACTGAAGGATGTAAAGGAGGATTTATGTTATCAACATTGGATAAAAATGCAGTAGAGGCTTTTTTGAAATTATGTAAAAAAGAAGTGGAGAGGAAAATGTATTGTTTATTAAAAACAGAAAAATTAATTTAAATGGTAGAATATTAACTGCTAGACAAGCTCTTGCCGAAATAGGTATATTTAAAGAAAAAGAAATATGGAAACATGTAATGAATCTCAATGTGCAAGATTGTATTAGTGTAAGTTTTGATTATGATGTTTCTAGGGATTATAATACGGAGATGTATGTGTTTTTAAAAATGATTAATGGTAAGAATGTATATAACATATAGAAATAAAGTGGTATGTTTGTCATTTCACGAAAGTAATTATAGTTAGGAAAGGATTTGATAATATGGAAAAAATGTATTGTTTTGAATGTGATAAAGATGTAATGGTGGAAGTAAGGGTTGAAAAAACTAATCATAATATTCATGGTCAAAATGTTGTGATTGATGAAAGAGTTTTTACTTGTCCAATATGTGAAACTGAATATGATTTTGATGATTATGATGTGTTTGTACATGATATAAATGTTGCTTATTTAAATTTATTTGGTTTAAGTTTTGAAAAATTAAAAGAAATAAGAGAGTCACTAAATTTATCTCAAGGGTTATTTGCGGAAGCTCTTGGGTGGAGTAAAAAAACAATAACAAGATATGAAAATGCCAAATCACTGCCACAGAAAGAATATCTTGATACTTATATAAGCCTATTAAATAATAAAGATAATATTTATAATATTTTAAAAAATAATAAAAATTTATCTAAAGAAAAATATTATAAAATATTAGATAGAATAAATGTTGATATTGATTATAAAAGTATTAATGTAATTTTATATATACTTAATAAAGTTATATTAAATAGAACACAATTAATGAAATATTTATTTGCATCTGATTTTCTAAATTATAAATTATTTAATAAAGCAATAAGTAATTTTAAATATGCTCATGCGCCATTTGGTCCAATTGTTAATAATCAAGATGCCTTACTTAACTTATTAATTAAACAAGATTATATTAAGCTTGCTTCATCAGTTGATGATTCAGCTATGTTATTTGCACCTCTTCAAGATGCTGATTTGTCTTGTTTTAATGAAAATGAAATAAAAGTATTAGATAAAATAATTGATGAATTTAAGGGAAAGAGTGCTAAAGATTTGTCAGATTGGTCTCATAAGTTTATTGGTTGGATCAAAACCAAAGATGGAGAGATTGTTGATTTTAAATATGCAAAGGAACTTGATATTTAAAAAATAAATATCGTCTTATAAAATCTGTATATCAATGACAAATAGAAATCTTTTTGGTATACTGTTATAAATGGAGATGTTAGAATGTCTGAAAAAGAATTAGATTCAAGTGTAAATAATTATGTTGAAACAAAGACACCTAAAAATAATATAAAACAACAAGAGTGGGATATGGCAATTGGACTTCAAGAAGTTGATAATTTAAAGCCATCTAAGTATTTAGAAAAGTTATTACAAGAAAATGTAACAGGTGAGAAAACCATTTATGAAGTTGAACATGAATTAAAACGATATTATGTAGAAAAAGATCAATCAGATGAAATAGTTTGGGATGAATTTGAATGCGATTTAGTTTCTACGAGAATTGTTGAGCTATTAGAAGAAGATAATTTTGAATTATCAGTAGACTATATAAAATATATTCACAAATTTTTATTCAAGGATGTATACGAATTTGCTGGAGAATTTAGAAAAGTAGATTTTTCTAAACATGAAAGAATTTTATATAATGATTCAGTTGCTTATGGTGATTGTAGATTTTTAGAGCAATCATTAGATTATGATATATCATTAGAAAAAATGAAAAATTATAAAGAATTGAATATGGTTGATGTGATTAATAATATAACTAGTTTTTCTTCTAATTTGTGGCAGGTCCACCCATTTAGAGAAGGTAATACTAGAACTACTGCACTATTTATAGAAAAGTATCTAATCTAATATCGCTTGGATATACGGTAGATAATACTATGTTCAAAGATAAATCTGTTTATTATAGAAATGCACTAGTAAGAAGTAATTACTTTAATAATTATTTAAATATAAAACAAGATAATAGTTTCTTAATAAAGTTTTATGAAAACTTATTATTGGGTAAGAATAATGATTTACATTCAAGAGACCTCATTGTAAAAAAATTAATTATGAAGGTAAAAGAAAAAATAATGAATGCAAAATAATAGATGATTTAATAGAAACTGAATCTAAAAAAAGAACTTTTAAATGAAATAATTGTTAAATTTGAAAATTACTTTCAAGAAAATAAAGGATAATTCTTTTATTTTCTTTTTTTATGGGTTATAATATTATTACTAGGAGAATATTATATGGATTTAGTAGTAAATGGACATAATGTATTTATTATAGTAATTGTTACTTTTTTAGCTAGTTTAATACTTGTACCAATTATAAAAAAGATTGCTTTACATATAAATGCAATGGATGAACCAAATGAAAGGAAAATACATAAAGTTCCAATGCCAAGGCTTGGGGGACTGGCAATTTTTCTAGCATTTTTACTTGGCTATATTCTTTATGGTGATGTTAGCACTCAAATGTTATCCATTTTAATTGGAGGTTTCTTACTTATTTTAGTAGGTATAGTTGATGATATAAATCCAGTTAAAGCTAGATATAAATTAATTGTCCAAATTATTGCAGCAACTATTGTAGTATTATATGGTGAGCTATATTTTACAAATGTAACATTACTTGGATTTAATATTTATTTTAATGAATTTTGGGGTTCACTTACTTCAATTGTATTTATTGTAGCAATTACCAATGCTATTAATTTAATTGATGGCCTAGATGGCCTTGCGGCAGGTATTAGTTCAATATATTTCTTGACTATTGCTATAATTGCTTTTATATTAAATCGTATCGGGGGATTAGATGTTATAATATCACTAATTATGCTTGGTTCAACTTTAGGATTTTTATTTCATAATTTTCCACCCGCTAAGATATTTATGGGAGATACCGGAAGTTTATTTTTAGGGTTTATGATATCAATTATTGCACTTCTTGGATATAAAGTAACAACATTTACATCTTTAATTGTGCCAATAATTATTTTAGCTATACCAATATTTGATACAGTATTTGCAATACTTAGAAGGATACTTAAAGGACAAAATATTGGAGTTGCTGATAAAGAACATTTTCATCATCAACTTCTTAAAATGAAATATAGTCCAACTAAAAGTATTTTAATAATTTATGCGATAGACATAGCTTTTGCAGCAGTATCAATATTTTATGTCTTAGGGGATAATCAAATAGCTATAGCTATATATGTAATACTTATGATTCTTTTATTATTTGTAATACTTAAGACAGATATATTATTTGAACATAAGAAGAAAAATGAAATAACTGATAAAGTAGTAGTGAGATTAGCAACTGATGTAAAACATAATAAGAAAAAGAAGAAAAGCAAGAAAGGAAGGAAGAAAAGATGACTTTTGTAAAAAATATATTTTATAATGTAAAAAAATATAGGTTTTTATTATCACAACTTGTAATAAGAGATTTTAAAATAAAATACAAGAGAAGTGTTTTAGGGGTTTTATGGAGTATCTTATATCCGTTATTAATGATGATAGTAATGGCTATAGTATTTTCTAATATGTTTAAATTTAGTATGGAAGGAACTAATTATTTAGTATACTTAATGAGTGGTTTAGTAATATTTAATTATTTTAGTGAAGCCACCAATAATGCAATGCTTTCTATTACAGGAAATGCATCATTAATAAATAAAGTATATATACCTAAATATATTTTTCCAGTTGCTAAATGCATATTTGTTGCAATTAATTTTGTTTTATCATTAATACCATTATTTTTGATAGTTTTTTTATCAGGTGATGCTGCCGAGGGAACAAAATGCTATATTAATGTATATTATTTATTATTACCTTTTATATATTTGTGTATGTTTATGTTTACTGTTGGTGTTGGTTATATTCTTTCTACAATTGCAGTATTTTTAAGAGATATGATTTATATTTGGGGTATTTTACTAACAATATTAAATTATTTTACTCCAATATTTTATTCAATATCTATATTACCTGATTGGTTACAAAAAATATTTGTGTTTAATCCATTATATCAATTTATAAATGCTACAAGGGATATATTGTTAAATTCACAAATGCCAACTTGGACCAATTTGTTAGGATGTTTATTATCTGGAGTGGTTGTTTTAATAATTGGTTTGTTTGTGTTTAGAAAAAAACAAAATAAATTTATTTATTACTTATAAGGGAGGATACATGATTAGATTAAAAGATGTTGGAATGAAATTTAATTTAGGTGTTGAAAAGGATAATTCTTTAAAAATGACATTTATAAGATTGTTTGATAAAAGAAAAAGAATTAAAAAAAGTGATTTTTGGGCATTAAAAAATATAACTTTTAATGTGGAAAGAGGAGATGTAGTTGGTTTAATAGGTGCTAATGGGGCTGGAAAATCTACTCTTCTTAAAGTAGTTAGTGGAGTAATGAAACCTACTGAAGGTACTGTTGAAGTTGATGGAGTCATTTCTCCGATGATTGAACTTGGAGCTGGATTTGATGCTGATTTAACTGCTCGAGAAAACATTTATTTAAATGGAGCGATACTTGGATATTCTAAAGAGTTTTTGAATGAAAAGTTTGATGAAATTGTTGAATTTTCAGAACTTAAAGATTTTTTAGATGTTCCAGTTAAGAATTTTTCATCTGGTATGGTTGCAAAATTAGCTTTTTCAATTTCTACAGTTGTTGATCCAGAGATATTAATTGTAGATGAGATATTGTCTGTTGGAGATATTAAATTTCAAGAAAAAAGTAAAAATAAAATGATGTCAATGATAAAAGGTGGAACTACTGTTTTATATGTATCACA
This sequence comes from uncultured Mycoplasmatota bacterium, assembly GCA_900546715.1. GTDB lineage: Bacteria > Bacillota_I > Bacilli_A > RF39 > UBA660 > Onthocola_B. The sequence goes on along the minus strand of UREA01000004.1, from coordinate 55,269 downwards.
TTCCTTGGAATCTATTAGAGAATTATGTAATAAAGTTATATGGCTTGAAGATGGAAAAATAGTTATGATGGGTAATACAAAAAAAGTATGTGATACTTATTATAAAAAAATAATGAATATTTAAAAAATTATGATATAATAAAATGTAAGAGGAGTGAGAAAAATGTTTAAAGATAAGGTATTATTGATTACTGGAGGAACTGGTTCATTTGGAAATAAAGTTTTGCAAATGTTTTTAGATTCTGATTTAAAAGAAATTAGAATTTTATCAAGAGATGAAAAGAAACAAGATGATATGCGTAAAAGATATAATAATCCTAAAATCAAGTTTTTTATAGGAGATGTTAGAGATATTACAACTTTAGATAGTGCTATGGAAGGTGTTGATTACATATTTCATGCAGCTGCATTAAAACAAGTGCCATCTTGCGAATTTTTCCCAATTGAAGCTGCTAAAACAAATGTATTTGGTTCATATAATGTACTTGAGTGTGCAGTTAAGCATGGAGTAAAAAAAATTGTCTGTTTAAGTACGGATAAAGCAGCATATCCTATAAATGCAATGGGAATGAGTAAGGCTTTAATGGAAAAGGTTATTATTGCTAAAGCACGAATGCTTGGAGATAATGCAAAAACAACAATTTGTCTAACAAGATATGGTAATGTTATGGGTTCTCGTGGTTCAGTTATTCCTTTATTTTATAAATTAATTAAAGAAGGAAAACCATTAACAGTAACTGATCCGGGAATGACAAGATACATGATGACTCTAGAAGATGCAGTAAAGTTAGTAATGTATGCATTTGAACATGGTAAACAAGGAGATTTGTTTGTACAAAAGGCACCAGGTGCAACAATTGATACTTTAGCTAAAGCAATACTTAAGTATAAAAATAGCGATGTTGAAATAAAAATAATTGGAACTAGGCATGGAGAAAAAGATCATGAAGTTTTAGTTACTCGTGAAGAAATGACTAAAGCCGAAGACTTAGAAGATTATTATCGCATTCCAATGGATAATAGAGATTTAAATTATGATAAATTTTATCCAGAAGGTGATGGAACTGTTCGACAAGTTGAATCATATACATCTAATAACACGAGACAACTTGATATTGACGGAATGATTAATCTTCTAGAAAGAATGGGAGAAATAGAAGAATGAAAATATTAGTTCTAGGAAAAAATGGAATGTTAGGTCATGTAGTTTACAATTATTTTTTAGAACTAGGAAATGAAGTTATTGGAACTGTTACTCATGGTGATGGTGTTATATATGATGCTAATGCTGATATGAATAATTTAGATACAATTATTTCTTCAGAAAAACCAGATGTAGTTATAAATTGTATTGGCATATTAAATAAAGTTGCTGAAGAAAATAAAGTATTAGCTGTAAGACTTAATAGTTTATTGCCGCATTATGTTGATGAATTATCTAAAAAATATAATTTTAAATTTATTCATGTTAGTACTGATTGTGTTTTTGAAGGAACTGTTGGTAAGTATAACGAAGAATCTTTACCTGATGCAATTTCATTTTATGGTAGAAGTAAGGCTTTAGGAGAAATAAATAATAATCGTAATGTAACTCTTAGAACATCTATTGTGGGTCCAGATAATAATCCTAAAGGAATTGGACTATTTGAATGGTTTATTACTCAAAATGATGCTGTTGGAGGTTACACTAAAGTTATTTGGACAGGAGTTACTACTATTGAACTTGCTAAAGCAATGAAAAAAGCAATTGATAATAACTTGACGGGGTTACAACATGTTGTAAATAACGATTTTATTTCTAAAAAAGACTTATTAGAATTATTTAAAAAATATTTTAACAAAGATATTGAAATTACTGAAAATCCAAATGTTGAAAGTGAAAAAACATTAATTAGAACAGATAAATCATTTGATTTTGAAGTTCCTAGTTATGAGGATATGGTAAGTGAAATGAAAGAATGGGTATTAAATCATAAAGAACTATATCCAATTATTTTTGAAAATTGTAATGTGGAGGGTATTAAAAGATGAAAGTAATGACAATTGTTGGAACTAGACCAGAGATTATAAAACTTGCTAGTACCATAAAAGAATTAGATAAGTATACAGAACATATTTTAGTTCATACAGGACAAAATTATGATTATGAATTAAATGAAGTTTTCTTTAAAGATTTAGGATTAAGAGAACCAGATATTTATATGAATGCAGCTGGTGAAAATGCTGCAGAAACTATTGGTAATGTAATTATTAAATCTGATAAAATAATTAAAGAACAAAAACCAGATGCAATTTTATTATATGGAGATACTAATTCTTGTCTAGCGGTAATTTCTGCTAAAAGAAATAAAGTTCCAGTATTTCATATGGAAGCGGGAAATCGTTGTTTTGATGAAAGAGTACCTGAAGAACTAAATAGAAAAGTATTAGATCATTTAAGTGATATTAATTTAGTTTTAACGGAACATGCAAGAAGATATTTAATTGCTGAAGGAATTAGACCTGAAACGATTATTAAAACTGGCTCTAGTATGAAGGAAGTATTAAATGTTAATAAAGAACAAATTGAAAATAGTGATATTTTAGAAAGATTAAATATTGAAAAAGGAAAATATTTTGTCTTAAGTGCTCATAGAGAAGAAAATGTGGATAATCCTAAAAATTTTAAAGCATTAATGGAATCAATTAATGCAGTTGCAGAAACCTATAAAATGCCAATTATATTTAGTGCTCATCCAAGAACAAGAAAAAAAATTGAAGCTGAAGGTATCAAATTTAACGAACTCGTTAAATATATGAAACCTTTAGGATTTAACGATTATAATAAATTGCAAAAAAATGCATTTTGTGTAATTTCTGATAGTGGAACAATTACTGAAGAATCTTCAATTATGGGATTTCCAGCAATTACTATTAGACAGGCACATGAAAGACCAGAAGGAATGGATGAAGGTACACTTATTATGAGTGGAGTTGATAAAGAAGGCGTTCTGGATGCTATAAAAGTGATAACTACTCAAGATAGTAAACCACATATAGTAAATGATTATGATGTTGATCATGTAGGTATCAAAATGGTTAAGATAATTATGAGTTATACTGATTATGTAAATAGAACAGTATGGAGAAGATATTAAAAAATTATAAAGAGGTAGGTTATTGAAATGGCAAACAAAAAAGAAAAATTTAACCCTTTAGTTTCCATTATTATTCCTGTATATAATGGTGAGAATTATGTTGCTGAAGCAATAGATAGTGCTTTAGCACAAACTTATGATAATATTGAAATTATTGTTGTTAATGATGGTTCAGAAGATAGAACTGATGAAATATGTAAAAGTTATGGTAATAAAATAAGATATTTTAAAAAAGAAAACGGAGGTACATCTACAGCACTAAATTTGGGAATAAAAAACATGAATGGAGAATATTTCTCTTGGCTTTCACATGATGATAAATATTATCCAAATAAAATTAAAAGACAAGTAGAAGAATTGGAAAAGTTAGAAAACAAAAATACAATAATGATGTCTGATCTTAATGGTATAAACGAAAATTATGAAAAAATATATGAAACACATTATATAGATCATATAAAGGAATATCCACCAAGAGAAAAATCTATGCTACATCCAATAATTTATAATCTGACGCATGGTTGTACATTGTTAATTCCTAAGGCTTGTTTTAAAAAAGTAGGCTTATTTGATGAAAAATCATTAGTTGCTCAAGATTTTGAATTTTTCTATAGAGCGTTTTCAAAATTTCCTCATAAATTAATTCCTGAAATTTTAGTAACGGCAAGAGATTCTTCTAATAGACAAGGAAGAAGAAGTAAAGTTAAAGGTTCAGAAGAATATAGTGATTTATTTATAAAAATTATTGATAATTTTAAAGAAAATGATTTTAAATTATTAGCACCTACAAAGTTGGATTTTTATGAAGATATGTTAGATTTTTTTGGGGCAGCAGGTTATTATAAAGCGTATAATTATATAAGTGATAAATTAATAAAGAATTTACAAGTTTCTTCATATGACTTAATAGGTAATAAGTTTAATGGTCATGATTTACACAATTATTTAAGAGAAAACGGAATATCTTCTAAGCAAATGGTTTTGTTTAAACAATCTGACGATAAAAAAACATTTTTATTTGACTTTAATATGAAAAATTCCGAAAAAGAATTTTTAAAAAATAAATTATTTTACGGGGCAGATATAATACATTTTCATTTAATACATAATTTGATAAATTTAGAATATTTACCTTATATAACAGAACTTAAGCCCTGTGTTATAAGTATGCATGATCCTTTTTTCTTAGGAGGACATTGTGTACACCACTTTGACTGTGATAAATGGCAAAAGCAATGTTTTGATTGTGAATATTTGGACGAATTATTTCCGTTATCTAGCGACTATTCATCTTTAAACTTTTTATTAAAGAAAAAAGCGATAAATAATTCACAAATTGCAATAATAGTTTCTACAGAATGGATGAAAAATAAAGTTTTGAAATCACCAATTTGGAAAGATAAAAAAATATATAAGGTTCCATTTGGGATAAATTTAGAAAAGTTTAAACCAACCAATAATCAAAAAACTATTAGAGATGAGCTAGATATTCCAGAAAACGATATTGTAATAATGTTTAGAAGTGTTAATGACCAATTTAAGGGATTAAATATAATAAAAAAAGCATTAAATAATATAAAATGCCAAAAAAATATTACAATATTAACAACTGACCAAATCGGATTATTAAGTGATTTGGATAAAAATGAGTATAATATTAAAGAATATGGTTGGGTTGATGATGAAAAGTTAATAAAGTTGTATCAAGCGTGTGATATTTTCTTAATGCCATCAAAACAAGAAACATTTGGAATGATGGCTATTGAAGCAATGGCGTGTGGAAAATTTGTATTGTCTATAAATAGCCCTGGCTCTGCCATTAGCGAAGTTATTTCGTCGCCAAATATCGGTTTATGCGTTGATGAAGATTCTTTTTCTAATAAATTATCAGAATTGATTAAAGATAAAAAGGAACTTATCAGAAAAGGGAATATATGTCGTAATTTTGTAGAAAAAAATTATTCAAAAGATATATATATTAATAACATAATTAATGTATATAAAGATGTAATGAAAAATCATTTACTTTCAACAGAAGCTAAATTAACAATTGAACAATTAAAAAAACATAATGTTTATTCAGAAACAAACTATACTACTATTCCTATTGTATATAAGTCAAATGTTTTTAGAAAATTTTATCGATTATTGCCTTTAAAAACTAGAAAAGAAATAAAAAAAGTAATTTTGAATTCTGATAAAAAAATAATGAATTTATTTAAAAAGATAATAAAATTTGATGAGTAGGTGAATAATAATGAAATTAGATTTTTATGAATTTAATGAAGGAAATGCTAAAGGAATAAAAATTTATACTACAGCAGAATATTTTAAAGTATATGAAAATGGTAATACTGATCCAGAAATGGTTAATGATATGATTTCTGAAGAACTGAATAATAAAACTATATTTGATGTAGGAGCATTTATAGGTTTGTCTAGCATGGTTTTTTCCAAGTATTCTAAAAATTGTAAAATTATTGCGTTTGAACCAAATCCTTATAATCGAAAGAGAATAGAGAAAAATTTTGAGAAAAACAAAAAAATTTCAGCCAATATAAGAGTATTTCCATATGCGCTGTCAAACGCAAATGCTAGTGTAAAAATGTATTTGTCAAAAGTTATTGAAGGACCTAGTTCAACTTCTAGAATTGAAGGTTCTCATTCTACTATATCTAATGATAATTTGCCAAATTGTTTTGAATATCAAATTGTAGAAACAAAAACTTTGGATTCTTTTGTTTCAAAAAATAAATTGATTCCTGATATTATTAAGATAGATATCGAGGGAGCAGAATTTATGTTATTATTAGGGGCTATTAATACTATTAGTAAATATCACCCATTAATATATATAGAATTACATTCGGAATATTGTGCATATAAATGTACGGAATTTTTAATTAATCAGGGGTATGTTTTATCTTTGATAAAAGAAGAAAGTGATAATCGAATTATGATTAAAGCTAAATATGCTGAAAAAATTGAAAAAGACTTATTAATACAAAATTATGAAAATAGTATTTATAGTATTAATAATTTGTTGAAATCTCAATATGATTTTATAAAAGCAGAATTTAAAAAAATGGATTTTCAAAAAGATTTAGAAAATCTTAAATTAGAGAATAAGAAAATAAAAAATGAATATGATATGTTAAAACAACAACAAAGGAATTATATTGAAGAAAATGAAATTATTAAAAAGTCAAACACAGAAATTAACAATTATTTAAATGATATATTAAATTCTAAAAGTTGGAGGATTACAAAGCCATTAAGAAATCTTACGAATTTATTTAAAAGGAAATAGAGTGAAATATGAATTTATCAATTATTATGCCAGTATATAATGCTGAAAAATATTTAAATAAATGCTTAGATTCATTTTTAAAGTATTTAACAGTTAATGATGAACTAATAATAATCAATGATTGCTCAACAGATGAATCTTTAAAAATTATTAAAAACTATCAAAATGAGAATGTAGATAAAAATATTGTTTTAATTAACAATGATAAAAATATTGGAGCAGGCCTAAGTCGCAATAAAGCGCTAGAAATTGCTAATGGTAAATATATAGGTTTTATTGATGCTGATGATTATGTGGATAAATTGTATTTTCAAACAATGTTAAAACTTGCCGAAAAGGAAAGTAGTGATATAGTCGTATCTGATATTTCTTTGGTGGAAAATGATAAAGAAATAAAAAATAATATTTATGTTAACAATATATATTCTACAAAAGAAAGTAACGATATAAATATCTCTAAAGAAATATTACTAGGTAATTGGGCTTGTGTTTCAACTTGTTCTAAGTTATTTAAAAAAGATTTAATTAAAAATAATCAGTTTTCTAAAAAAAAGAGTGATGATATATTATTTAGTATTTTTGCAATAATTAAAGCAAATAAAATATCATATTGTAAAGATAATTACTATTACTATTATCAAAGTCCTGATTCTCTTACTAGAAATATTAATTATGAAAAATATAAGGATGGATTGGAATGCTTAATTGAAGCGATAGATTTATTATATGAGCAAAATATAACTTATGCACAAATTTATGCTGCAAATGCATATATACCTCATATTTGTTATTCTTTAGATGTTATACCAATATATAAAGTAAGGGAATTTTTAGGAATAGTAAAAGAAAATATGACTAAAAATAAAAAAGAATATCTTTTAGAAAAAAATAATTTTTTGAAAAATAACAATTTATATAAATCTAAAATTTATCGTAATATAATAAAAGATATGAATAATAATGATTATGATAATATATATAATAAAATAATAAAAAATGAAGTTATTTCTGATAAGTATAACAAATGGCAAAATATAGATCCTGATGGGTTTAATCCGTTAGTATCTATAGTAATTCCAGTTTATAATGGAGAGAATTATTTAGAAGAAGCAATTGAAAGTGCACTTGCACAAACTTATAATAATATTGAAATAATTGTGGTGAATGATGGATCTGTTGATAATACTGATGCTATTTGTAAGAAATATAAAAATAAAATAAGATATTTCAAAAAAGAAAATGGGGGAGTTGCTTCTGCTCTTAATTTAGCAATTGAAAAAATGCAAGGGAAATATTTTTCTTGGCTTTCACATGATGATTTATATTTTCCACAAAAAATAGAAAATCAAATAAATTTTTTTAGTAGGCAAAAAAATAAAAATATTGTATTATTTAGTAATTATTTACTTATAAATGAAAATGGTAGAAAGTTAAGTGAAGTAATTATTAATCATAAAAACACTTTAATACCTGAATATTGTCTTCTTCGTGGTTGTGTAAATGGAATAACTATGTTAATACCTAAAGTGGCATTTGATGAATGTGGTAAATTTAATGAAAATCTTAGATGTACTCAAGATTATGATTTGTGGCATAAATTTTTAAAAAAATATCAATTTGTTCATATGACGGATATATTAGCTAAAACAAGAATTCATTCGTTGCAAGATACAAATATGAATCCAAAGGCAGTATCTGAAGGAGAAGAATTATGGCAATTTATGATTGAGGATGTACCTGATAAAAGAAAAAAACAATTGGAAGGATCAGTTTATAATTTTTATTATAAAATGGCAATACATTTGAAAACTTCTCCTTATCAAAAGACATTGGAAATGTGTATTGATAAATGTAAAAAAATTGATTTGCAAAAATATGAAAAAAGACCAATAAATAATACAACAGATAAAAATGTATTAGAAAAAGTAATTTATTGTTTAGATAATTATGGTTTAGTAGCAACAATTAAAATAATAATTAAAAAAGTAATTAAGAGGTAATTATGGTAAAGGTAAGTATTATTGTACCAGTATATAATACTGCAAAGTATTTAAATAAGTGTATTAATTCTTTATTAAATCAAACTTTAAAAGAGATTGAAATTATTTTAATTAATGATGGATCAACTGATAATTGTGAAAGTATTATAAAAAAATATAAAGATAAAAGAATAAAATATATATCTAAAAAAAATGAAGGTATAGGAAAAACTAGAAATCTTGGTATAGAAATAGCTAGCGGAGAGTATTTAGCGTTTATTGATTCAGATGATTATATAGAATCTAATTTTTGTGAAGTAATGTATAATAAAGCCATTAAAGATAAATGTGATATAGTTATATGTGATTACTTTGAGGATATAAATAATGAATTAAAAGAAATTAAGTTTGCATCTTTTAAAGATACAAACTTAATGGAAAATCCAGAAATTATTAACTACATAAATTTAGGACCATGTAATAAAATATATAAAAAAGAATTATTTAAAGATAAAAATAATAGATTTATAGAAAATTTAAAATATGAAGATGCACCATTTGTATGTAGATTATTATTAAGTGCTAAAAAAATAGGTAAAATAAATAAATGTTTAGCTCATTATGTAATTCATGAAAAAAGTGAAACTACAACGAGAGATGAAAGAATATTTGATATATTAAAAATAACAGATATAATTGTTAAAGATTTAGAAAAATATGATTATATGCATGAAGCTATGATTAATTTGGTAGTAATGATACTTACGGATTATACAATTCAACAAAGATATATAAATAATAAAAATATTAGAAATAAATTTATTGATGAAGCATTTGATTATTTAGATAATTTAGATAGTAAATGGAGAAGATGTAATTATTTAAATAAGTTTAACTACTTGAAAAGAAAAGTGAAATCTAGTAAAATATTAACTAAGTTGTATTGTACAATTTATAATTTGTTAGAAAGGAGAAATACAAAATGAAGAAATTTATTTATTTGTTATTTCTTCTTTTGCCATTTATAGATTTAGGTAGTTCCATAACTGCTAGATTTTTAGATGTATCTATATCTATCGGAGGAATAATTAAAGGATTATTACTTGTATTTTTAGTGATATATTCTATTTTCTTAACTAAATCAAAATATAAAAAAATAACAATTATATATATTATATTAGCTTTTTTATTCAGTACATTTTATTTAGTATGTAAACCTATTGATAATTTTAATGTTTTATTTAATGAAATAAATTATTTAGTAAAATTTTTGTTCTTTCCAATTGGCTTTTTCTCATTTTTATGTTTATTTGATGATATCGGTTTTGAAAAAGAAATAATAGAAAAATTAATGCTCTATACTATAATTGTTTATTCTGTTTTATTAATATTACCAATACTTACTGGTACTAGTTTTAATACTTATGAAAATGGTTTATATGGTATGATTGGTTGGTTCTATGCGGCGAATGAAGTTTCTACAATACTAGTTTTATTATTTCCTTTTTCTTATCTTTTAATTAGTAATAAAAGAAAATATTTATTTTTGGGAATACTTCCAATATTACTAGTTATAAGTTATGTTGGTACTAAAGTAACTTTATTTGGGCTTTTAATTACTGGTTTTATTGTACTTATAATATCTTATTTGTATAATAAAAAAGTATTTAAAAATCCGTTTATTTCTAGTTTAATTGTATTTATTGTAATATTAATGATTAGTATTGGAAGTTATACAATGGATAATTTCTTTGCGGTAATGGAAACACCATCAATGACTGAATATGAATGTGTTAATTGCGAAGATCTTCCTGGTGATTCCTTATTTGTTAAAATAAAAAAATATGGACTTAGACTTCTTAGTCAAAGAAATTATTTTTTAAAAAACACTAATGAAATTTATTTAGATAATTTTAATGCTGAGACTTTATTGTTTGGTCTAGGTTTTAATAATAATGCTGAAATAAATAATGGAAATGTAACCAAATTAATTGAAATGGATATTTTAGATATATTTTATCATATTGGAGTAATTGCAATAATATTATTCTTGATGCCATTTATATTTTTATTGTATTTACTTATTAAAGATAAATTTAAATTAAATAAAAATAGAGTGTTTTATATTTTAATGATTTTAATGAGTCTTGGCATATCTAATGTCGCGGGTCATGTTTATATGGCACCTGCAGTATCTATTTATATAGTAGTTTATTGTATGTTTTTAGCTAGTGGTTTAAAAGCATTTGAAAAAGTAAAAATAAATGATAAAAAGATAGCTTTTTTAGCTTTGCATATGGGTTATGGCGGAGTTGAAAATGCTATAGCTAGTCAAGCATCAATGCTAAGTAGTAATTATGAAGTAGAAATTATTTCTTTATATAAACAAAGTTATGATATACCATTTAAGTTAGGTAAAAAAGTAAAAGTAACATATTTAATGAATACTGTTTCAAATAAAGAAGAATTTATTAATAGTCTTAAAAGTTTTAAATTAATTAAAACTTTTAAAGAAGGCATTAAATCTTTATATATATTAATGAATAAAAATAGTAGATTAATAAAATATATAATTAATAGTGATGCTAAAGTAATTATATCAACAAGATATGAATTTAGTAAATTGTTAAATAAATATGGAAGAAAAGATGCAATAAAGGTATGTGAACAACATGTGTATGATATTAGTGATGAATATATAGCTAAGTTAAATAAACTTAGTAATATTGATTATATAATGCCAGTAAGTAAGTATTTATATGATCAATATAAAGATAAAGTGAATATTAAAATGCAGTTTATTCCACTCGCCTTAAATTATTATCCGGGTGATAATGAAATAAGTAAAGTTAATAATAAAAATTTAATTGCCATTGGTAGACTTGATAAAATAAAAGGGTTTGCTGATTTAATTAAAATAATGCAAATTTTTGTAAAGCAAGATAATAGTATTCATTTAGATATTTTTGGTGATGGATTAGAAAAAGAAAATTTAATTAAATTAATTAAAGATTATAATTTAGAAGATAATATTAAATTATGGGGATTTAAAAATCAAAATTTTATAAAAAAATATTTACAAAATAGTTCTTTATATTTAATGACATCATTTGAAGAATCATTTGGTTTAGTGGTAATTGAGGCAATGAGTTATGGAATACCTTGTATTGCCTTTGATAGTGCTAAAGGAGTGTTAGATGTTATAAGAAATAATGAAAACGGATTTATTATAAGTGATAGAGACATAAAAAAATATGCAAATAAGGTTTTAGAATATATTGATATGTCCGTTAAAGAAAAAAATAAGTTATCAAAAAACGCAAGAAAAACAAGTGAAAAATATAAAAATGATAATGTAAAAGATAAATTAATCGATTATATTAGAAAAATCGAGGAATAAATGTTGCCATGGCAACATTTTTATGTACAATAATGTCGAATCATGTTATAATAAGTTTATAGTTTTAGGTGGTTTTATGTCTATAATATTGTATATAGGAGTTTTTATTTTAAATATAATTTATATTTTTTTAAAACTTTTTCCAACCAAAAATAAAATAGTATTTATAAGTAGACAATCTGATAAGCCTTCACTAGATTTTAGAATGTTGGCCAAGGAAATTAATAAAACAGATAATACTATAAAAATAGTTTTTTTAAATAAAAGGACTCGAAAAAATATAAAGGATAATTTAAAAAATATAAAGAATACATTCTTTCAAATGTATCATTTGGCAACTAGTAAAGTATGTATAACCGATGGTTATAATATTACAATTAGTAATTTAAAGCATAAAAAGAATCTTACAATTATTCAAATGTGGCATGCTCTAGGGGCTATAAAAAAATTTGGATACCAAACTTTAAATACACCAAGAAAAATAAAAATTGCAAAGATTTTACATATGCATAAAAATTATGATTATATAATATCTGGTTCAAAAGCTATGACAAGGTATTTTTTGAAAGCTTTTAATTATCCACAAAGTTATTTTGTTAATTTGGGGTTGCCAAGAATAGATTATATACTTTCATATAATAAAATAAATCGCAATAAAATATATAAAAAATATCCAGAATTAATAAAGAGAAAAACAATATTATATGTTCCAACATTTAGAGATGATAATAATTATAAAATTGATGAATTAATAAATAACGTAAATTTAAATAAATATGCACTAATTATAAAAGAACATCCAAATATGAATATTGATAAAAGTAGGAAAATTAAAAATTTATTTTATTGTGAAGATTTTACTTCTTTACAACTTTTATCAATTGCAGATATTGTTGTTACTGATTATTCTGCAATTTCTATTGAAGCTTCGATATTAGAAAAGCCAGTGTATTTATATGTGTATGATTATGAAGAATATAGAAATAATCCAGGATTAAATATTGATTTAGAAAAAGCTTTTCCAAGATATGTATTTAAAGATGCTAAGTCTTTATTTGAAAATATAGATAAAAATAAGTATGATTTGAATGTAATACGAAATTTCAAAAATAAATATATTTGTAATACTCATGGGACTGTTACAAAAAACATATGTAATTTTATATTAAAAAAAGGAGTGTACTATGATAAAGAAAATTAAAAAAGTATTGCTAAATTATGCCAAAATGCATCATTGGTTTATGGTCCTTCTTAGAAAAGTTAGAAATATTATGGGTAGGCTACGATATATTAAATATTATTTTACTACTAATGTTGATTCTAATACAATAGTTTTTGAGGCGTATATGGGTAGAAGTTATGCTTGTAGTCCTAAAGCTATATATGAATATATGTTACATAATAAAAAATATAGTTCATATAATTTTATTTGGTTTTTTAAAAATATTGAAGATTATAAATTTTTAGAAAAAAATAAAAATACTATAGTAGTAAAGTATAAGTCAAAAAAATATTATCAATATTATGCTAAAGCAAAATATTGGATAACTAATTCTCGTATACCAGATGTAATTTTAAAAAAGAAAAGTCAAAAATATATTCAGTGTTGGCATGGAACACCATTAAAAAAATTAGGTTATGATATTACTGTTGAGGGTGGAAATGCTATGAATAGTTTAAAAGATATTAGAAAAAAATATAGAATTGATGCAAAAAAATATGACTATATGGTATCTCCTTCTAAATTTTGTTCTGAAAAATTTAGAAGTGCCTTTAATTTAAAAAAGTATAATAAAGAAAATATTATAATTGAAGAAGGATATCCACGGAATGATTTTTTGATAAACTATACACAAAAAGATGTTGATAGAGTAAGAAAAGACCTAAATATTCCTAAAAATAAAAAGATTATTTTATATGCTCCGACATGGAGAGATAATCAACATGAGTCTGGTGTTGGTTATGTATATGAACCAGAAATCAATTTTAAAAAATTACAAATATTATTTGGAGAAGATTATATATTATTATTTAGATCACATTATTTTATTGCTAATTATATTAATTTAGATGAATATAAAGGTTTTGTTTATAATGTTAGTCAATATGACGATATAAATGATTTATATATAATAAGTGATTTATTAATCACAGATTATTCTAGTGTATTTTTTGATTATGCAATATTAAAAAGACCTATTATATTTTATATGTATGATCTAAAGGAATATAAAAATAAATTAAGAGATTTTTATATTAATTTAAAGGAATTGCCGGGACCAATTGTAGAAAATGAAAAAGATTTAGTTAAAGAAATAAAAAGTATAGATAAAAACAAAAAAAAATATTTTAATACGTATAAAAAATTTAATGAGAAATTTAATTATTTAGAAGATGGAAATGCTACAGAAAGAGTAGTAGAGAAAATATTAAGTAAAGGGTAAGGTGTATTAAATATGAATAGTAAGTTTATATGGTTAATAGGTGAAAACGAGGGGAGGACTCATAATAATAATTCTTATTATTATTGGAAACATATAGTCGAAAAAGATGATAATGTTGAAAAATATTTTGTTATGGAAAAAAATAAAAATAATAAAGAATTTTATAAAAGTCTTCCTAATAATTTAAAGAAATTAATTTTGTGGAGAAATAGTTTAAAACATTATAAAATGTATTTTTCTTCAGACATGTTTTTTGTTACTTTATCATACTTGGATGTAGTTCCTAATAAATTTCTTGGAAAAAAGATCATTTTAAAAGTAAAAAAAACTACAATTTATTTACAACATGGTATAACAGCAATTAAACAGTTAGGATATACAGGACAATCCTATAATAATAATATGTTTAGATTTTGTTATTATAATCCATTAATAAAAAACGATTTAATAAAATGTAATAAATTTAAAGATTATCAATTGTTTTATGCAGAGTATTTTCCTAGATATATAGAGTTATTAAAAAAAGAGGAAAAATACAATGACTAAAATCAAATTTTATGGTTTATGACATGGAGAGAGTATTTTGGTGATAATATTGATACTAAAATATTTATAAAAAAAATTAAACAAGTTGTTTTTTCCAAAGAATTATTAAAGTATTTGACAGAAAAAAATATTGTTCTTAAAATTTGTGTACATTCTTTTTTTAAAGACAAATTTTTAAATGAAGTAATTGATGAAATAAATCATCTTAATTCAAATTTTATAAAATTCGTTTCACAAAATGAAGTGGATGTAATGGATGAATTGGCAAGTAGCAAGTTACTAATTACGGATTATTCTTCTGTTGGCTTTGATTTTGCATTTTTAAATAAACCCGTTATTTTATTTCAACCGGATTTAGATAGTTATTTAAAAAAGAGAAAAACATATTGCAGTATAGATGAATTGAATGAGTTTAATATTACAGATTCTAAAGATCTTATAAATTCTATATTAAGTGAAGATTATGCAGTTAATGATTTTTTTAAAAAACGTTTGCCTAAAAAAATAAATTATAATTATATTAAACAAGGTAAACACATAGACCGTATTTATGATTATTTTTACAATATTCAAAATAATAAGATAACATTTATTGGATATAATTTTTATGGTGTTGGTGGCACTGTAAATGCTACTAGAGCTTTGGCTGAAGGGTTGTTGGAAAAAGGATATTTAGTAGAATTATTGTCTTTAAAGAGGGCAGAGAAATCACAAAATATGCCATGTGCTTTAAATCTTAATTATTTGTTTTTTAAAAAAACAAAATCATTAAAAGAAAAATTATTGAGAAATATTCATAACTTTAAAAGAAATTTTAGTTATTTAAAATATGATTATAATATGAATTTGTTACATCCTTATTGTGGTTATCAATTGACAAAGTTAATGAAAAATATAAAAACGAAAACTTTAATATCTACAAGGGAAAGTTTACATTTATTTTTAAATGACTGTACTTCCCCCTTTGTAAAAAATAAAATCTATTTTTTTCATTGCTTAGCTGATGTGATGGATAGTGTTTTTCCAGGTGCTATGGAACAAATAAAAAAAACAAGAATACCTAAAGCAGTATTTGTAACCGAACAAAATAGAATTGCAATTGAAAAAAAATATAATTACAATAATTATGAAAAATTTTTAATTTCCGGTAATACGTTGGAGAGTTATAAGATTATTGATAAGTCACAAATAAGAAAAATAAAAAAGAAAAAAGTTTATTTAGGAATATATTTAGTTAGAGTAAACAGAGATAGAATTGATGATTTGCAAAATTTAATTAATTATGGTAAATATTTGAAAGAAAATAATATTAATAATTTAGTAATTGATGTTTTTGGTGGTGGAGATTACGTTGATGAGTTTTTAAATGAATTAGTTGATAATGATTTATATGATATAATTCGTTATAAAGGAGTAACTCAAAATGTAAGGGGCGAACTTAATAAGCACGATGTTATGATAGACTTTTCAATTAATCATAGTTTTGGTATGACTTATTTTGAAGCTATTTTAAATGGAAAAAAGGTTTTTTGTAAGAAAAATCCTGGTTCTTTAGAAGTAATGAACAATATACCTAATTGTTATATTGAGTCATACGAAGACTTAACTGAAAAAATAAACAAATTATATAAAACTACAAAAAAAGAACTGGTTAATAATTACGAAGAAATAGAAAAAAAATATTCAAGAAAAGTAGTTACAGAAAAATTTATTGAATTTATTAATGATGATAACTAGTTGTTGGAGAATAGATTTGTTTGACAAATCTATTTTTTTGATAAATTATAGACTTTGCCCATTATATTTGTTAAAATAAAATAGAGGTTGTAGTAATGAAAAACATTAAATTATTTTTTAAAAATATAAAAAAATATAATAAGTATGCTATAAGATCTGCTAAAGCTGAGTTAAAAAGTGAAGTAGCGGGTTCTTATTTAAATTGGTTATGGTGGATTATAGAACCATTGTGTTTTATGTTAATTTACACCTTTATTTTTAGTGTGATTTTTACTAATGATACGCCATATTTTGCTTCATTTGTATTTATTGGACTTGCTGCATGGGAATTTTTTAATCGAATGATTTCGGGAAGTGTTAAATTAATAACTAACAATAGAGGATTAGTAACTAAAGTATATATTCCTAAATATATATTATTGTTATCTAAATCATATACTTATTTGTTTAAAATGTTTATTTCTCTTATTATTGCTTTTATATTAATGTTGTTTCAAGGTGTACCTATTACTTGGCATATATTATTTACAATACCAATAATTATAGTCTTATATATATTATGTTTTGGTATTGGTATGATATTGATGCATTATGGTGTTTTGTTTAATGATTTAGCTAATTTAACTAAAATAGGGTTAAGAATGGTCTTTTATTTATCTGGTATATTTTACAATATTAGAGAAAAACTGGATGGAACATTACAATTTATTTTGTTGAGAGCAAATCCTATTGCCTTTTGTATGGATGAACTTCGTAAAGTTTTGTTAGAAGCTAAATTACCTAGTTTTGAAGGACTATTATTTTGGCTAGGGGTTGGAATAATTATAAATATTATAGGTATCAAAATTATTCATAAAAGTGAAAATAGTTATGCAAAGGTGATATAATGGAAAATAAAAAAAATATTGCAATTACGGTTAAAAACTTACACATAGTATACCAGGAATTAGATAAGACATCAATAAGAGCATCTTGGAGTAAAAAGAAAAAAAAGGTTGAAGAATTTGAAGCACTAAAAGGGGTTAGTTTTGAAGTAGAAGAAGGAAAGATACTCGGAATTATAGGAAAAAATGGTAGTGGAAAATCAACGTTACTTCGAGCTATTGCGGGAATTTTTTCACCAGATAAAGGCAGTATTAATTTACATAATAATTCTGTATCACTATTATCTATTGGAGTAGGTTTTAATAATAAATTAACTGGATATGAAAATATTTATTTATCAGGAATGCTTTTAGGTTTTAGTGAAGAAGAAATAAAAAATAAAGAAAAAGATATAATAGAATTTGCAGATATTGGTAAATTTATTTATAAACCAGTTAAAACATATTCTTCAGGAATGTATTCGAAACTTGCCTTTGCAATAACAGCAATACTTGAAACTGATATTATTTTAATAGATGAAGTTTTATCTGTTGGAGATGCTAAATTCAAAGAAAAAAGTTATAATAAAATGAAAGAATTGATATCTGATGAAAAAAGAACTGTTGTTATAGTTTCTCATAGTTTAGGAACAATTAAGGAGTTATGTGATGAAGCTATTTGGCTTAATGATGGAGAAATAGTAGATAGAGGGAAACCAGAAGTAATTATTAATAAATATAAAAAATTTATGGAGGTAGAATGAAGAGAATATTAACATATGGGACATTTGATTTATTACATTATGGACATATTAGATTATTACAAAGAGCAAAAGCTTTGGGAGATTATTTAATAGTAGCATTATCAACTGATGAATTTAATGAAATAAAAGGAAAAAAAGCATATCATAATTATGAAACAAGGAAAAAGATGCTAGAAGCAATAAGATATGTTGATTTAGTAATTCCAGAGGAAAATTGGGAACAAAAAATAAATGATGTGGAAAAATATGAAGTTGATATAGTTGTTATGGGATCAGATTGGGCCGGAAGTGATAAATTTAATTATTTACAAGATTACTGTGAAGTAGTATATTTAGATAGAACTGAAGGAATATCGACAACAAAAATAAAAGAAGATTTAAAACTGCAAGAGCCAATAAATGGTGTTGATCAAATACCAATACCAGGTGTTTATAATGAAGGAAAAAATTAGTTTAATTGTATTACTTTTATTACCGTTTGTTGATTTAATTACTGCTTTAAATGCTAGATATTCCTTTATGCCAATATCTTTAGGCATTATTTATAAAGCTTTATTATGTATATTTTTAATTTTTTATATTTTATTTTTTAGTAAAAATAAGTATCGTAAGTTAAATATAATATATTGGGTTATATGTTTTATATATGTTATAGGTTTCTTTTTAACCAAAACATATATTTTTACAGAATCTAATTTATTTGCGGAGTTAGTTGGCTTATTTAAATTCTTATTTACAGGATTTATTATATTGGCATTTTTATGTATATCTGAAGATTTCAAATTTAAAAAGGATTTCTATAATAATATTTTATTTTATACTTTACTAATTTATACTGTATTATTAATTATTCCAATAATTACTAATACAGGATTTCCTACATATCCTTTAAGATTAAATTCTATAGGTACCATAGGTTGGTTTTACTCTGGTAATGAAATTGGAGCTATTATTTTAATGCTATTTTCAAGCTTCTTTATAAAACTAGAAAATAGTAATAGAAAATTAATTTTATTACTTATACCTATAATATTTAGTATTTTTATGATAGGCACTAAAGTTAGTTGGTTTGGTATAATAATATTAATGTTATTTATTACAATTATTTATTTTGTTAAAAATAGAAAAAACAAATTTATGTGTTATTCTTCATTAATAGTGTTTTGTTTACTTATTTTATTAACCTTTGTTGCTCCAACTACGAATAATGTTTCTAATAATGTAACTGGAAACGATAATCCTATAAAAGAAGTAAAAAAGAATGATAATATAAATAAAAATTTACAAAATGAATCTTGTGGGAAATATTATCGCTTTTCTAGTGTTGTAAATAATGAAATAGTAGAAAAAGTCATTCATGGTTTATTGAATGGTAGGGAAAATAAAGCATATACTTTATATAATATATATAAAGATTCAACTTTAGAAAATAAATTTTTTGGAATCGGGTTTACTAACAATAATCAAATTAATAATTGTAATATTATTTTGTATGCTGAGATAGATTTTTTAGATATATTATTTCATTATGGTATTTTAGGTGTATTAGTTTTGTTGATTCCTTTAGTTCTTATGATTAAATTAGTTTTAAAATATTGTTTTAAAACTATAGATAATATTATTGCTAGTTTTACCATATTGTTTCTTTTAATGTTATCTTTTTTGTCGGGACATATAATCGGTTATCCTTCTTGTAGTATATATTTAGGTATATTATTTATGTTTTTAATTAACAATAATAGTAGATATAAATACGGTGAAATTATGCAAGAATATTTAAAAAAACTATATAGTAAAAGTAAAAATGAATACTTTGATGAATTAGATAAGGATTTAAAAAATAAAAATAAAAGATTTATAATTACTGTTAATCCGGAAACATTAATGATGAGTGAAAAAGATAAAGAGTTAAAAAATATTTTAGATGGTAATTATAGTTTTGTTCCTGATGGTATTGCAGTTGTAAAAGTTGCAAGAAAAATAAATATATCAATACCTGAAAGAATTACAGGTATTGATATTACAGAACACTTGTTGAATGTTGCTAATACAAATAAATATTCAATGTATTTATTTGGAGCTAAAGAAGAGGTTATTCAAGCGTTAGTGGAAAAAATAAAAAAAGAATATAAAAATATTAAGTTACTTGGATTTAGTAATGGTTATGTTGATGATAAAGATAAAATAATGGAAGATATAATTAAATTAAATCCTGATATATGTATGGTAGCTTTAGGTATACCTAATCAAGAGAAATTAATTTATAAGTATTTTGATAAAGCTAAAAAAGGTATATATATTGGAGTAGGTGGCTCTTTTGATGTTTTAAGTGGAGCTAAAATGCGAGCACCAAAGATATTTATTAAACTTAATTTAGAATGGTTTTATAGGATAATTACTGAACCTAAGAGATTAAAAAGATTTTGGAATAGTAATGTTAAATTTATGTTTAAGATAAAGAAATAAAGGATGATTGTAGGAACTATGAAAGTATTAAAAATTGTAAAATCACATTGGTTGTTTTCTTTGATAATACTTTTGTTGATAGTGATAAAAGTATTATCAATTATTGATTTAGGTTATGATTATACAATCAATAGTGATGATTTAAGTTATATTAACAGCGGTATTACCCTTTATGAAGAGGGGAAAATTACCATGCATGGGGTAACATCAGCTCAAATAATGCCAGGTTTACCTATTATTATTGCTATGTTTTGTTTTCTGTTTGGTATTGGTGCAACATTAATACTTGCGTTAAAAATATTTTATGCAATATTATTTATTGTTACTGTAATTATTTTTTATAAAATTGCGTTATTATTTTCTAATAAATATATTGCAAGTATTGTTAGTTTATTTTTTATTGCTCCCGACTATATATGGATGAATAATTTAATACTTACAGAAACACCATTTATTTTATTTATGTTGTTATTAATATATTATTCTTTATTATTTTTAAGGAATCATCGTAATAAAGACTTTTATTTAATGTTACTCTATTTTATTATAGCTATATATATTAGACCAAATATAATAGTATTTCCTATTGCTTTATTAATATGTTTGTTGATACAAAAATATAATATTAAGGAATTATTAAAAAAAACAATTCTTGGAATATCAGTTGTAATTATTAGTTTAATTCCATGGATATACCGAAATTATAAAACTTTTGATATGTTTATTCCACTTACTTATGGATCTGGTAATCCTTTATTATTAGGAACCTATCAAGGTAGTGGTTATCCATTAGATGAAGAACTAAATTATGAAGTGTTGAATGATTCAATGCCTAAAGAAATGCAATATTATTTAAGTGAAGATTCCCCTAGAGATAAATATAAAGTTTATTATTCTTTAGAGTATGATAAATTGAAAGCCAAATATAGAATTAGTGAATGGTGGAAAGCCGATAAAGTTTCTTTTATAAAATCTTATTTAATTTTTAAGCCTAAAATAATGTTATATTCTAGTTTTTATTGGGAAGAAGTATTTAATATAGATATTAAAGTTAATTTAGCATTTAGAATTATTGATTTAGTATTATTTTTAATATCATCAATTTTAATTTTAATATATAGAACTAATTTATTAGAATATGCTTTTTTAATGATATTTTATATATTACAAATAATATTATATTGTGTGGCTTTTGCTTATGAGAGATATGCAATTACTTTATTTCCAATAAGATTTATTATTATTGCAATTGGATTATATATAGGGTATAGTAAGATAAAAACTTTACTTAAAAAAACACAAAGAATAAATCTTGCTGAAAATCAATAAATTTACGAAAAAAACGCAATTTGTTGGTTTTCTGCTGCTTTCAGTATATATTATATATGAGGGGATATTTATGTTAGTTAATTTTAAAATTGAAAATTTTAAAACAACTGAATATAGAAAATCTTTTCTTGATGTGTGTTGTAAATAGAAATAGTTTTTTTATTTAATGATTAATTCAGTAAATTAGTTAAGCAATTATGTTGCAAAAAATCATTAAATATTATATTATATTAGTGCGAGGTGATATATTATGTTGAGTGCTAAAGATGTGGCTATGTATTTTTTATCTAAAGACTCAAAGCGAAAATTGTTCAACAAAAATGTAGTTGTTTATAATGGTAGAAAATCATATGAAGGTAATATAAGAATTAATAAATATTTATTTTTAGCTCAAGTTGTATATTTGGCATTATATAATAAAAGATTATTTAAGGATGATTTTAAAGCATATGATAATGGTCCAGTAATTGAAGATATTGTAAAATCATATGGGTTAATGATTAATCAAAATAGTATGGTTAACATAAATGATTCCGACAAGCAATTTTTAGATAAGATATATATATCTTTAGAGAATGCTACATTTGATGAATTAATTGAAATTACTCATGAAGATCCAACATGGCAGAAATTAAGCAATAATACATATAATGCACCTATAATGAATATTGAGGACAACATTGCTGAATACAAAAAAAGATATAAAGGATTAATAGAAGCATTAAAATTATGAATGATTTAAAAGTGGGGCAAATATTGTGGTTGAAAGTGAGATATCAAATAGATCAAGTTGCTAGTATTGAACATCCAATGTTAATTGCGGATATTAAAGATAATTATATTGAAATAATAGCAATTGATAAAACAGCCGGAAAATTACACAATTTGTATCATAAATATAACTATTTTATTAATTCAGAAAATCCAAAAGAAACTGTTTTATATGAAGATAGTTATGCTCAATTAAATACAAAATTAACTATAGAAAATTGTACAATGTTGTCAAAATTCAGAAGAACTAAGGATACATTATCTTCAAAAAAACTTAATGACTTGTTAAAAGAATATCATGATTATCAAAATAATAATATTATAAATGAAGAGCGAATAGTTTATATGACTAAAGAAGAAATAATAGAATTAAATAGCTAGAATACCTAGCTTTTTTTCATATTTGTAAAAACTACTTGATTATTTTGGGAATTAATTTTATAATTAAATTGTAGATATAAATATATTTAACAATAAATTATATATATTCTATAGAAAGTTGGAGGAAAAAATGGATAATGTTTTGATTGCCATTTTGACTCTTATTGTTGGAATTTTGCTGGGTGGTGTTATTATATGGATTGTTTTTACAATTAGAGCATCACGAGCAGTAAGTAAAGCTAATAAATTAATTGAAGCCGCTAAGTTAGAAGCGGAAAAAAGTAAAAGAGATGCTTTATCAGAATTAAAGCAAGAAAGTTTTCGTTTAAAACAAGAAACTGATGCGGAAATAAAGGCTAAAAAAGCCGAACTTTTACAAAGTGAAGATAGATTATTAACTAGAGAAAACAACTTAGATAAAAGAGAAGAAATGTTACAAAATAGAGATAATTTATTACAAGACAAAGAAAATGATTTATTAGCTAAACAAAAAAATTTACAAGAAAAAGAGGAAAAAATGGATACGCTACTTAAAGAAGAAGTAGCAAAACTTGAAAGTATTGCTAAGTATAGCAAAGAAAAAGCTAAGGCAGCTATAATGGAGAGAGTAGAACAAGATATGGAACTTGAAATTACTAATTACATTAAAGATGCTGAGGCTAAAGCTAAGTTAGAAGCTCATGAAATAGCTAAACAAATGATTATTAGTAGTATGGAGAGATACTCTGATGATGTTGTGGGACTTCAAACAGTTAGTACTATAAGCCTACCTAATGATGATATGAAAGGTAGACTCATCGGACGCGAAGGAAGAAATATTAGAACAATTGAATCAGTTACTGGTGTTGATTTAATAATTGATGATACACCTGAAGCAATAGCAATTTCTTCATTTGATCCGTTAAGAAGAGAAATAGCAAAACTTACTATTGAATCTTTAATTAAGGATGGTAGAATTCATCCTGGTAGAATTGAAGAAATTTATGACAAGACCGTAAAAGATGTTAATGCGAGAATTATTCAAATAGGTAATCAAACTATTAATGATTTAGGTATTGCTAAAATGGATCCAGAATTGGTTACTTTAGTTGGTAAGCTTAACTTTAGATCAAGCTATGGTCAAAATGCTTTACAACATTCTATTGAAGTTGCTAACCTTACTGGTTTAATGGCAGCCGAACTTGGAGAAAATATAACTCTTGCTAAAAGAGCTGGTTTACTTCATGATATTGGTAAAGCTATTGATTTTGAAGTTGAAGGCTCACATGTTGAAGTGGGATTAGATTTTGCTAAAAAACATCATGAACCTGATGTAGTGCTTGATGCTATTGCATCGCATCATGGTGATACAGAACCTAAAACAACAATTGCCGTTTTAGTAGCTGTTGCAGATACACTTTCTGCGGCAAGACCTGGTGCTAGAAATGATACTTTAGAAAATTACATTAAGAGATTAGAACAACTTGAAGAAATAGGTAACTCTTATGAAGGTGTTGAAAAAACATTTGCAATGCAAGCTGGTCGTGAACTTAGGGTTATTGTCAAACCTGAAGAAGTTGATGATGCTAAAAGTTATAAAATGGCTCGGGATATCAAAGAACAAATTGAGAGTGAAATGCAATATCCTGGTACTATTAAAATAACAGTAATTAGAGAAACTAGAGTTCAAGAAGAAGCAAAATAAAAAATAAGTACTATTTATGTTGTATAACATATGTTTAGACCACTCTAAGTCCGAAGGGATGTAAGGTGGTTTTTTGTTAACTATTTTTTAAATATATTTTCTAGCAAAATAAAAACCTCAAGTTGAGGCTTTATTTAACAAACACAATCTACAAATGTATCAGATAGACATCTTATACTGCACAAACAACTACAATCCATTGTGAAGAAGACATTAGTAGCTACATATGGAAATAAACTAGTAGTATCTGTATTTTCAGCAAGAACTCTAAATGTACAACAATTTCCTTCAATCTTTTCTACTCTAAAGACATTTGAGCAAGTAGTACTAATATCAGATCCTGCACAACTTATTGTTGAATCTTTAGTTATTGGCATACTCCATGGAACGCCATTTCCGCAGCAAGTATAAAGCATTACTGGTCTAGTGTTACATACTATACAATTAGTTCCTCCGCCGAGTACTGGTCTATCACAAGTTTGTAAACAGTTATCTGGACATGCATTTTCTTGTAGTACTAAAATTACACATAATATTTCATTAATGCAATTTCCATTGCTGTTTGAATTTTGATTATTCATAAACTTTCACCCTTACAAGTACTTTCAATTAAAATTTATGAATAATCTAAAAATAAGTGTATACTAAAGTAATTGTTATTGACGGATACTCTAAATTTATTTTATAATTAAAATAGATAAGGAGTAGTAATATGTTTTTTGTTATTGGTGGAATAATTGTTTTAATAATAATTTATATTTTAATTACTTGGAATAGTTTAATTAAACTTAGTAATGATGTTGATGAAGCATTTTCAACAATGGATGTTTCTTTAAAGAAAAGATGGGATTTAATACCTAATTTAGTAGAAACTGTTAAGGGTTATGCTAAACATGAAAAAGATACACTTACAGAAGTTATACATTTAAGAAGTAGTTATGATAGTTTATCAGATAAAGAAAAGTTGGATACTAATGAACAAGTAAGTAGTGGTATTACGAAAATTATGGCTTTAGCAGAAAGCTATCCGGAGCTTAAAGCTGATAAGAACTTTTTAAATTTAAGTACTAAACTTAGTGATGTAGAAGATGAGATAGCAAAATCTAGAAGATATTATAATGCTGTTGTTAGAATGTATAATAATAAAGTTGAAATGATACCTAGTAATATTGTGGCTAAAATATTTGGTTACAAACAAAAAAATATGTTTGAAGCGGAAGCCGAAGAGAGAGAAAATGTGGATGTAAAACTATGAAGATAAAGTGGATTTTATTTTGTTTGTTAATATGTGTATTAGGAGTAAAAAATGTTAATGCCTTAGATTATTATATTGATGAGTATAATGTAGAAATTGATGTTTTAAAAAATAATTCTTATAATATAAGAGAAGAAATTGCAGTATTTTTTAATACTGATAAACATGGGATATATCGCTATATTCCAATGCATAATGAAGTTATTAGAACAGATGGAACAAGTTCTAGAAATAATGTTTTAATAAGTAATGTAGAAGTAAATGAAAAATATACTACTAAGATTAGTGATGGTTATTATCAACTTGTTATTGGGGATGCTAATACTTATGTAAGAGGGGCTAAAAACTATGTAATAGAATATAATTATAATATTGGAAAAGATCCTTTAAAAGATATAGATGAATTTTATTATAATATTATTGGAACAAAATGGGATACAACAATTAATAAAGTTAATTTTACTATAACTATGCCAGAAGAATTCGATGCAAGTTTATTAGGGTTTTCTACAGGTAGCTATGGAAGTACAACTAATAAAGTTATATATAATGTAAATGGGAATGTAATTAGTGGTTATACAACAGAAGCATTAAGTGCTTTTGAAGGTTTAACTGTGAGACTTAGTTTACCAGAGGGGTATTTTAGTGAAGCTACTAATATTTATAATACTAATACGATTTTAAGTTTTGTTATTCCAATAATACTTGTAGTATTAGCTTTATTATTATATTATTTTTTAGTTTTACGACATTTAGTTAAACCAGTAGAACTTAATCCCCCAGATAATTTATCTAGTTTAGAGATAGCATTTTTATATAAAGGGGAAGTTAATGATAAAGATATAATATCACTTCTTATATATTTAGCTAATGAAAAATACATTAAATTAATAGAAGAGGAAAATACTTTGAGCGTTGTTAAATTAAGAGAATATGATAAAGATGATAATGCAATTAAGGAATTCATGCGAGGATTATTTATTTATGGTGATAGAGTAGATATTGAAGATTTAAAATATTCTTTTTATAAAACAACAAGTATTATTAAAACAATTACTAATACTAAAGAAAATAGAGCTAGAATTATAAAAGAAGATAATAGTTTTTACAAAGGAATTTTTGGTTTAATGGCAGTTTTATGTGTACTTAGTGCCGTATATTTGCAAATTAAAGATTTTCATCCAACACCGATATTAATGTTGATTGCCTTTTGTATGTCTTTGGTAGTTTTAATACCTTTATATTATGCCGCAAAGCATATTAAGAGTGACTTTTTAAAGTTTTTAGATATTTTATTTATATTTGGATTTGCAGTATTTATTATTTGGTTTTCATTAAAAGATTTTGTTGTATCAAGGCAAGTATTTATTATTAATATGGTAGTAAGCTTTATTTGTATGATTGTTATTTTACTTTTGAATAAAGATTTTTTAAGTAGAACAAGTTATGGTAAAGAGATGTATGGAAAAATATTAGGTTTTAAAAAGTATATCTCACTAGTGGAAGTAAGCGAATTAGAAAAAATTGTATTAGAACATCCAAATTATTATTATGATATTTTGCCTTATGCTTATGTTTTAGGAATATCTGATATATGGATTAAAAGATTTGAACATATTATATTAGAACCTACTTATTGGTTTGAAAGTCATGAAGGATTTAATATAGCATTCTTTAATCAAAGTATTAATAGTACGATAAATGATTTGAGTAGACCACCGAAGATGCTTAGAACAATGGTTATGCATGGTGGTCCATCTTCTAGTAATGATAATAATGATTTCTTTGATGGTTCATCATTTGGAGGATCTTCTGGTGGAGGTTTTTCTGGTGGCGGCTCCGGTGGTGGCGGAGGAG
The DNA here is from genome assembly GCA_900546715.1 of uncultured Mycoplasmatota bacterium. Classification (GTDB taxonomy): domain Bacteria; phylum Bacillota_I; class Bacilli_A; order RF39; family UBA660; genus Onthocola_B. The sequence continues at coordinate 27,346 of UREA01000004.1, read as the reverse complement.
GTGCATGGTAATGCGAAAAATAAAATATTTATTAGTTATGTTATTTGTTAGCTTTATCAGTTTAACTAATGCGAAAGGGTTATATGATAATTATGATTATTATATTGATGATTATAATGTAGTTATTGATGTTAATAAAGATAATTCATTTGATATAACAGAAGAAATAAGAGTATATTTTAATCAAGCAAGACATGGAATATATAGAAGTATTCCACTTAGAAATCGTGTTAGTAGATTAGATGGAACAACAACGAATAATTATGTTAATGTTTCAAATGTTTATACTAATGTTTTTAGCACACAATCAAAATCTGATGGTAATTTGGTTATTCGTTTAGGAGATGCTAATAATTTAGTAACGGGTTATCAAGAATATGTTATTAAATATAATTATAATGTTGGTAAGGATTCTTTAAAAGACAAAGATGAATTTTATTTTAATATAATTGGACCAGAATGGGAAACTGTTATTACAAATGTTACATTTACTATTAATATGCCAGAAGAATTTGATGAAAGTTTATTAGGGTTTTCTAATGGACCTGAAAGTTTTTCAACAAATAGTGTGAGTTATGAAGTATCTGGAAATACTATAAGGGGATCATTAAATACACCGTTATATGAAGGTGATGCCTTAACTGTTAGACTAGAACTTCCTGAAGGGTACTTTAGTGAAGCTAAATCTAATTATGGTATAAATAATTTTATAGCAATAATTATACCTATTATTAGTGTAATAATTGCGGGATTAATTTTATATATAAAAAAGAGAAGTGTAAGAATAGTTGATACTATAGAATTTTATCCTCCAGATGATTATAATAGTTTAGAAATAGCTTTTTTATATAAAGGTAGTGTAACAAATAAAGATGTAATTTCTTTATTAGTTTATCTTGCTGATAAAAAGTATTTAAAAATAGAAGAGGTAACAACTAAAAGTTTAAATACTGATTATACTACAACTCAAATAATAAAATTAAAAGATTATGACGGTAATAAACATGAAGAGTATTTATTTATGGAATCCTTATTTAAAAATGGCAATAAAATTATGGTGGAAGATATAGCAGATGAATTATACACTGCGGTATATGATATAAAAAATAAAATGAATTCTCCAACAAATAAACAACAATTATTTTTAAGTTCTAATAAAACATATAAATTTTTATATATTTTATGTGCTTTTTTATCTATTAGTATAACAAACATATTAATTTTTATTAATTACTATTCATCAGAAGCTCTAATAGGTAATATTATAACTATATTATTTTTAGCAATAGTAATTGTTTTAGTACTTAAAACTAAATATACAGTAGCTACTAAAATTGTTATTTCAATATTTATTGTTGCTTTTGCTATAATGTTTTTTGTAGCAACTAATTATCAATATATGTATGGTACTTTATCAATAATGTCATCAATAATATCAGTGATATGTTCAGTTATTATAATTTATTGGGCTTTTTCTTTTAATTTTAGAACTGATTTTGGCAATAAAATTTATGGTAGAATATTAGGTTTTAAAAAATTTTTAGAAACAGCTGAAAAAGAGCAGTTGGAAGCTTTGGTTGATAAAAATCCCGAATATTTTTATGATATCTTACCTTATACTTATGTTTTAGGTGTATCTGATAAATGGTTTAAGAATTTTGAAAGTATTGCTTTATCTGCACCATCTTGGTATAGTGGTAGTGGTGCTTTTGATATAATAACATTTAATAATTATATAAGTACAACAACATCAAGTGTTGCCTCAAGTGTAACTTATGATTCATCATCATCTTCTTCATCTGGAGGAGGTATAACTGGCGGTGGCTCTGGTGGGGGAGGTGGAGGTTCATGGTAATGATTATTGTTCCTCTAATATCTTTGATTATAACACTAATTTTATGGATTATTTATGGCAAAAATAAAAAAACAGATATAAAAGAAGAAATGTATCCACCAAATATTAATATATCGGATGCAATGTATGTGTTCAGAAAAAAGCTATGTGGTGATGCCTTGGGATTAATGCTAATTGAGCTTTGTAGCAAAGGATATATAAAAATTGTTGAAAAACAAACAACTACATTATTTAATAGTGTAAGCGAATTAGAGGTAGTAAAGCTAAAGGATTATAATGGTGATGATTATAATGAAAAAGCATTTATGGATAACTTATTTGCTAATTTAGATGTTATTAGTTATCATAATACTCTAGTTATTTTATCTAGAATGTCAAGTAAAATGAAATATAAAGAATTTGATGAAAAAATATTTTGTAAAACTCCATCTTGGGTATTTTGGTTAATTGTTTTAATGATTATTGCTACATATTTTATAATTACTTATATTCCTATTTCGAATTATGGTGATATTTCTTCATTGATTATTTGTTTATTATTTCCAAGTATTGGTTTTACAGTTTTGTTTTATACTATAACTTCTCGACAACCTATAGATGTAAATACTGGTAGCATTAAGGCTCGGAGGTTAAGTGCTATAATATTTGGTTGTGTTTTTGCTTTAATCATGGGAGCTTTTCCGATTTATATGTTTATTCCTATGTTAAATGGCAATTACTTGTTATTTTACTTAATAGGTTTAGTGTGTATTTTTATTATGATTTTTATAAGTGATCGATTTGTTAAAAGAACCGATTTAGGAAATAAATTACTAGCAAAAATATTAGGTTTTAAAATGCATTTGGAAAAGACAAATATTAATGATTCTAATTATTTTTATGAAGTATTACCATATATTTATATTTTCAAATTACAAAATCGTTATTTAAATAAGAAAATGAATAAACCAAAGTGGTATGAAGTATCAGAGTTTGATATGCAAAAATTAGATAAATTAATTTTAGAAATAGTAAGTGCAGCAATGAAAGTATTTCCTAAAGATATTAAGTGAAGTTTCAATTGTATATTGGAACTTTCTCTTTTTTAATGCACTTATTTTTGATATAATTATATGTAGTAGTTATGGAGGATATATGAATATATTAGATGGACTAAATAAAGAACAAGTTAAGGCAGTAGAACACATTGATGGTCCTTGTCTAGTGTTAGCGGGAGCGGGTTCTGGTAAGACAAAAGTACTTACTATGCGTATTGCTAATTTGATTGCCAGTGGAATTGATTCAAGAAATATTTTAGCGATAACTTTTACTAATAAAGCCGCGAAGGAAATGCGGGAAAGAATCAACAATGTTGTGGGAGAAAACAGAGCTTTTGTTGGAACATTTCATTCATTTGGTTTAAGAATAATTAAGGAAAATTATGAAGCTTTGGGACTAACTCATAACTTTACAATTATTGATAGTGATGATGCTACTAGTATAATAAAAAAACTACTTAAAGATTTAGGATATGATCCTAAAGAATATAGTCCTGGTTTTATAAAAAATAAAATAAGTTTTATTAAAAATGAAATGCTTAGTGATAGTGAAGCAGAAAAATATTTAGCATCTCCACCAGAAAAAGTGGCACTAAAAATATATTTTGAATATCAAAAAGTTTTAAGAAGAAATAATGCTGTTGATTTTGATGATTTGTTAAAGAACCCAGTAGAGCTATTTTATACTCATGAAGAAATACTTGATTATTATCAAGAGAAGTATCGTTATATTTTAATTGATGAATATCAAGATACTAATGAAGTGCAATATAAGTTAGTTAAAAAACTGGCAGAGAAGTATCGTAATATTTTTGTTGTGGGTGATCCTTGTCAATCAATTTATGGATTTCGGTGGTCAAATTATAAAAATATTATGAATTTTGAAAGTGATTATCCAGAGGTTGAAGTAATTACTTTATATCAAAATTATCGAAGCACTAATAATATTTTAAAGGCCGCAAATTCAGTTATTAAGAATAATAATGAAGGTAAGGGAGTTGAGCTTCATAGTGATTTTGGCTTAGGTGTTAAAATAAAATATACGAGATGTAATGATGAAGCAGATGAAATTAAAACAATACTTGATGAGATAAAGAAGTTACTTGATGATGGATATGATTATAAAGATATTGCTATACTTTACCGGACTAATGCCCAATCAAGAATACTAGAAGAAGGTATTTTAAGTAAGAATTATCCTTATAAAGTTGTGGGTAGTTATTATTTCTATAAAAGAAGGGAAGTTAAAGATTTAATTAGTTATTTAAGATTAATATCAAATACACATGATGATGTATCTCTTTCTAGAGTTATAAATGTCCCTAAAAGAGGGATTGGAAATAAATCAATTGAAGAATTAGAACAAAGGGCCATAGCAAATAATACTAGTATGTTTGAAGCATTAGAAAAGCCAAAAGAATTAGAGTTTAAAAATTTAATTTTAAATTTACAAGAAATTGCTAAAAATGTAGATTTAACAGAACTTATTGACAAAGTTTTAGAGTTATCAGGTATGCAAGCGGAACTGGAAAAAGATAAAACTTTAGAAGCGGAACTCCGCTTAGAAAACCTAAAAGAATTTAGAAGTATTACCGAGAGTTATCAAAAAGAAACAGGTTCAGTTAATTTGGAAGATTTCTTGGAAGATATAAGTTTAGTTGCGGATGCTAAAGAACATATAGAAGATGGTAATGCTATAACTTTAATGACTATGCATTCTGCTAAGGGATTAGAATTTAAAGTAGTATTTCTAGCGGGTATGGAAGAAGGAATAATGCCACATGCTAATTCAAGTAATAGTAAAGAAGAAATGGATGAAGAGCGAAGACTATGTTATGTAGCAATAACTAGAGCAAAAGAGAGATTATACATAACTAATGCTAAAAGAAGGATGCTTTATGGAAATGTTAGTTTTAATCCACCAAGTAGATTTATTAATGAAATTGATCGAGATTTAATTGAAAAAGATGAAAAAGTAAATAATATAAGTGGAGTAAAAGAATTTAATAAGGAAAGATATTACAAGACAGAAAATACAGTATATAATCATGGTGATATAGTAATGCATGATACATATGGTAAAGGTGTTGTAATTGATGCTGATGAGAGATTTGTGACAATTGCTTTTGATAAAAGGTTTGGAATTAAAAAAATGTTAAGTAATTATCAAGGATTAAGGAGGATTTAGATGGATAATTTAACTTTAGTAATTATGGCAGCAGGTATGGGGTCGCGTTTTGGTGGTTTAAAACAAATTGAACCAGTTGGACCAAGTGGAGAAATTATTGCAGATTATTCGGTATATGATGCAATTAGAGCAGGTTTTTCCAAAGTAATATTTATTATAAGAAGGGAGCATTTAGATTATTTTAAGGAACATATTACTAGTAAGTTTGAAGATCAAATCAAGGTAGAATTTGCTTTTCAAGAACTTGATATGATTCCTAGTGATGTATCATTACCTGAAGGACGAGTAAAAATGCTTGGGACAGGGCATGCGCTACTTTGTGCCAAAGATTTAATTTATGGTAATTTTGTACTAATTAATTCTGATGATTTTTATGGTTTAAATTCTTATCAAAAAGCTGCAGAGTTTTTTAAAAATAATCATGAAGACTCAGAATATCTAACAGTTAATTACCCATTTTATGTAACAGAAACAAAAAATGGTGCGGTAAAAAGGGGAGTAGTTTTTACAGATGATAAAACTTTCGTTACTAATAATATCGAATGTGAAATAGAAAGAGATAATGGCAAATTAATTGCTAATGCAATATTTGAAGATAAAACATTTGAGCTTGATGAAAATCATCCAGTAACAGTTAATTTCTTTGGCTTAAGACCGAGTTTTTTAGAATTTTTAGAAAGTGAATTTGCTAAATTTATTCATGGAAATATTGGTTTAAAAGATGAGTTTTTACTTCCAGAAATCTTAAGAAGAGGAATTAAAGAAAATAAATTTAAGATGTTAGCAACAACTAGTGAGTCTAAATGGATGGGAGTAACTTATAAAGAAGATTTACCAGATTTAAAGAAAAATATCGAAGATTTAATCAAGAAAGGGGAATATCCAAATGAATTATGGGACACAAGAAGAAGTAAAAGCACGCGTTCTTGAATTAACAAAAATTTTAAATGAAGCAAATTATAATTATTATGTTTTAGATAATCCGACGATAACTGACCAAGAATATGATAAATATTACCGGGAACTTGTCAATTTAGAAGAAGCTTATCCGGAATTTAGTTATGATGATTCACCAACCAAAAGAGTTGGAGGAGAAGTCATTGATAAATTTAATAAAATAGTACACGCGCGACCAATGCTTAGTCTTGCTAATGTGTTTAATGAAGATGAAATTAGAGACTTTGATAGTAAAATAAAAAAAGAAGGGGTTAAACCGGAATATGTTTGTGAATATAAAATTGATGGCTTGAGTGTTGCTTTAATTTATGAAAAAGGAAAGTTAGTCCGTGGAGTAACTAGAGGTGATGGTGTAACTGGTGAAGATATAACGCACAATGTTAAAACAATAAAGGTTATACCCCTAACTTTAAAAGAGCCAATAGATATTGAAGTTCGCGGGGAAATATTCATGAACAAAAAGACTTTAGAAAAACTAAACGAACAAAGAGCTAAAGATGGATTACCACTTCTTCAAAATGTTCGCAATGCTGCTGCGGGTTCAATTAGACAATTAGATTCGAAGGTGACTGCTAAAAGAGAACTGGATAACTTTATTTATTACTTACCAGATCCAGATAAATTTAATATTAAGACACATATGGAATCGCTAGAATTTATGAAAAGTTTAGGTTTTAAAGTAAATCCAGCGAACAGATTAGTAAGTGATATTGATGGTATTTTAAAATTTATTGAAGACATTACCGAAAAAAGAAATAAATTACCATATGAAATCGATGGAGTAGTTATTAAAGTTAATGATATTAAAATGCAAGAAGAATTGGGATATACTGCTAAATACCCAAAATGGGCAACAGCATATAAATTTCCAGCTGAAGAGGTCTTAACTAAATTAAAAGACATAATATTTACTGTGGGGAGAACGGGTAGAATTACACCAAATGCGGTACTTGAACCAGTAATTGTTATGGGTTCAACTATCAGGCGAGCAACCCTACATAATGAAGAATATGTTTTAGCTAAAAATTTAAAAATCGGCGATATCGTGTCAATTCGTAAAGCTGGAGATGTTATACCAGAAGTAGTTGAGGCAAAATTTGAACGGCGAACTGGAGAAGAAAAAGATTTTAAAATGATTCATGAATGTCCAATGTGTCATAGTCCTCTTCATAAATTTCCTGATCAAGTTGATTATTATTGTATGAATCCCGAATGCCCTAAAAGAAATATTGAAAGTATAATTCATTATGTATCAAGAGATGCCATGAATATCGAAGGACTTGGGGATGAAATTGTTGAAGAATTATATAATTTAGGTTTTATTAGAAATATTCCAGATTTATATGATTTAGATTCTAAAAAACAAGCGATTATGGAATTTGATGGTTATGGGGAAAAAAGTGTTAATAAAATACTTGATAATATTGAAAAATCTAAAAATAATAGTTTAGAGAGATTGTTATTTGGTTTAGGGATTAAAGAAATTGGTACTAAAACGGCGAAGTTACTCGCTAGCACATATCATAATATGGACGCACTTATGAATGCTACAATAGAGGATTTAGAAAGTATTAGAGATATTGGTAGCGTTACTGCTAAAAGTATAGTTGATTATTTTAGTGCTCATAAAGATTTAATTGAAAAATTAAAAGAAATTGGTATTAATATGGATTATTTAGGACAAATAAAGGGAGTAAGTGATGAAATAACTGGTAAGAGATTTGTTATTACAGGAACAATTAGTGATATGGGTAGAAAAGAAATAAAAGATATAATCGAGTCTTACGGCGGAAAAGTAAGTGAATCAGTTAGTAAAAATACAAATGTAGTAATTGTTGGAGAAAATCCTGGTAGCAAATATAATGATGCAATAGCTTTAAATATTCCAATATGGAATGAAGAAAAATTACATGATGTTTTAAATAATTTGTGATATTTCTAAATATGTAGTATAATTATATTACTTAAAGAGGTGAATAATTTGAATAAACTAAAAGAATTATGGGGGAAGAATAAGGTGTTAATAGTACTAGGAATAATTCTAGTAATATGTCTAATTGCTATAATTGTGGTTGCTGTATCCTTTTTCTTCGGAGGTAGTGAATCAGTTTATGGCGATAGATTAGAGGGAATCGAAAATTATCCGGTGACTGAAGAATTTATGGATGAATATGTAGCTAGTTTTGCTGAAGATGAAACTGTAGAAGATGTAACAATTCATACCCAAGGTAGAGTTATTTATGTAGCTATTACTTTTGCTGGTGATACACCTTTAGTAGATGCGGAAAGTAAGGCTGCCGCATCAATAGATTTATTTAGTGAAGATATTTTATCTTATTATGATATTAACTTTACACTAGAATGTGCAGCAACAGAAAATAGTGAAGGATTTACCATAATGGGGGCTAGAAATGTTGCTGGTTCAGGTGTTGTTTGGAATAATAACACACCAGTAGAAAGTGAAGAAGAGTGATGAAAAAAAGACGAAATATAATTGTTATAGTTGTAAGTGCACTAGTTGTTATAGGTATTGCAATCCTTTTATATTTTCTTTTAAATGATGAAAATAAATTAACTGTTGCCGAACGCAATTGGATAAATGAAAATATTAATACCGTACCAAATATTAATGTTTTGGATGATGCTAATGTTTTTGGTAAAAATGGTAGTGGAGTGTTTTATGGCTTTATAGAGGATTTTGAAGAAGAATATGGCTTAAATATTAATCCTATAACATTTAGAAATGGAACTAATCCATCAGGTATAACATTAGGTGCTAAAACTAGTGTAGGAAATAATGATGTAGTATTTTTTACAGATCACTACGCGTTAATTGGTACTAATAATGAAATAATTAGTGATACTGATGATTTAATAGGTAGAACAATAGGTATTTTAACAAGTGATTTAAGTTATGTATCAACTTATATAAATTCTACAAATGTTACATTTACCCAATATGAATCTAGTGAAGAATTATTTAATGCCATAGGAACTGATGTAACTTATGCTATAGTACCTTTAACTTATTATTTAGATACTATTTTAAGTAATAATTATAATATCTTATACCATTTTAGTGATATTAAAATATATTATACAATGCAAACTACAGATGATACTTTAAGTAGCATTTTAAGAAAGTTTTATAATAATTGGGAAGAAATTGATACATTATATAACGAAGCTTTATTTAATACTTTTACAACTTCTTTAAATATATCAGCAACGGAAATAGATTCAATGCAAAGTATTGAATATAATTATGGTTTTGTTAATGCATCTCCTTATGAAGTTATTATGGGGGGAAAATACGGCGGAATTGCTGCGGTTGTTTTAAGTAAATTCAGTGATTTTGCGGGAGTAGAATTTAATTTTGAAAAATACCGTAATTATGATAGATTTATGAATGCTGTAGAAAATGGTGATGTCGATTTATATTTTAACTATTATAATTATTCCGATAATTTTAATGCTACAAATGGAATAAATATCGAATATAGTGTTGCTTTACGAAAAGATAATAATATGGTTATAAAATCAATTAATTCTTTAATTGGAGAAACTGTATATGTACAAGAAAACTCTAAAATATATGATTATATTAGCAATATTAATGGTATAAATGTTGAAACATTTAGTACAACAAAAGATTTATTTAAATTAAATAAAAGAGATGTAATTTTAGTAATAGATAAAAATACTTTTGATTATTATAGTTTAGATGAGTTAGATAACTATTCAGCAAGATATAGTGATTATATTGGGGATGAATATAATTTTAAAGTAAGAACTGATAGTGCTTTATATAATTTACTTGATAAATATGTAAGTTTCTTAGATCAAGATGAAATGATTTTAGAAGGACTTAATAACCATAGTGAAACTGTTCAAAGTGGCGGAATTGTTACAAAAGTAGCTGAATACATTTTATATGCAGTTATTATAGCTATAATAATTGTTCTAATAATTATTCGTAAAAGTAAAAAGATTTCGATTGCGAGAAAGATTAAAAAAGATGATAAAATGAAATTTATTGATCAATTAACATCTTTAAAAAATAGAAATTATTTAAACGAAAATATTGCAACATGGAATAATAATACAATTTATCCACAAACTATAATAGTAGTAGATTTAAATAAAATTCAAGAAATTAATGATTTAAATGGCTATAATGAAGGGGATAAACAAATTAAAGCATGTGCTAATGTTTTAATTAAAACTCAACTTGATAATAGTGAAATAATGCGTACTGATGGTAATGAATTTGTTATTTATTTAGTAGGTTACAATCAAAAACAAATAACTAATTATATTCATAAATTAAATAAAGAAATAAAGAAATTACCATATGACTTTGGAGCAGAATTTGGATATAGTATAATTGAAGATGATATAAAAACTATTGAAGATGCCATGAATGAAGCGGTTGAAGATATGAAGAAACAAAAGGGTGCCATAAAAAATGAAAAAGAAGTTAAAAAGTGAGGTTAAAGAATTTTTTGATAATTTTATAAAAGTTTTAAAAAGGCCGGAGATGGCAATACTTCCTGGACAACTGGCTTTTTTCTTTGTGCTTGCTATTGTTCCTACTATAACACTTATTAGTTATGGAGCAAGCTTGCTTAATTTATCAACCGATGTAATATATGATTTTTTAGCTAATGCTTTTTCCAAAGATATTGCATCAATGCTTTTAAATATTCCAGAATCAAGTGCTTCAGGTTTAGGTTTAGTAATAACTTTAGTTGTAGGTTACTATACGGCATCTAATGGACCAGCATCTATTATTATTACATCTAATGCTATTTATGGTGAAAAACAAACTGGTTTCTTTAAAAGAAGATTAAAATCAATTATTATGACAATATTTTTAGTATTACTTTTCATATTTATGCTAATAGTTCCAGTTTTTGGGGATAAAATTATTGAATTATTCGAGTATGTTGATTTAAATAGTTCAATTACTGATAAAGTAACAACTATCATAAGATTATTGCAAGGTCCTGTTACTTGGTTAATAATGTATTTCTTTATAAAAATACTTTATACTATTGCTCCAAATAAAAGAATAAAGAGTAAAAATGTCGGATATGGGGCAATATTTACAAGTATTTCTTGGATAATTATAACTTATGGTTATTCATTTTATATCAACAATATCGCATATTACTCAACATTTTATGGAAGTCTTGCCAATATTGTTATGTTAATGATCTGGATATACATACTTGCTTATGTATTTACTATAGGTATGGCACTTAATTATCGTAAAGAAGAAGTAGAATTGGAAAAAACAGGTTCTATAAATATTGAAAAGAAGTAAATAATAATATCATGTACTACAGGTATTACTTAAGTACATGATTATTTTTTTCGATATCAATCTAGTATTAGTTTACTAACGATATTGAAGAGTAATATCTTGAAGTTCCCTAGTAGGGAGCTTTGTTTTGTTGACATATAATAAATTATATAGTATATTATTTATAGAAAAAGAAGCCGTTTTATAGGAGAGACTTATCAATTTTGATAACAGGTACTTTGGTGGTTTCTTTTTGAAAAGAGTTTGTATCTCTGCTCGTTTCGGGCGTTAGTCTAGGGATTTATGCGTTAGACGCAGAGACTAGAACTCTTTTAAACCTATTAATTATTTATGGCACAGGCAATTGGAGCCCAAGTCCATGTATAGTTAATAGAATACTTATATATAATTATATAAGTAAATAAAAGGGATTAGATTTTTTAAATCAGTGACGAATTATTTATAATTCTAGGTATTGTACATCTAATTCCTTTTTAAATTGATTTTATAAAACCACATAAGAAATAGCACAAGATACCACACAAGATATTTATATGTGTTTTGTTTTTTTAGTAAATAATTATTGATTAATATTATAAAATGTAATATATTATATTTAGAAAGCGGTCGTGCCGACTTGACGGCGCGGTCGCTTTCTTTTTCTATTTATTTTCTTCTTCAATAGGTTCAAATAAACATCTTATATCAATATTTAGCGCATCAGCAATACGACCTACAATAACTATTGTAAATCCTCTTTGCATTTTAACACTTTCAATTTTCGCTAAATAATTCATAGTAATGCCCGCTAAATCAGCTAGTTGTTGTTGAGTTAAATTAGCTTTTTCTCTATATTTTTTAATATTATATCTTACTATATCATAATAATACATATCATTATGTATCATAGAACCACCATATTATAATTATGGTGGTAAAATTTATTGAAATATATGGATGTTTTGTCCATAGAATAGGTACTTTTTAAATGATAAAATTCATTTATAAGGTAGGTTAAAAAATGAAAAAAAAGATATTGATTGGAGTAAGTGGTATATTTGTAATAATACTAGGTATAAGTATTTGTTTTTATGTAAGTGAAGATGATAATAGTATGTATACAAGTAATATTGAGGATAAAAAAGAAAACTCTGTTGGTGGTTTTCTAACATTCATGTTAGAAACAGAAGCTGGTTCTGGAACATATGAGAAATCTACTTCAAGTACTTGGCCTGGGGAAGGATATGTTTTTAATGGTAATTTATCAAGTTGTGAAAATGGTGGGGAATTATCTTGGAATGAAGAACTGGATGCTGTTAATTTAAAAACTAATAATACAGAAAAATGTTATGTATACTTTGATAAAGAACCAGATATAGTATATTTAGCTGATTATATTATAAATAATGTTTATGTAGAAGATGGAGTTAATGGACTTTATTATCATGATGGTCAAGGAACATACACTAATGTAGATCAAGAGGCAGGAGATAATTCATATAGATATGCAGGAGCAAATCCAAATAATTATGTTTGTTTTGGCAGTGATGAAAATCCGTGTCCTGTTGATAATTTATATAGAATGATAGGAGTTTTTGATGGTGAAATTAAATTAATTAAAAATGCAAGTATAGGTGACTCCAGTTGGGATTCTGATATTGTAGATTTTGATAATGTTTCTAGTGTGAGCAACAATATCAAAAAAAATGATATTGTTCAATTAAGTGGAATTTTAGCTGCTCCGAGTCCTGGAAATAATGGTTCAAATGATTGGGAAAAATCTGATTTAAATTACTAATTAAATAATGTTTTTTTATCAAATTTTGAAAACAATTGGCAAAATATTATTTTATCTAAATGGTGGAGTATAGGTGGCATTATAACATATGATGCTTATTTATTGAGTACTTTATCAACATATAATGAAGAAGTTGGTATGTATTCACAAGACATAAAATACAATGCAAAAATAGGCTTAATGTATGTAAGCGATTATGGTTATTCTACATTACCGGAATATTGGACTAACTGTAGCTTAAATAATAATAGTAGTTGGTTATTTTTAGAGATTCCAGAGTGGACGATTACTCGTTATTTGAGTGATAATAAAAGGGTTTTTTATGCAAACGGGCCAGGTATATTAGGACAAGTTGGTGATGCTTTAGCTGGGATGTCAGTCAGACCTGTTTTTTACTTAAACTCTGATGTAGCTTATGCCTCTGGTGATGGCTCAATTGATAATCCTTACAGAATTATAGTATAAGTCAACAAAAGAATGGACTTCATATTACATTAAATATAAAGTATATCATATAGACAATAATTGTTTGATATGATATACTTTTTTTGTAATATAAAAGGAGTTGGTTAAAGTGGAAAATGAAAAAATTATTAGGGAAACAAATATGGTGGCATATGCAATTAAATGTATAGCGTGGGTTGATTTAGTGGTTGGTATGTTTATATTATTCATTGTTATTTTTACTTTTAATGGCACTGTAGAAATACCTTTTTTAACAATTGTTTTAGCGGTAATAGGAATTGTAATTTCATTTGTATTTATTTATGCAGTCGGAGAAATTATTCAAATAATACACGATATTAGAAAAAGATTATATGAAACAACAGAAGTAAAAGAAGAAAAAGAACAAATAGTATTAAGTGATGAAAACTAATATAGACAAATGTATCTTTATTTGCTAAAATTATATGGTAATAAGGAGAAGTAAATAAATATATGGCTAAGAAGAAAAATAATAAAAGTAAAATGAGTTTTATGAAATATTTAAGTATATTTCTTCTTATAGTAAGTGTGTTAATTTTAGTGTTAGTTTATTTTATTAATGTGTTACCAATAGATTATTTTATAGTATTAGTAGTACTTGTTTTAATTATTGATTTAGTAGTAATTAAGTTATTGCTGGGTAGTGGTAAAATAAGAAATGTTATTGGAGTAATATTATCAATTATACTCATTATAATTATGGTATTTGGTATTACTTATGAACTTAATACAATAGATTTTTTAAAGCAATTTGGTTTTAATACTTATAAAGAAGAAGTATATAATGTATTGGTGTTAGATGAAAGTGATTATGAAACTCTTGGAGATTTAAATGGAGAGGCTATAGGGCATTTAGATAATAATGTACATAAGGGATTAAATAATGCAATTGAAAAAATTGATAATAATATTGATTTTGAAAGTGTAATTTTAGATGATATAAATTCATTGGTTGATAATTTAATAGATGAAGAAGTTGCTGCTATAATACTTGAGGATGCGCAGATTACTATGCTTAAAGAGACTAATAATGAATTAATGGATAATTTGAGAATAATTGAAAATTATAGTATTGAAACAGAAATTAAAAATATTAATAAAGATATTGATGTAACAAGTGATTCATATAACATATTAATTACAGGTATTGATTCTTATGGATCTATTACTAGAGTATCAAGAAGTGATGTTAATATGATTGTTTCTGTTAATCCTAAAGAAAATAAGATATTACTTACAAGTATTCCAAGAGATTATTATGTTTATTTAAGTGATTATGGGGATTATGATAAACTTACGCATACAGGTATTTATGGAATAGATGTAACAACTAAAGCTTTAGAAGATTTACTAGATATCGATATAAATTATTATGTTAAAGTTAATTTTACAACTTTAGTTGATATTGTAGATGAACTTGGTGGTATTACTGTTAATTCTAATTATGATTTTACTAGTATCGACGGATATCACTTTAGTAAAGGAAATAATAATTTAAATGGAGCAGAAGCATTATCTTTTGCAAGAGAAAGACAAGCCTTTAGTGAAGGAGATAGAGTTAGGGTAGAAAATCAACAATTAGTACTAACAGCAATTATTAATAAAGTGTTAAGTGCTGGTATTATAACTAATTATAATAATTTACTTAATGCTTTAAGTGGAGAATTTTTAACAAATATTACTAATAAGGAAATTACTGATTTAATAAAATGGCAAATTGATGGTATGTATTCATGGGATATTGAAACTATATCTTTAGATGGCTCAAATGCTTTTGATTATACATATAGTTATAAGAATCAAAAGTTATATGTCATGATGCCTTATCCTGAAAGTGTAAATAGTGCTAAAGAAAAAATAAAAAATGTATTGTAAAGAAAGCGTAAAGTAATTGCTTTCTTTTTTGTTGGGTTTTGACTTGTTTTGTCGAAAGTGTTTAAAAATGATTATTTTTCTTCTATATTAAATATGTAAGGAGAAAAATTATGTTAAAAATGAATTTAGAATATAAAGATGATACTTTATATGTTTATTTAAAAGGTGTATTAAATAAAAGAAATTGTTATAAGATAAATAATTATTTAAATCCGATACTTAAAAAACATAAGATAAGTAATTTGATATTAATTTTAATTCATTTAAGAGATATCGATGAAGTTGGACTTGATTCATTAAAAAGAGCTAAATATTTAGTTAAAAGTAGTAATGGATGTATGAAAGTGTGGGGTTGTGATAAAGAAATAAAAGATAAAATAAAAGATTTGAGAGTAAGAAAAATAAAATATATGGGTGATGCTTATGTATGAGGAAATAGTTAAAGAAAATGCTGGACTTATTTGGACGATTGCTAAAAAGTTTTATGGAATACCTAAAAGTGATTTATATCAAGCAGGAGTTTTAGGGGTTATTAAAGCTTATAACAATTATAAATGCGATGGAGATTGTAAGTTTAGTACATACGCCTACAAGTATATTTATGGGGAAATGTATATGGTTGCTAGTAATAAAAGTATTAAGGTAAGTAAAGATATAATTAAACTTAATAAACTAATTGAAAAGGGTAGATGTATGATGGCCCAAGAATTAATGCGTAATCCTAGTAATGAGGAATTAGCAGAGTTTCTAGGAATTGATTTAAATACTTTAAATAATGCAATAGAATATACGAATTCTTTAGTTTCTATTGATGAAGAAAGTGATGAGCGAAGTTTACATGAGGTTTTATATAAAGAAGAAGATGTAACAGTAGATGATAAAATACTGCTTCAAGATAGTATTGATTCTCTAGATACTTTAGAACAAGATATTATAAAAGCTAGATATTATGAAGATTTAACGCAAAGTGAGACTGCTAGAAAACTTGGTATTACACAAGTAATGGTATCGAGGTATGAATCAAAAAGTTTGAAAAAAATGCGAGATTTTATGTATATGTAAGAAAAATAGCGACACAATAAGTTTAGGTGATAATATGACTAAAGAAGATTATAAAAAATTAGTAAAAAAACATACGCCGAAGGAACCTAAACTAAGAAATATTGTTGTTGCTTTTTTTGTTGGTGGTTTAATTGGCTTTTTTGGAGAGTTTATTATCTTTATGCTTCAAGAATCATTTGGTATGTCTAAAGTTATTGCTGCAACTTGGACTTGTTTAATAATTATAGGTACTGCTAGTATCTTGACCGCTTTTGGATTCTTTGATAATTGGGTTAATAAGTGTAAATGTGGGCTTATAATACCTACAACTGGTTTTGCTCATAGTGTAACTGGTAGTGCTCTTGATTATAAGAAGGATGGTCTAATTACAGGACTTGGAGCTAATATTTTTAAACTTGCAGGTTCAGTTATTTTATATGGCGTAATTTCGGCATTTATTTTAGTGATTGTGAGAGTGGTTATTGGTGTCTAGTAAGAAATATAAGAATGTCTATTTAGATGATTATTTTACAATTGTTGGACCATTAGAAAAAGAAAGTCATTTAAAAAAATATAATTTATCTATGGATGATTATTATTATAAAGAAAAAACTTTTGAACAAGCTGAGGTTAAGATGCAAGAAGATGTAGTTAATAATTTAATGCATCGTAATAGTTTAAATGATTCTGATATAGATTTATTAGTTGGAGGGGATTTAACTAATCAAATTGCTGTTTCTAGCTATAATGCTAAAAATTATAATATCCCATTTTTAGGGGTGTATTCGGCTTGTGCAACATTTCCTGAAGAATTAATACTTGCTAGTAATTTTGTTGACTGTAGTGGTTTTAAAAAAGTTATTACCGTAGTTAGTTCGCATAATTTAACAGCGGAAAAACAATTTAGGTATCCAGTAGAATATGGAGCACCAAGGCCTCACACTTCAACATTTACAACAACTGGTGCTATTGCCACTTTAGTTGGAAAAAGAGAAAGTAAGATAAAAATTGAATCATCAACAATTGGTGTAGCCATTGATATGGATATAAGTGATGCTAACCATATGGGAGCAGTTATGGCACCCGCTGCAGCATCAACATTAATGCGACATTTAACGGATTTAAAAAGAGAGGCCTCTTATTATGATCTTATTTTAACTGGTGATTTAGGTTGTGTTGGGGGTAAAATATTTCAAGATTATTTAGAAAAAAATTATAATGTTCAACTCAAAAATTATATGGATGCCGGTTGTGAATTATTTTTAGATAGTCAAGAAACTTATGCTGGTGGTAGTGGACCTGCTTGTCTGCCTTTAGTTTTATTTTGTAAAATTTTAACTAGTAAAAAATATAAAAAAATATTAATTATTGGAACTGGAGCTTTGCACTCAACAACATTTGTTAATCAAAAAATGAGTATTCCTGCGATTGCTCATGCTGTAAGTTTGGAGGTGGAATAATGAATTTTCTAAATGCCTTTTTATTCGCCGGATTTGCTTGTGCAATAGCCCAGATTATTTTAGATAATACCAAACTTACGCCAGGACATATTACAAGTATTTATACTGCAATTGGAGCCTTACTTTCATTTCTTGGAGTATATGATGATTTAGTTGTTAAATTTGGAGCTGGAGCAACAGTGTTAATATCAAATTTTGGTCATATGCTTTATCAGGCTGCAATTCAGGGGTATATGGCGGAAGGAATACTAGGGATATTTTCTAATATGTTTACCAAATCATCAGCTGCTATTGCTGGAGCTATAATATTTGCCTTTTTAGTATCTTTAGTGGCTAAACCTAAGAATTAATTTAAGCACTAATTTTTGTGCTTTTTTCTTTTTAATAAAAAACGAACAAATATTTGTAAAAAAATATTGACATTTTTTTTAAAGTATATTACAATTAATTTGTATCAGAGTATATTAGGAGGAATAATGAAATCAGTTAAAGATGAAAAGAATAAAGATAAGGCACTAGAACAAGTTCTAGCAGATATTGAAAAGCAATTTGGAGCTGGTGCTATTATGAAACTTGGGGATAATGAACATATTGAAGTAGATGTGGTATCTAGTGGTTCACTTGCTATCGATATTGCTTTAGGTGTTGGAGGTTATCCTAAGGGAAGAATCATTGAAATATATGGACCGGAATCAAGTGGTAAAACAACAGTTGCATTGCAAGCTATAGCAGAAGTACAAAAAGCTGGAGGTAGAGCAGCATTTATTGATGCCGAACATGCCTTAGATCCTGTGTATGCTAAAAATTTAGGTGTTGATATAAATGAACTTTTATTAAGTCAACCAGATACAGGAGAACAAGCTTTAGAAATTTGTGATGCCTTAGTTAAAAGTGAAGCTGTTAGTTTAATTGTAATTGACTCAGTTGCAGCTTTAGTACCTCAAGCGGAAATTGATGGGGAAATGGGAGATTCTCATGTTGGTTTGCAAGCTAGACTTATGTCCCAAGCCTTAAGAAAATTATCAGGTACCATGAATAAAACTAAAACAACTGCGATATTTATTAATCAATTACGCGAAAAAGTTGGAGTAATGTTTGGTAATCCTGAAACTACACCAGGTGGTAGAGCTCTTAAATTTTACTCAACAATTCGTCTTGATGTAAGAAAAGGTGAACAAATTAAAATGGGAGACCAAATAATTGGTAATAAAACCAATATTAAAGTAGTTAAAAATAAAGTTGCTCCACCATTTAAGACTGCTAGTGTAGATATTATGTATGGCGAAGGTATTTCTAAAGAAGGAGAAATTATTGATATTGCTAGTGATTTAGCAATTCTTGATAAAAGCGGAGCATGGTATTCATATAATGGTGAAAAAATAGGTCAAGGTAAAGAAAATGTTAAGGCTTATTTAAAAGAAAATACTAATCTTCGTGATGAACTTGAACAAAAGATTAGAGAACATTATGGTTTTGTAAAATCTAAAGATAAAAAAGAAGATAAAAAGAATGCAGAATAAAAAAGGTCTTACGACCTTTTTTCTATTCTACTGATTTTAATGAATCAATCATATTTACTTTTCTAAGGATAAAGTTAGTAATTATTTGAACAATTATAGTAAATATAATCATAATTACAACTGTTAAAATATAACTTAAATAATTAATCTCTTTAATGAATATTATTTCATCAGTCTCTGCAACAGTTAAGACAAAGGCATTTAGGCCAATACCTAGGACTAAACCTATTAATATACCAATAATAGTTAGAATAATTGTTTCTCTATAAACATACATAGATATTTCTTTATCATTAAAACCAAGTACTTTTAATGTAGCTATTTCTCTAGTTCTTTCCGAAATGTTAATAGTTGTTAGGTTGTATAAAACTGTAATAGCAAGTACTGATGAGAAGCCAATTATTAAGAAAACTATATGGTTCATACTATCAAAAATATCTTGAAGCATTGATACACTATCTTCTGTATATTGAATATTGCTAAAATAATTACTTGCAAGAAGAGTATCACCTAAATCATTGATGTTAGCAATAATTGTGTTGTAGGAAATATCTCCAAAAACTAAATTGTAATAGTTAGTATTCATATAAACATAATTATTAATATAATTTCTACTAATTCCAGAAATTTTTATTACATATATTTCATTGTTATTGTCTCGAAGAGTTATGGTATCACCAACTGAAACATTTAATATATCAGCAATTTTTTCAGTAATTATTGCTCCTTCATCATCTAAAGATAGAGGATTGCCATCTAAATCTTTTAAGTCATAATAATTACTAATATCATTATCCATAAAGGCCATAGAGTAAACATCAATATTTTTGTTATTGGCAGCAAAAGTTAATGTTTCCATGTGAGCATATAAGGGATTTTCAATGTCATTACTTGCGAGTAAATTATTTATTTCAGGATTTTCTTCAGCAACACTTTCGTTTAAGAATAACATGGAGTCATATTTTTCAATTTCACCGTACTGTATATCAACAATTTTAGAAATACTATCTTTTATGCCAAAGCCTGTTAAAAGTAGGGCAGTACAACCAGATATCCCAATTAGAGTCATGATGATTCTTTTTTTGTATCTAAATAAATTTCTAATTGTAACTTTCCAAGAAAATGATATTCGTTTCCAAATAAAGTTGATTTTTTCAAGTAATACTTTACGACCATTTTTAGGACTAGCTGGTCTAAGTAGATTAGCGGGACTATTTTTAAATTTAACAGCTACAGCAATATATGTAACTAGAGCCATAGTAATTATACAAACTTCAATTATACTTATACATATTGGAATATTTGCATAAGTTTTTAATCCTGGAATAATGTATGATTGAGTGTATACATTATATAAAACATGAGGTATTATTGTATAACCAATTGTTAGACCAATTAATAAACCAAGTAAAGTAGCAATTAAAACATAGAATATATAACTAAATATTATTTTAAATTTGCCAATTCCAAGGGATGTGAAAATACCAATTTCGGTTCTTTCTTCTTCAATCATTCTAGTCATGGTATTTAGACACATTAGGAAGGCAACAGCAATAAAGAATATTGGAAATACTGCAGCAATTGAATCAATTTTAGTGGCTGATTCTAAGAATGTTGTATATCCGGAATTATCTTCACGGTCAAATAAATACCATTCTGGTTTTTCTAGAGTTGCAATTTTGGCTTCAGCATCAGCGATTTCTGCTAAACCATCATTGATTTTATTTTGAAATTCTGTATAGTTAGTATTATATTCTTCTAGGTTTTCATTTAGAGTTCTTTGTTGTTCATCTAAATTAGCTTTATTAGAATTTAGAGTATTTATTGTTTCATTATAGGTATTATTAAATTCATTGCGAGCATTAGTAATTTCCGTAAAACCATTCTTTATTTCCGTTAAACTAGATACTAAAGTATTTAAATTATTAATAGTTTCCTTAGTTGTTTGATATTCTATACTTGTTGGATCAAGTGTTGCAAGTAAATTATTTAGGTTAGTAATTTCGTTATTTAGAGCATTTATTGATTCATCTATGCTACTTGTTGTAATACCAAAATTTGTTAAAGAAGCATTAATAGTAGCTAAATTAGTATTAAGAGTAGCTTCATTAGTATCAAGTTCTGTTAATACTTGAGTTCTTCTTGTTTCTAATTCTGCTCTGGCATCATTTATTTCTTTATAACCATTATCAATTTGTAATTGAGCATTATCTAGTTCTTCTTTAGCATCTGCAAATTTTTCTTCATTTTCTTCTCTTAAGTTATTTATTTCTTCTCTGGCATCATAGATTTCTTCCATGGCTGCAGTTTTAATTTCTTCATATCTAATTGTTTCTCTAATTGGTGCTAGTTCTTCAAGCTCGGCATTTAATTCTTTTATTGTTTCATCATAATCATCACGATAGCTTGTTGCATCAATGCTGCCATTTGCAATTAGATAAATTTCGGTGTAATATTCCATATTGAAATTATCTTTGTTTATATAAATAACATTATCAAGTTTGCCATCTGATACAGTAGATATACCAAGATTATTATAAATATACATACTACTATTTACGGTACCAACAACTTTATAATTGTTATTTTTTAAATAATCCCCATAATCTTCATCTTCGATTATTATAGTATCACCGATATTATATGAGCCATCTAAAACTAAACATTCGTTATCTTCTTCGGGCATTTTGCCATCAACTAAAATAACATTGTTGATATCGTGAGTTATTCCATATATTTTAGTAGCATCGCCATCAATTACAGTTTCATAGGTGTAGTTTGCCTCAACAAATTCAGCATTATCCAAATTTTTAAGGGCAGTTAAGTCATCTTCCGTTAAGCCCATGGTACTAACAATGCGATAATCCATTAACTGAGTTTCATCATAGTATTCATCCATAGTCCGAATCATATCGGATGAAGTTTCACGAACTCCTGCGAAAAATGCTGCTCCAATAGCAATAATTAAAATTAAAGTTATAAAACGACCTAAGGAATGTTTGATTTTTCGCAAGGTATTTTTGAACATAAACATTACCAATCAATCTCCTCAACACTTTTAGGCTTTTTGTGAATTATAATATCTTCAATAGTTCCATTTTTAACGCGGATAACTTTATCAGCAATTTGCGCAATTACAGCATTGTGGGTAATAATTATTGTAGTTGTTTTAGTTTTATGACAAGTGTCTTGTAATAACTTAATAATCATTTTGCCGGTTTTACTATCTAGAGCACCAGTTGGTTCATCACAAAGCAAAAGTTTTGGATTTTTAGCTAAGGCTCTTGCAATTGATACTCTTTGTTGTTCACCACCAGAAAGTTGAGCAGGGAAGTGATCCATTCTATCTTTCAAACCAACACTAGTTAAAGTTTCTTTACTGTCTTTGGGATTTTTGCAAATTTGATTAGCTAAAGAAACATTTTCTAAAGCAGTTAGATTACCAACTAAATTATAAAATTGAAAGACAAAACCAATATCGAATCTACGATATTTAGTTAATTCTTTACGATTAAATTTAGAAATATCAGTTCCATCAACAATGATTTCTCCACTAGTTGGAGAATCCATTCCTCCGAGAATGTTTAAAATAGTGGTCTTACCGGCACCACTAGGACCTAAAACTACAACAAGTTCTCCCTCATCAATAGAAAAAGATGCATTATCTAATGCTTTAATTGTTACTTCTCCCATTTGGTATATTTTTGTTAAATCTTTTACTTCGATAAATGCCATAAGCATCCCTCAATTCTCTTTTTTATTACAATATTATTATAACTTAAAATTATTATAAAATAAATAATTAATTAGTGAAAACTTTGTGATATAATAGGATTATGTATAAAAAAGTTTATGTTGAAATCACTAATATTTGTAATTTAAATTGTTCTTTTTG
Source organism: uncultured Mycoplasmatota bacterium (assembly GCA_900546715.1). Classification (GTDB taxonomy): domain Bacteria; phylum Bacillota_I; class Bacilli_A; order RF39; family UBA660; genus Onthocola_B. The sequence continues at coordinate 3,926 of UREA01000004.1, read as the reverse complement.
TATTCATAACCAAAGAGAATTTCTTTTTATGAGCAAAGATCATTTTAAGATAATTTTAGAAAAGTTAAAACCATATACAAAATACTTATATTTTCATGTAATGGGAGAACCATTAATGCATCCATATATTAATGAATTTATTAATCTTGCGAGTCAATATTATTTTGTTAATATTACTACTAATGGTTATTTAATTGATAAAATAAAGAACAATAAAAATATTCGCCAATTAAATATTTCATTACATAGCTTTGATTCCAAATATAATAAAACATTAAATGAATACTTAACTGATATATTAGAAGCAACTAATATTTTAAAAGAGTATACTTATATCAATTACCGGATTTGGGCAAATAATCCTTATAAAGAAAAAATAATAAAAATACTTGAAGATTATTATAATACAACTATTAATGGACATACCAAGCTCTCTAAAAATACTTTTATAGACTTTGATAGTGAATTTTTGTGGCCAGATTTTTCTAACAACTACTATAATGAAATTGGTACTTGTTATGCTCTTAAAGATCACATTGCTATATTAGTTGATGGAACAATTGTACCTTGTTGTCTAGATAGTAATGGTATTATTAATTTAGGTAGTATTTTTGAAAGTACAATAGAAGATATAATAAATAGTGAGAGATATCAAAAAATGTTAAATAGCTTCAAGAATAACAAACGGTGCGAAGAGTTATGTAAACATTGTAATTTTTTGAATCGTTAGTTTATGGTATAATATTTACGGAGGTATATATGAATTATTTAGAAAATATGTTAAATCATAATAAAATATTAAGTAAATATGCATGCCCTGATAGTGATGCAATATATTTACATGAAAACAAAGATGATTTTCGTACACCTTTTTTTAGAGATATAGACAGAATTATTTATACACTCGCTTTTGTGAGATATTCTGATAAAACACAAGTGTTTTCATTCAAGGAAAATGATCATTTAACTAAAAGAATGATTCATATTCAGTATGTAGCAAAAATTGCTAGAACTATTGGGAGAGCCCTAGGTTTAAATGAAGACTTGATTGAAGCTGCGGCTTTAGGACATGACCTAGGGCATACTCCTTTTGGTCATGTGGGTGAGGCAATACTAAACGAAATAAGTCTAGAAAATAATGAAGGATATTTTAATCATAATGTCCATAGTGTGAGACTTCTTATGTATATTGAAAACTACGGTAAGGGACTTAATATAACACTCCAAACTCTTGATGCGATAATGTGCCATAATGGGGAATTTGCAAGCCAAATGTATGAAGTAAGGAAAAAGAGCAAAGAAGAATTTTTAAGTGAATATGAATCATGTTACAAAGATAGAGCTGCTATAAAGAAGCTTCGACCTATGACACTTGAAGGGGCAGTTGTAAGAATTAGTGATTTAATTGCTTATTTAGGCAGAGATATTGAAGATGCTAAAAGAATGGGATTAATTGATTTTTCCGATATTCCTTTAAGTATTAAAGAAAATTTAGGTAAAAGTAATAGAGAAATAGTAAATACAATAGTAATGGATATAATAAATAATAGTATAGGGAAAGATTATATTAAATTAAGTGATAATGTTTTTAAATCAATTATAGAATTAAAGAAATTTAATTATGAAAATATTTATTATAAAGCTTATACTGAGGAAGAAAAAGATAAATTAAAATTAATGTTAAATACTTTATTTAATAAATATATGAAAGATTTAGAAAATAATAATACTGATTCAAATATAATTAAATCTTTTCTAGCAAATATGAGTGATGAATATAAAAATAATAATAGTAATGCTCGAATTGTAATTGATTATATCGCCGGCATGACAGATGATTACACTTTAAGAGAGTATAATAATTATTTAAATTTGGCACATACTAAATTTGAGTAGGTGATTTCATGGTTTATAAAACTTATAAATGTAATTCTTATAATATCCATACAATTAAAACTGATAGATTTAAAACAGTGCATATGGAAATAATATTTCGTAAAAATATTGTAAAAGAAGAATTAGTTAATTATGCTTTTTTAGTAGATATGTTAATGGAATCAAGTAAGAATTATCCTAAAAGAAAAGATGTTATTACAAAATTAGAAGAATTATATAAATTAGTAGTTTATGGAACAACTATTAAAACTGGTAATGTGTTAAGCTCCAATTTCATGGCGGATTTTATTGATCCTAAATTTATTGATGAAGATGGTTATCTAGAAAATGTTATCAAATTTATTTTTGAAATGATTATGAACCCTAATGCTACAAATGAAGAATTTGATTTAAAAGAATTTAATTTTGTCAAAGAAAGATTAAAAAGAGAAATAAAAAGTATTGATGATAATCCTTTTAAATCAAGCATGCGAAAAGCTATTGAAGCAATGGATGCGATGAGTGTTACTGCTTATCCTTTAATGGGGTCAGTAGAAGAGTTAGAGGGTATCACTCCGGGGAGTTTATATAAATATTATAAAAAATTATTTAAAGATAATACTTGTGATATATTTATTATCGGTGATGTTGATTGTGATAACATAGTTTCATTAATTCAAAAATATTTTAAACATCGCTATATAAATTCAAATAAACTAGTTTTAAGAGTAGATAATAAATTTAAGAAAAAGATAACTACTAAAGAAGATGTAAGTGAAAACTTGCAAGCTAATTTAGTAATGATTTATAATACTAGCGAATTACCAGAGATGGAGCGACATGTAACTATGCAAGTATTTAATTATATTTTTGGAAGTGGTGGTTTAACTTCTAAACTATATAAAAAAATTAGAGAAGAAAATAGTTTATGTTATAACATAAGTACTCTTTATTTAAAATATGATGAGTTACTTGCTATTCATATATCACTCGATACTGCTAATGTTAAAAGAGCGGTATCTATGGTTAAGAAATGTTTAAAAGAAATGCAAACTGGTGATTTTTTAGAAAGTGATTTGGAAGATGCTAAGAAAAGTATTAGTTTAGCTCTAGATTTAACAAGTGATAATAATTCTTCACTTCTAAATAATTATGTTTTTCATGAATTTGATAATTTGCCACTAATAGATGAGAGAAAGAAAAGTTTAGCTAAATTAACTAAAGAAGATGTAGTAAATGTTTCTAAAAAGTTAAAATTAAATACCATATATGTGCTTAAAGGAAAGGAAAATATCGAATGAAAGAAATAATTTTAGAGGGTTTAAATGAAAAAATCTATGAATATAGTACTAAGTGTGGTTTAAAAGTATATATGTGGGTAAATGAGAGAGTTACATCAACATTTATGTCTTTATCAGTTAAATATGGATCTATTCATAATAAGTTTAAAATAGGTAAAAAGGTTTATGAAGTTCCAAATGGGGTAGCTCACTTTTTAGAACATATTAAATTTAATATAGATGCAAATACTGTTGCTCATGATGAATTTTATAAATTAGGGGCTGATTCTAATGCTTTTACAACATTTGAATATACTAGTTATATTGTTTATGCTACAAAAAATCTAGATAAAGTATTAAATTTATTACTTGATTATGTGTATAATCCTTATTTTACTAAAAAAATGATTACTAAAGAAAAGGGAATAATACTAGAAGAAGCTAATATGACAGAGGATGATCCTTATTCAGTAATATTTTATGAAAATTTGAAAAGTGTTTTACAAAAAAGTAATTTTAGAGAAGTAATTACTGGCACTAAAGATGATATAAAAGAAATAAACATTGATGATATATTAAATGTTTATAATAATTTTTATCATCCTAAAAATATGTTTTTGACTATTACTGGTAAAATTAATCCTTATGAAATGGTTAAAATAATTGATGATAATTTAAGTAAGAAAACTTTTAAAAAATATAGTGAACCAATAATTATAAAAGAATCAGAACCTAAGAAAGTAACTTGTGAATACCAAGAATTAAAATTGG
>UREA01000003.1 GCA_900546715.1 uncultured Mycoplasmatota bacterium | reverse complement strand
AAATTCAACTGGAATTATGTGAATAACTAAATTCTGGTTGCATACATTAAAACTGGAATTTACTTTTTCACTTCACAAAAATGTTTTTGATGTTAATATGACATCAAAATGATTGCAATTTAGATAAATATTGTCTATAATTGATTTAAGATATTAACAATGTAATAAAGAATACAAAAAAAGATAATAATAAAAAAGGATGGTAGTTGTGTATGAATCTAAAAAAAATTAATTTAAAAAATCTAAAATTAGACAAAACTAAAACATTAATTTTAGTAGGAATAATAACTCTGTTATTATTTGTTGGGGGAGCAACATATGCTTACTTTGCATTTAGTAGTGCAGGTTCTATCAGTGGTAATATGAATATTATTTCTAATACAGTAGATAATTTAATATTTAATGTTGAAAAAGATATTTATATAAATGCCAACTTAGAAAATTTTGGCCAAGGTATGTCTGATTTATCAGATGATACAGATGCAACAGCAACATTAATACCAAATAATTATGATAATCAAGCAACAGCCATGTATAATATATACTTAATCATTGAAGCAAATGATTTAGAATATACAACTGAAAATCATACACCGGAGCTACTACTTAATGTAACAGATCCAAATGGAACTAAACTAGAAAACATAACAGGATTAGTTCATCATGAAAATGGTTTTGATATAACTACTCGTACCGGAGGATTCTTAATAGCAAGTGATTATGTTATTAATTCCCAAGATATAGCAGAGGTTCAAACATGGAATGTCGAAATAACCTTAGCAAATTTAGATAGTAATCAAAATGCTAATATGAATAAAACATTTAGTGCAAAACTTTATCTAACCCAAGAAAAAATGAGTAGTTATAATCCAGTTCAAGTAACAAGTGTAGAAGCAAGTCCAACATATAACTCAGTAGATACAAAGCTAAATTTAAGTAATGGAACAGCAGAGGCCGAAAAGTATTACTTTGGAATAAAAGAAGCAAGTAGTGAAGAAGAAGTAAGTTACAATGAAGAAGACACACCAAACTATAAATTTACGAATTTAAAGGAAAATACCGAATATACAATCTATAGTTATGTAGTAGATGCAAATGATATAAAATCAAATGTGTATGAAACAAACATAACAACAAGTGAATATAATCTAGCAACAATAGATAGTGTAGAACATAGTGTTACACTTAACAGTATAACTTTAACAGTTAATGCTAGTAGTGGAGATGGAACCATAAGTAAATATATGTATAGTAAAGATAATGGAAACTCATGGGAAGAAAGTACAAGTAATACTCATACATTTAATAATTTAAATGATACAACAGAATATAAAATAAAAATAAAAGTAGTAGATAGTAATGGAAAAGAGTCTACTGAATATTATAAAGCAATATCTACAGAAACTTATATATTGCCAAGTATTGCAAATGTAGAGTATACAACAACTTATAATTCAATAACATTAACACCATCAGGAACTGATGGAACAAATGCGATTGACCACTATGAATATTCCATAAATAATGGTGCATACCAAACAAGCAATGTGTTTAGTAATTTAACAGAACAAACAGAGTATACAATAAAAGTAAAGGCTATAGATACAAATGGAAGAGAAACAAATCCCCCATATGAAATAAAAATAACAACAGATGCATACAAAATACCAGTGATAAGTAATGTAAGTACAAGTAGTACAACAAATAGTATCACCATAAATGTAAGTGCAAGTAATGGTGATGGTACAATTACCAAATATATGTATTCCAGAGATAATGGCAGTAATTGGTATGAATCTACAAGTAATAGTTATACCTTTGATAATTTAACAAGTAACACAACATTTTATGTTCAAGTAAAAGTAATTGATAATAACAATAGAGAATCTGTAGTAAGTAATACAACTGTTAAAACGCAATATATAAATCCAGTAGTAAATAGTGTAAGTACAAGTAATATAACATCAAGTAGTGTAACCCTAACAGTTAGTGCAACAGCTGGTTCAAATAGCATATCAACATACTATTATTCAAGTAATAATGGTTCAAGTTATGTATCAAGTAGTAGTAATACCTATACATTTAATAATTTAACACCTGGAACCACATATAATTTTAGAGTATATGTTGTAGATAGTGGCAGTGTTAAATCAAATGAAGATACTACTAATGTTACAACATCTGCTCCAACACTTGCAGATGTATGCAGTAATGGTAATAATTTAGCAAGCTGTATAACAAGTTTTTACAATTCATATGAATCAGATGTAACAAAACTATATTATCACAATGGTAGTTTATCTAACGGTGCTGGAGATAACTCATATAGATATGCCGGTGCAAGTGATGAAGTAAATAATTATGTCTGTTTTGGTTCAACATCATCAACATGTTCAGGTGATAATTTATACAGAATCATCGGAGTATTTGGAGACCAAATAAAATTAATAAAGAGCACAAGTTATGGAAGTTATGCATGGGATAGTGAAAGCAATACATGGAATTCAAGTACAAAACCAGATATAAGAAGTACACTAAACACGACATTTTTAGGAGCTTTAAGTAGTGCATGGCAAAACAAAATAGCCATACATGCATATAAAGTTGGAGGAATGACATATGAGAATGCAACAAGTACACCAAGAACAGCATACAATTATGAAGTAGGTAGCAATTCAAATAATACTACAGATAGTATGAGGATAGGATTAATGTATGTAAGTGATTATGGATACGCAGCAAGCCCAAGTTATTGGTCAACAAATTTAAGCCACTATGCTGGTGCAAGTAGAAATAATTGGTTATATATGGTTTCTGACGAATGGACTATTTCGCGAGTTTCTGGTGATTCCAGCAGTGTTTTGGAGGATTATCTCGCTACTTTCAATGTGTATTTAGGCTTTATCTTGGCTAAGAATGTGACTGATTCGTCTGTAGTTCGTCCTTGTTTTTACCTTAATTCCAATGTCCAATATGCTTTTGGATCTGGAACACAATCTGATCCAATTCGTTTGGTGGTCTAAAAACTTAAAAAAATTTAATATCTTCGACAAAAAGCAACAAATTTTGTTGCTTTTATAATGTATAATGATTGAGTGATAATCATGAAAATATATTTGGATTTAGTATTTTTACTTAATTTTAGTTATGATTTATTATTACTTATGACTGTTGATATAACTTTAAAAAGACATATGAAGTTTAGAAGATTGCTTTTTGGAGCTATTCTTGGAGCAATCTCTCTAGTTATTTTATTTATACCAATTAATAATATAGTTTTATTTGTATTTAAAATACTAGTTAGTATATTAATGCTTTTAATATCTTTTGGATATAAAAGCATAAAATATATGGCTGATAATTTTATATATTTATATATGTGTAGTGTAATTTTGGGAGGTTTCTTATATTTTTTAAGTTTGGAATTTAGTTATAAAAATGAAGGATTAATATTTTATTTTGATGGATTTAGTATTAATTATATTGTTTTAATAATACTTGCACCGATTATTTTGTTTTTATATATAAAAGAACAGAAGAGATATAAAAGTACAATAAAATATAATATGAATGTTTCTATTTGTTTTAAAAATGGAAAGACTCTTAATTGTAATGGATTTTTAGATACCGGAAATAAGCTGAGGGATCCTATAACTCATAAATATGTAATACTTTTATCTAAGAAGTTATTGGTGCCATACATTAACAATAAAAGTCCAATATATGTGCCATTTAAGGTAGTGGGGTATAGTGGATTAGTTGAGTGTTTTAGTATTAGATATTTAAAAATAAATAATAGTATTTTAAATAATTATTTAGTTGGAATAATACCTGATGGAATGAATAAAATTAGTATGGATTGCTTGCTTAATTATAAGATAATGGAGGATATATGTTTAGAAAATTAATTGAAAAAATAATTGCAAAGTATAATGAAGTATTATTTGTTGGAGCAACTGATAAGTTGCCACCCCCACTAGATAGAGATAAAGAACTGGAATACTTGATTAAAGCAAGACAAGGGGATAAGGAAGCTCGAAATAAATTAATTGAACATAATTTAAGGTTAGTAGTGTTTTTAGCTAAAAAGTATGAAAATACTACTTATGATATTGAAGACTTGGTAAGTATTGGATCAATTGGATTAATTAAAGGAATTAATACTTATAAGATTGATAAAAATATTAAACTTGCTACTTATGCTTCTCGTTGTATTAGTAATGAGATATTAATGTTTCTTCGTAAGAATAAGCGTAAGAGAAGTGAAGTGTCCTTGGAAGATGCTCTAAACTTTGATAGTGAAGGTAATGAACTGCATTTAGAAGATATACTAGGAACTGATGCTGATTTAGTGCCAAAAGAATATGAAAAAAAGGTTGATAAGGAGTTTTTGAGTAAAGAAATAGAAAGTTTATCAGATAGAGATAAAGAAATAATGACTTTAAGGTATGGACTTAATAATACAATGGAATATACTCAAAAAGAAGTAGCAGAAATGTTAGGTATTTCGCAAAGTTATATTTCGAGAATTGAAAAAAAAGTAGTAAAGAAACTAAAACAAATTATGCGTTAGTATCCTTACTGCTTAGCATTTTATCAACTGATAAATTATATTTTTTACACACTGTATATAAAAAATCTGTTTTAATAATAACTTTTCCTGTTTCATATGCAGACCAAGTTGATGAAGTTGTATTTAATTCAGTAAATATGGCTTTTTGAGGTAACTTTTTATCTTTTCTAAATTTTTTAAAATTATTACCTATTACTTTAGCATTTACATCTATTTCTTCATAACTTTTTGGTTTGTCACTTAAACCCATGATATAATCAAATGAAACATTAAAGGTACGACATACTACATTTAGTCTTACTAGGGGAATAGTGTCACGACCTGTTTCCCAACCAGTATAAGTAGATCTTTCTACATTTAAAATGTTAGCAACTTTTGCTTGAGTAAGTTCTTTATTTTCTCGTATACTTTTTAATCTTTCAATTTTCATAACAATCACTAATGATATTTTCTCATTAATAATATTATTTCCACAAAAATGTGGGAAAATACGAGAAAATATGCTATTATTAAAAGGGAGGAAAAAAATGATTATAGTAACAAATGGTACGGAAGTTATAAAAATAAATAAAAAATATTTATTAAAAACTAATGAAGGTTATTATATTAAACCAGAATTTGATTATTGGATGATTAATTTAATTGTTATTTTAGAAAATGGGATTATTTCTAAAATAATTAAGATTTTACCTAAAGGTGATGAAATATTAGATGAATTTAATAATTTAGAGCAAAGTTCTAAAGAAATAATGCTAGCTGAAGATGATTTTTTGAGATTTAAGAAACTATATAATAATATGAGAATTAAAAAAAACTTGAGAAAAAAAGCCATAATAGAAGCAATAGCACAGATTTTATCATTTGAATATTATCAAACTAAGATATTAGAAGATTGTAATGTTTCAATAGATGATATATTTGAATATGAAATGCCAAATATTTATAATTATAAAGAATATAGAGATGAAATATTTAAAAGAGCAAACGAAATTTTAAAAAAAGAAGATTTATAATTGTATAAAAATGGATTCTTTCAAACAAAATATGTTTGAAAGGATTTTTATATGGCGAGATATAAAGTAGATATTACAGGTATTAATACAAGTGAAATCAAGGTGCTTACAAACGAAGAAATGACCCAGTTATTTGTAAGACTTAAAAATGGGGATATTGATGCTAAGACGGAACTTATTAATGGTAATTTAAAATTAGTATTAAGTATATTAAAGAATTTTAATCGTAGTGATATTAATATGGATGATTTATTTCAAGTAGGAGTTATTGGTTTAATTAAAGCTATTGATAACTTTGATTTATCATATGGTCTTAAACTTAGTACTTATGCTGTTCCTCTTATTGTTGGAGAAATAAAAAGATTTATTCGGGATAATACACAACTAAGAGTAAGTCGGAGTATTAAAGATTTAGCATATAAAATAATTAAGTTTAAAGATGATTATGTTAAAGAGCATGGAGTTGAGGCACCAGCTAGTAAAATTAGTGATGTATTAGGTATTGATGAATATCAAGTAGCTTTTGCTCTAGATTCTTTAAGAGAACCAACAAGTATATTTGAGCCCATTTATAATGATGGGGGAGATACTATATATTTGTTTGATCAAATTGCTGATGTTAAAGACAAAAATAGTGATAAAGATATGTTAATTTCCCTAAGAAAAGCTTTGCTTAAATTAAAAAAACGTGAGAAAGATATTTTATTAGAGCGATTTATTGTTGGTAAGACGCAGATGGAAATTGCTGATAGTCTTGGAATAAGTCAAGCCCAAGTATCAAGGTTAGAAAAAAGTGCATTACTTAATTTAAAAAAACAAATTAAATAACATATAATTTAATGGTGGTTATATGTATTTGAGTGAATTACAAAATAAAGATATAATTAGTATTAAAAATGGAGTTAATTTAGGAAGAATTGTGGATGTAGAAATAAATAATGAAGGTCATATTTTAGGGTTTGTTGCTGAAGAGAAAAAATTATTTAGAAAAGTATTAAAAAATAGTGAAATGAGTTTTAATTTTAAAGATATTGTTAAGATAGGGTCAGATGTTATACTAGTAAATAAATGAAAAATGTGATATAGTAAAGACATGAAGAAAAAAAGTTTAATTATAGCTACAATTATTTTATTAATAGATCAAGTACTTAAAATATTAATTGATAATATTTTAAGTACTAATGAAAGTATTGAAGTAATACATAGTTTTTTTTATATAACTAAGGTATATAATACTGGGGCTGCTTGGAGCATTTTTGAAGGAAGCCAAATACTTTTAATAATTATTGCTATTATTGCTTTTTTTCTTTTGTTAAAATACCAAAGTGTTTTTGTAGAAAACAAAAGAAATATAGTAGCTTTTGCTCTTATTTATGGGGGATTAGTTGGTAATTTAATAGATAGGGTAGTTTATGGTTATGTAATTGATTATTTGCACTTTTTTATATTTGATTATAGTTTTCCAGTATTTAATTTTGCAGATACGGCTATAGTTATTGGCTTTTCACTCGTAATTATAGCTATAATTAAAGGAGAAGAAAATGAAGTTAGTAGTAGACGAAGAAGTAAATGAGAGAATAGATAAATATTTAGCAAGAGTAAGTGATTATAGTAGAGAAACTATAACGAAGATGTTAAATAATGATTATATTTTAGTAAATGGAAAAAAGGTAAAAGCAAGTTATAAGCCAGTAGTTGGAGATAATATAGAAATTAAAGATGGATTTGTTAAAGATACAAATGTATCAGCTTCAAATATACCTATAGATATTGTATATGAAGATGAATATTTAATGGTTATTAATAAACCTAGTGGGTTAGTTGTGCATCCTGGTAATGGAAATTTTGATAATACTTTAGTAAATGGACTAATTTATTATACAAAAAATTTAAGTGATATTGGAGATAATAATAGGCCTGGTATAGTTCATAGACTTGATAAAGATACATCTGGTTTAATGCTTGTTGCTAAAGAAAATAAGACACATGAAATACTTTCAGAAGAATTTAAAAAACACAATATTCATAGAGAGTATGTGGCTTTAGTTGATGGAGTTATAGAAGTATCAATGGGAACTATTGATGCCCCAATTAAAAGAAGTAAAGAAAATTATCAAAAAATGACTGTTGCATCTGGTGGTAAAAATGCAATAACACATTTTGAAGTAATAAAAAAATATTCCAATAATACTTTAATAAGATTAATTTTAGAAACAGGACGAACTCATCAAATTAGAGTTCACATGGCTTATATTGGCTATCCGATACATAATGATCCAGTTTATAATAAGAAAGAAAGTACAGCATTTGGACAATTTTTACATTCAGAATATTTAAGATTTATTCATCCAATTACTAAAGAAAAACTAGAATTTAGATGTGATTTACCAAAAGAATTTCAAGATTATTTAAATATTTTGGAGGAACATAATTAAAGTATAAACAAAAGAGAAAGACACTACTAAAAGATAGGGAATAGATAAAAGTTGGTAAAAACCGAGAATGTTCTTAAACTCTTTTATAAGTAAAATAGAAAATATTAAAAGTGCTAATATAAAAATAAGGGCAAATAAATAGTTGTTAAAGTAGCCGAAAAATATTGCAGAAGTAATATTTAATATGTAATTAGTAAGGAGAAGAAAGATTGTGTTTTCTCGTAATAAATAAAAATTAATGATTTTTAATATGGGAATTAGTATACAGATTAAAGCAATAATGTAAAGTATATAGAAAAACAAAATTATCACCTCTTTACTAAATATATGATTTATTGTAAAATAAAATGCGAGGAGATGTGTATATGCCTTCAGTAATTATAAGAAAGAATGAACAAATTATGATGAGTTTAGTCCATTATTTTGTAACTAAAGAGAATTATTCCCCAATAAATGTTCAAGGAGTAAAAGATGAAATTTGGTTAGAAAATTTAGATGGACCATATAGAGTTATTAGAATTAGTTGTAATAAGGTTATTAATGATGAACAATATAAATTTGATTTATTTAAAGTTCAACATATAATAAAACAAATTAAGAAAAAGACATTATCTTTTAAAATGAATGCCTTAAATATTTATTTGGATTTAGATAAAAAAGTTGAGCCAAGATTATATAATAATATTGAAACAATTAATGTGAATTCTTTAAATGATATTAAAAAAAATAAAGAATTAAAAGAAATTTTTCCTAATTTGGAAAATGAATTGTTAGATACTAAAGATGGTTTGGATTTAATAATTAATGTAACACATGATATTAATGAAAAGACTTATAAAGATAATAAATTATTTGAAAAAGTATTTTCACCAAAGAAAATTATTATGACTAAATTAATATTACTTATTTGCGTTGTAATGTATATTATTTTAGGTATTAATAGCAATAATTTTTTCAATATTGGTATTAATGCTTTAGTTAATTTTGGTGGTAACAATTTATTAATAGTTCAAAGTGGAGAAGTTTGGCGACTTATTAGTGCGGCTTTCTTACATGTTAGCTTAATTCATTTGCTTGTCAATATGTATTCTTTGGTGATAATAGGTACCCAAGTAGAAACATTTATTGGTAAATTTAAATTTTTATTTGTTAATTTAATTAGTGCAATATGTGGTAATTTACTTTCATTGATTTTTAATGAAGCTAATATAGTGTCAGTTGGTGCCAGTGGGGCAATATTTGGTTTAATGGGTGCTTTGCTTTATTTTGGATATCATTATCGTTTATATTTGAGCGAAGCTATTAAAACTCAAATTATTCCGGTTATAGTACTTAATCTTTTATTGGGTTTTATGGTAAGTGGTGTTGATAATGCCGCTCATATTGGAGGATTAATTGGAGGTTATCTTGCTTCTATGGCAATAGGTATTGAAAATAAAAGTAAAACTCGAGATAAAGTTAATGGTTGGATTGTTCTAATATTACTCATTGTTTTCTTAAGTTACATTGTATTTTTTGTAAAATAAAAAAGTGAATTTTTGGTAATTCACTTTTTAAATGGTACGATATAGGCCAATCGCTTTTCCTAGTATTGTAATGTTATCAAAGATTAAAGGAGCCATTGTGTCATTTTCCGGTTGTAATCTAATATGATCTTTTTCTTTATAAAATGTTTTTAAAGTTACTTCATTTTCATCAGTCATTGCAACAACGATATCACCATTGTTAGCAGTGTTTTGACGTTTTACTATGACATAGTCATTATCATATATGCCTTTATTAATCATAGATGTTCCACTAACATGTAAAACAAAACAATTACCATTTTTAGGAATTAAAGCTTGCGGTAGGTCAAAAAATTCATCTGGTTGTTCAATTGCTAAAATAGGACTTCCAGCAGTAATTTTTCCAAGTAAAGGAACTTTAATTACATCATCATTTTTTTCGATGTATTCATTATCTACTAATAATTCAATTGCTCTAAATTTATTGTTTTCTGTTTTTAAATATCCTTTATTTTCTAAATTTTTAACATGAACAAAAACAGTTGCAGGACTACTTAGGCCAACTCCATCACATATTTCTCTGATTGCTGGGGGATAGCCATGTTCAGCACTATATTTTTTTATAAAAGTTAAGACTTCTTCTTGTCTTTTTGTTAATATATCTTTCATATATATACCTCCAATATAATTTTACAATACTTTATGTAAAATGTCAAACAAATGTTTATATTTATAATTGACACGAACATATTTTCGTGATAAATTAATTTTAGAAAAGAGGTAATTAATATGTTAGAAGTTTTAAAAAAGTATAGTGGAATAATTTTGTTTTATTTAGTGATTGTAGGTATGGTATTTTTGATAAATAGTCGGTTTAGTGAGTTAAATGAAGGTGATGAAGTTATAACTGTTGCTTTAAGTGAATAAGATTTAAGTAGAATTATTTTTGGCATTATAGTATAATTAATATGGAGATAATTATGAAAAAGAAAATTTTAATTACATATGCTCCTTATGGTTCAGGTCATAAATCAATGGCACAAAATATTTATAATTATTTTAATGATTTTAGTGACTATGAAATAAAGTTATTGGATATTGCTAAATATTCGAACTTTTTAGGGCGCTTTACTATTAAAGCTTTTGATTTAATAATAAAGAAGAGATTTCATAAGACATTTAATTTTATATATGATGTTGCTAATAATAAAGTAGCTTGTCTAAATCAGATGAAAAACATGAAAAGATTATTTGATAATGATAAGTTAAGAGGGGAAATTGTTGATTTTAATCCTGATATAGTTATATCTACCCATTTTGCGGGTTCAAATATTACATCTTATTATAATAAACTTGGTTTAACTAATGCTAATATTATGACAGTTGTAACGGATTTTGTCACACATAGTTATTGGTATAAAGATCATAAATCACAAGATGCCTTTATTGTTGCTAATGATATTGTTAAAAATGTAATGATTAAAAAAGGTGTACCTAGTGAAAAAGTTTATGCATTTGGTCTTCCTTTTGATAGGAAGAAAATGGATAGTGTTGCCCCAAAAGAAGAGATATATTTAAAATATAATATAGATGCTACAAAAAAGACTTATCTTTTCTTTGGAGGTGGTACTGCAGGATCAATAAAGAATTTTGATTATTTTAAAGCTTTGGTTAAGAAAAATTATCCTATTAACTTAATATTTGTTAGTGGTAAAAATAAAGAACTTGAAGAAAAGTGTCGCAGATTCGTGTTACAAGAACATATTAGTAATGTAACTGATTTAGGTTTTGTTACTGATGTATATAGTTTACTTAATGTTACAGATGTTGTAATTACTAAACCAGGGGGAGCAACTTTAACAGAATGTATTGACATGCGAGTTCCAATGATTTTAATTCCGGGGAATGGGGGGCCAGAAAAATATAATGCTAAATATATTGCTCATAAAAAGTATGGTGTAAAAGTAATTGGTGCTTGGGGAATGTGTCGGGCAGTTGGAAAACAATTAAATAATCCAAGTATTATAAGTAAATGGCAAGAAAATTTAGCTAAAAATACTAAAAATGAATCAACTAGAAAAATATTAGAACTTACAAATAAGTTGTTGGATAAAAAGTAATTTTGTGATAATATATTTATGGGTCCTCGTAGTTTAATGGATAAAACAAGCCCCTCCTAAGGGTTAGAGTGGAGGTTCGATTCCTCTCGAGGACGCCAAATATAGGTGAAATACTGATTTGAAAAATCAGTTTTTTTGTTAAACTAAAAGTTAGGAGATTAATAAATGAATTATAATTTGCATGATGATTACTATTATTATGATATAGTTAGAAAAAATATTAGAAAATATAGAAAGTGGGCTAATATGACACAACAACAACTAGCTGATGCAATTGATGTTTCAATGCATTATATTTCCCAGATTGAAAGTGCTAATCCTAATAAGTATTTTACATTAGTAGTTATTGGGAGAATTGCTGATGCGCTAAATATTGATATAAAGTTATTATTTGAAAAATAAGTTTATACAAGAAATGATGTGATAATATGGAAAAACAAAATATTTTTAAAATTTAGGAAACAATATAAAATATTATAGACATCTTGCTAAATATACGCAAGAACAGTTAGCGGAGAAATGTAATTTGAGTCCAAGATATGTTAGTGATATTGAAAATGCTAAAAGGAATATTTCTATAATTACTCTTGATGTTATTGCAAGCTGTTTAGAAGTAGAACCTTACTTATTAATTAAAGATGTGGGAACTCATAATTTGCCAAAAAAAGTAAATATGAAAAAATAAAAGTTGTTGGTGATATATTGATGAATGTTAATATTTATGATGTTATAAGGCGTAATATAAAAAAATATAGAAAAGATAGGCATATGACTCAATCTAAACTTGCTGAAAAAACAAATTTGTCTTATGATTTTATTAGACAGATTGAATCAGAAAAAGTAGCTAATACTTTTTCTGTGCAAACTTTATATGATATTGCCGAGGCTTTAGAAATAGATGTTGGATTACTTTTTAAAGAATAAGTAATCTTTTTTTTAGGGTTGTTTTATAGTATAATAAAAAAGAGATGAGTTAGTTATGAAAGAAAATATTATAGGGAAAATTATATTAGAAGCTAGAAAAAAGAAAAATTTAAGCCAAGATGCATTAGCTAAAAAAATACATGTTAGTAGACAAACTATAAGCAATTGGGAAAATGATATAAATAATCCTGATTTAGAAACTATAGAGAAATTATGTAAGGTATTGGACTTGGATTTTTTAGAATTAAAATTTTTAATAACAGGTTATAAAGAAGAAAAGAGCAAAAGAAAATTGAATAAATTTTTAATAGCATTTTTAGTTATTCTGTTATTAGTAATGATTCTTATGATACTTCTTGTAAGATATAAAAACAAACTTGAGGTATATAGTTTAGCTATTAATGATAATAATATTTCTATAACTAATGGAATATTTATTAAGTCTAATGTTAATTATTATTTACAACTTGGTTCTATTAATTTGTTAGATGATGATATAAATAATTATAAAGTTAAATTATATTATAAAGATAAAGATGACATTAGATTATTAATAGAAACTAATTATAGTGATTCTATTATATTAAATGAACATTATGGTTATGGGGAATACTTTGATAAAGGTTTTGACATAAATAATGTATATATAGATTTAATATCTTTAACTGATTCAAAAAAAGTATTAACTTATAAATTAGAATTTAATTTGTTATTTAAAAGTGATAAATTACTTTATTTTAAAAATAAAAGTATAGGTGAAAATAATAATTTAAATAATAATGTAGATATAACAGAAGATATACTTATTAAAAATGATTATAAATTAGAAAATAATAATTATATTAAAAAAGTTGATAATGGTACTTTTAAATATGATTTATATTCAGATATTTTATATTATTCTAATGAAAATAATTTAAATTTAGAATATAGATTAAAATATCAATATGTTGGTGGTTATATTTATAATAATGTTAACGATGAATTTATAATTAATTTTGATTATCTTATTAAAGATAAAGAATTGCATTGTTATTCAGAGTCATGTGATGGTTATGAAAATTATGTTAATTTAATGGAAAATGAAGTAAACAATATAATAGGAAAATAATAGTGCAAGTAAGAATGGCAAAATGCAAGTAAGTTTTGCTATTCTTTTTTTGCTATTTGTGATAGTATGAAGTTAGAGGAGTAGTATATGAGAAAAATAGTATTTGTATTATTTATGTTTATAATTGGACTGGCAGAATGTAAGGCAATAAGTAGTGAGGCATATTATAAAACTACATATATAGATAATGAATATATTATAAGCAAGATAAGTAAAGAAGAATATGATTTGGTAGATTTAGTAAGTGTGCTTAGTAGTCCTGTAGAAACGGAATATAAGAAAATGTATATTAATTCATCAGGAAATAGTGTAATATTAAATGTAGAATGGAAAAAAACTCCCAAGTATAAGTCTTATGATGTTATAGCATTAATGAGTAATGATGTAACATTTAATACTAATATAATACTAGGAAAACAACTTGCAATTTTAAGTGATGGAACAAATATAGTTAATTATAATAAAACAACTCAAAATACTAAATTATTTAATAATGGTATTGGAATATCTATGAATTTAGTTAATGATGCAATATATTATAATTTAACATTAAGTGTAAATTATAATGGAAGTGGTAAAATATTTGGCAACTATAGACATGCTCAAAGCAATGTCTCTCTTAGTGAATCACAAAATTATTATTTAAGTAATGGTAATATAGTTTTTAATAGTAGTTCTATTAATAATAAATATGATAGTATTAATCCAGTATGGATTGATGTATAAAGAGTTTATGTGCACATTAAAGAAATGATAGGGTGGTAAAATAGTAGTATAATTTTTAATGATAATATTTTTAAAAAATAATAGTAAAAAAAAGAAAGAAAGGGAAAATTTATGAAGAAAATTTTAAAAATAACTATGATTGTTTTTTTGTTGTGTATATTATTGTTGCCTGAATTTTTTGTTAAGGCATCAACTATTGAAGTCGGTTTAAAAGAATTCTTAGGAGACAATTATAAAGAAAAAATACAAAAAAATACAGCTTCAGCTCAAAATATTGAGAAAATGCAATCTATAATAAGAAATAACAATTTAAAAACTCAAAAAAATATTACTGAATATCCCGATTATATTGGAGGATTTTATATTGATAAAAATGATAATAATGTAGTTATTCAAGTTTTAAAAGATGCTGAACCAACTAAAGTAAAATCTCAAGCATCTAGCTATGATTTATTTCAAAATATACTTTCTGTTGATAAAACCGCTAGAATAGAATATGTAGAAAATTCATATAATGAAATTAATGATGTGATTGATGTTTTGGAAGAGTATTATTCAGAAAATTATGAGAATGGCTATATTGATGCATACTATGATGATATAGTTAATAATAGAGTAGTTGTTGAGTTGAAAGATTATTCTATGGAATCAATAAATAGTTTCAAAAAGAATGTGATTGATTCTCCTATAATACATTTTTCTGAATCTAGGAATATAGTTGATTATGCAAGTTTTAAATCTGGAGAAGGAATACCTACATTAGGGTGTTCAATAGGTTTTAGGGCTAAATTAAATAGTGCTGATGGTTTTGTTACTGCTGCACATTGTGTCTCTGGTGTTAATGAAGTTGTTCCAGTTTTTGGTACAGTAAAAAAATATCGTAGATCTGGTAATGTTGATGCTGCGTGGATTGATTTGAATGTTGGCACTACGATAATTAATGCTTTATATAATAATCCAGTTGGTCTTGTATTGTCTGCTCCACTTAATAATACTCCTGTGACTTCATTTGTTGTAGGACAATTATATGGTAAATCTGGAGCATATTCTTATTATACTTACGGATATATAGAAGGTGAAAATGCATCAGGATCTGGTGGACTCACAGGTTTAGTTAAAACAAGCATTTATGCTACACATGGTGATAGCGGTGGAATAGTGGTTAAAATTACTGGCACTGGTAATTTGCCGGTAAAATTTCAAACGGCTGGAATAGTACAAGGCGGTCCAGCTGGTGGAGGAGACATGAATTTTACTAGAGCTTCAAGCATAGTTTCAGCTTTTGGAGTTACGACTTACTAGATGATATATTAGAAAATAGGAGATTAACAAGTTAACCAATCTTGTTAATCTTTTATGTGTTTTATGTTATTAATAATATATGAGGAGAATAATTTATGAAGAAAAAAGGTATAAAGTTTATATGTGTTTTGTTATTGACTTTCATAGTATTTGGAATAGTATGGATAATTATTAATCATAATTTAACAATTTTTGACAAAATTGAAAAAACTGATAAAATTTTGCTCCGTAATAATTTTGATAGCGAAAAAAATTTGTTAATTGAAGATTTAAATAAAATAGCGGATATTATTGATATTATTAAAAATAGTACAGAAATACCAGATGATGATGTTATTTATTATAGTAGACCTAGATATACAATGATTATGTATAATAACAATAAAATTATTACTGAAATAGATATTTATGCTTTTTTTGATGAAGAATATAATTATGATTTTGGGTGGATTGTATTTAAAGACATTAATCGATATTATTATGTTGATATTTATAATTTATTAAAAATAATGGAAATAAATAATTGAGGAAAAAGATTATAAATTTAAAAATGTAACAAATTACTCTAAAAGTAATAAAAATATTTTTACAAAAATAATTAATAATGTGATATGACATATAATTTATTTTCGCAAGTAACTCTTGCTATTATTTTTTTACTATTTATGATAATATGTAATTAAGAAATGAGGTAGTTAATGAAAAAAAATACGAAAATATTTTGGATAATATTGATTTTATTAATTTGTCTAATAGTAACTTTAATATTTTATTTATTCCAATCCAAACCTAAGTTTTATATGCTTCATTTAGATGAAAGTAATAAAGAGATTATAAGTTTTGTTGGTGGGGGAATAATTGTTGATAGCAATTATAAAGATTCCTTTAGTTTCACTGTAAAATCTTTAATTCCTAGAAATAACGAGCTTGTAAATTGTTCAATAGATTATTATAATCAATTTAGAATTTACATCGGGAATGAAGAAAGAATAATATTAGATACAACTAAAATAAATGCTGATACAATTTATGTTGATGATAATAATCATAATAAACTTGTAAATGATTTATTAAATAATAAAGATGATATATATTTTTGTTTTTCTCAAGAAAATGAAACAATAAATGAATCTTGTTTGAAAGCCTATATAATTGAAAGTAATTAAGGTTGGTGTTTAATGAAAAAGATATTAAAAAAATATAAAATATTTATATTAATTTTGTTATTTTTGATAATATTAATATTATTTCTGGTTGTTTTACATAAATCTAAAATTAAGTTTTATTCTATAAACTTAGAAATAGAAGAAGGAATAGGTTTTGTTGGTAGTGGAATAATTGTTGATAGCAATTATAAAGATTCCTTTAATTTTATGGTTGAATCTATAAATATTGAAGATAAAGAGTTAAATACTTGTTCAATAAATTATTATAATCAAATAAGAATATATATTGGTAATAATAAAGATAGGATTATGTTAGATAGTAATCAAATCAATTTTAATACGGTTTATATTATAGATGATAAAAATCATAATAATATAATAAATGATTTATTAAATAATAAAGATAATATATATTTTTGTTTTGCTCCGGAATATGAATCACCAAAAACAGATGAAATCTGTTTAAAAGCGATTATAGAAGAATATGTTTAATTTTTTAATAAAGAAGTTATAAGGTTTGCTATTCTTTTTTCTTATTTTATGATATTATTATAGTAGAAGAATTAAAGGTGGTAAAATGATAGAGTTAAGAAATGTTACAAAAATTTATAAATCAAAAAAGGCTAGTGATACCATTGCTTTAAATGATATATCTTTAAAGTTTCCTGATAAAGGATTAGTATTTGTATTAGGTAGTAGTGGTAGTGGTAAATCGACTCTTTTAAATTTGCTTGGTTTACTTGATAAACCAACTAGTGGTGAAATACTAGTAAATGGAACTAATATAAATAAAATGGGGGATAAACTTTTAACTAGATATCGAAATAATTATATTGGTTTTATCTTTCAAGAATTTAATTTATTTGATGAGTTAAATGTCTATGATAATATAGAGTTATGTATTAATGCTAAGAATGTATTAGATATTAAAGGAAAAGTTGATAACTTATTAAATGATTTAGGTTTAAGTGGCTATGGTAAAAGAAAGATAAATGAACTTTCTGGTGGAGAAAAGGGTAGAGTGGCAATTGCTAGAGCTATTATTAAAAGTCCAAGTGTGATTCTTGCTGATGAACCAACAGGTAACTTGGATAGTGAAAATAGTAAAATTATATTTGATATATTAAAAAAGATATCTAAGAATCATTTAGTTATTGTTGTAAGTCATGAAGAAGCTTTAGCCCAAATTTATGCTGATGCTATAGTTAGATTAGAAGATGGTAAAATAATTCAAAATAATATTGGAAATGTAAATAGTATTTATAGGGAATTAAGTTTAAAAAAACATTATATAAAATTTAGTAGTAAAGTAAAATTAGCTTTAGGAATATTAAAAAAGAAAAAAATAAGAACGGGTATAACGGCAATTTTGGCTAGTATTGCTTTTGCTTTATTGGGTTTTTCAATGAGTTTATTTAATTTTGATGTAGCTAGAATGCATAGTGAAGCAATGATTTATGAAAATGAAACAAATATAAATTTTAGTAAAGGTAATTTTAATACTAATAATATTAATTTGAATATGGTATTAACGGATAGTGATGTATTAGAAATTACTAATAAATTAGATAATTATCAAAAAATAAGTTATTTATATACTAATAATTCTATAGAAAACTTTTCTTTTGGTATGAGCCTAGATTTTGTAAATGAATTAGAATATTCGGCATATTATAATGTTGATTTAAATAGTACTCCTTATTTTGTAACTTATAGTAAGGATGATATGAATGATTTAGATATAATAGGTAATGTTCCAAATAATCCAAGAGAGGTTTTAATTCCAGAGTATTTTGCAGAACAATTAGTGGCTAAATCTTTTAATACATATGATGAAGATAGAAATTATCCAATTTATCAGATGGAAGTAGATAGTATTAATGAGTTAATTGGTAAAAATTTAAGTTTATCAAGTACCTATGTTACAATATCAGGAATAATTAAAGATTATAATTTAAGTAAATATAAAGATCTTATAAATAAAGATATACAAGATGAAGAATATAAAGAAAGTAATTTATATAAAGAATTTGCAAGTAATTATAATAATTCTGTGTATTTTGTGATTAATGATGAATTTTTTAAAAATAGCGATTTTGCTTCAAATAATACTATTAGTAATACAGTTTTTAATTTAGCAAATATTTATAATAATGACAATTACTATTTAGCTACTAATTATAGCGTAATAGATAAAGAAATTGAATATTATGATGGAGCGAATTTTGTTAAAAGTAATTCTTTAAATGATAATGAAGTTATAGTTTCTCAAATGTTTTTAGAAGATTATTATGGTAGTGATTTAACTCAAGGTTTAATGAATGCTTTAGTTGAAGCAAGAGAAGAATATGACAAATTAGTAGAAGAGAGAAATAAATTATTAGAAGAACAGATGAATAACTGTATAAATTATGGTATATGTGATTATGAAGAAATACCAGAAGTAGAACAGATAGATATTAATGAATTAACTAAAAATTATTATATAGATTATATGAATGATCATGGTAGTATTATAGGTAACTTGTATACACTACAAATAAAAGATGAGACACATTTTACAGATAAAGAAATAAATAATATTGATTTAAAAATTGTTGGGGTAGTATTTGAAGATATAATTAATTATATAAACTATAATACAATAAAAGATTATATATTACCTAATGAACTTGTTATAAGCATTAAAACTAATATAAATGATGAAGATAAATTAGAACAATTATTTAATGATTTTAGCAAAAAATCTGGTAATTATAAAATAGAAACTAAATTTAGTGAAAAAATAAAAGATGTAGAAGGTATTGTAGAAAGTATTGAAGATATTTCTATATATCTAGTTATTGGGGCATCTTTATTTGCAATAATTTTATTTACTTTATTTATAAGTGCTAGTATAAGTAATTATAAGAAAAACATAGGTTTACTTAGAGCACTGGGTGCTAGAATAAAAGAAATAGTTAATATCTTTATTTTAGAAAGCTTGATTATTGGAATTATTACTTTTATTCTTGCAAATATACTAGCAATACTAAGTATAAATATTGTTAATAATTATATAACTAAAGAAGTATATTTTTATCTTCGTCCTTTAGTTTTTAATGAAAATACTATATTTATTATTTTAATATCAATCATTGGAGTTATTTTAATTAGTTTAATTATACCAATAGTTCATTTGTCTAAAAAAAGACCAATAAATTTAATTAATGAATAGCAATAGCAAGAAAGTTTTGCTATTCTTTTTATAAGAATAATGGTAATATATAGTTAAGAAAAAGAGGTAGTTAATGAAAGTTTATAAAAAAAGATTTTTGATTGTAGTTATTTGTATAATTTTATTTGTGATTATAGTTTTGCTGTTCGATAAAAATAATAATTATCTAAACGAAGGAAAATATGCAAAAGAAAATTTAGCAGAAAATGTAACGATGGAAATAATGGATGACACTTTGACAAATACTGGGACAAAAGTTATTATTACTGATCTAAGTAATAATGATAATACATATGGAAAAGATTATAGTATAGAAAGATATGAGAATAATAAATGGGTTGAATTAAAAAAATTAGAAAATAATGTGGTAACAACTATGGAAGGATATGAAGTAAATGAAGATAATATTTTAATAATGGAAATAAATTGGGAAAAAATATATGGGACTTTAACAAGTAGATATCGTTTGATAAAAACTGTCAGAAATAGTTTTTCAGATAAAAAATATATACTTGTTGAATTTAATTTGTAGGTAGATTATGAAAAAATGAATAAAAGAATAATATTGGTGATAACAATAATAATTTTGTTTATTGTAAGTATTTTAACTTTAAAACAATTTTCACCGTATGAAAGAATTAAAAAGGTTGTAGATTCTTTGAGTGATGCAACTATAATGGAAGTTAATAAGTTATCTAGTGAAGGTGATTTTAAATATGAAACGGTAAAAATTATTGATGATAAAAATATAATTGAAGATATTGGATTTCCTGGTATAGTCATTAATAATATAATAGTGAAAATTAGTAAAGAAGATATGCAAAAAATATATCAATATATTGATTAAATAAATAGGAGGGAAAAATAAAAATGTATTGTGAAAAATGTGGAAGTAAAATGAAAAAAGGATCAGAAATTTGTTATAATTGTGGTAATGTGCGAAAAAGTAATATTAATAAGTATTTAATTAATGAGGAAAATTTACCAGATGAGTATAAACCTATTACTATGTGGGGATATTTTGGTTATCAAGTTCTTTTTGCAATTCCAATTCTTGGTTGGATAATATTAATTGTTTTTGCTTTGGGGGGAGTTACTAATATTAATCTTCGTAACTTTGCAAGGTCTTATTTTTGTTTATGGATTATTTTAATAATATTTCTACTATTGTTATGGATTTTAAAATGAAAAAGAAAAATATAATTTTATTTATTTTAGTGTTTATAATAACATATTTATATTTATCATTTTGTACTGGTTTAACTCTAAGAGCAAATGAAAAATTCATAAAAAATTTAATTAGTGTAGCATGGCTTAAGATTATCATAGCAACAATTATAGCAATATTGGGAGTAATATATTATAAAATATATAAAAAGCAAGATAAAAAAGTAAAAATAATTATGATATTATTAGTTATAATTATTTGTATAATTATTTTATGTTTAAATATGTTATATTAGGGAAAAATTATGTATAATTATGATTTTAAAGAAACACATGAATCGATATTTAAAGAAGCAAGAGATGTAAATGTCAAAATTGGTAATGAATACTTGCAAACAATATTTGTACTAACTGAAAAAAATTTATTAGTATTTTATGATATTAATAGAGGTAATCCTATCTGGGGAGTTGGAACATATGTACCACCAGATTTAGATTTATTATTTAGTGTGCCTAGAAGTAATGTAGTATATGAAATAATAGATAATAATTTATATTTAATAGATGGTAAACAAAAAATTAATTGTTATGATTTTGATTTAGAAGAATTTTTGAAATAACTTTGGAATAACCTAGTTATTCTTTTTTTCTATTTTGTCTTGTGCTATAATAGATTTGTAGTTGAGAGGGAGTGCTTTATGAATGCATTATTATTAACATTTTTAAGTGGTTTATTTTATTTAGTGGGCATAATTATATATAAATTTGTTAAACATAAAAATGAACTTACTGTTGCTGCGATATCTTGTGCGGCGGTGGTTATTATTGGTTTAATTGTTTTTGATTTAGCTCCAGAATTAATTGAACAAGATAATGCTTGGTTATTTGTTTTTGTAATTTTAGGCTTTGTTTTATTATTTTTAATTGATAAGTTAATACCCCATCATCATCATAAACACCATGATCATGATGAGGCTACAAAGGAACATAAAGATAGATTAGAACATGTTAGTACAATTACTATTTTAGCTTTATCTATGCACAATTTAATTGAAGGTATGGCTCTTTATAGTATTAGTTTAGAGAGTATTAGAAGTGGCACACTTATGCTTATAGGTGTTGGTTTACACAATTTGCCATTTGGTTTTCAAATTGCTGGCACAAAAAATAAATTGTTGGTATTTTTATTAGTTATATCAGCATTTCTCGGAGGTTTAGTAGTATTTTTCTTTGGAAATATTGATGAATTTTTACAAGGAGTTGTACTAGCTATTTCTATGGGAATGTTGCTTCATATATTGTTATTTGAATTATTTAAGGAAATACGCGAAAATATAAGACAAAAGGCAACGATTTATGGTATAATTATAGGTGTAATTTTATTAATAATTATTAACTTAATATAAGGATGTGTTTTATGAAAAAAGTTTTAGTTATAGGTGCTGCAGGTAGTATAGGTATCCAAGTAATTAAATATTTGCTAGTTGAAGGTAAATATGAAATAACTGCCCTGGATTTAAGAAATAAAAATGTAATAAAAAAATTGAAGAAATATAAAAGAAGAATAAATATTTTATATGGTGATGTAAATGATAATGTTTTGATTGATGCTTTAGTTAAAGATCAAGATATAATTATTCACCTAGCTTCGGCGTTGCCACCGCTTTCCAATATGAAAAAGGGACTTGCTAGGATTATTGATTATAATGGTACCGAAAATATAATTAGAGCAATAAGTTATTATAATCCGAAGTGTCATTTGTTTTATGCATCAACCACAAGTATGTATAAGGAAATGGAAAATCCTAGTGTTAAATCTAAAATTGTATTAGATGAACATGATTATTTTGAAAAAGCTAAATATGAAACGGAAATGTTAATAAAGGACAAATTAAAAAGATATACAATATATCGAATTCCTTTAGTTTTAAGTAATCCTTTAAAAGAACCATTTATGTATCATGTTAAAAAGAACAGTATAGTAGATTATATAACTAAAGAAGATTGTGCATATGCATTTGTTAAGGGAATTAAGTATACTGATGAACTTAATAAAAAGACTTTTAATGTATGTGCTAGTGAAAGCATTTTATATGAATCTTTACTTAATAAGATTGTTTTATCTACGGGTTTAACTTTTAAATATGTGTTAAGTAGAATATTCTTAGATAAAAATTATTATAGTCCGGTATGTAGTGATAAAGATGATTTAGAGAATATTATAAATTTTCGTAATAGTAGTTTAAATGAATATTTAAGGGTATTAAAAATAAGTACAAGAAAGAGAAAAGTTTCTAAGTTTTTAGCTAAAATACTCATTAAGGATAAATCATGACAGGTTTAGTTCTAGGTGGTGGAGGTGTTCGTGGTTCTTATCAGGTGGGAGTATATTTAGCACTTAGGAAGAGCCATATAAAACTAGATGGTTTTACTGGTTCATCTATCGGAGCTTTTAATGCAGCCATGCTGGCATCTAATAGAGGTAAAGAATTATTAAAATTTTGGCAAACGACAGAGATTGGAAAGATTTTTGGTTTTAGTGATGAACTTATTAAACTAGCTAATAGTGATAAATTTGATTTAAAAATTATTAAAGCGGGATTTAATGATATTGTGAAAATCATTAAAAATAAAGGGATAAGTACTGATAATTTAATAAATACTGTTAATAGCCTAAATTTAGAAGAATCACTATTTAAAAGCAAAAAAGATTTTGGACTGGTTACAGTTAGAGCTAAAGATTTTAAACCGATTTATGTGTTTAAAGAAGATATAAAGAAAGGTAAACTTACTGATTATTTGATGGCTAGTTGTTATTTGCCGATTTTTAAAATGGAGAAATTAATCGATGATAATTATTATCTCGACGGTGGATTTTATGATTATGCTCCAGCGAATGCTTTAATTAATCGCGGTTATGATAAGGTTTATGTCGTTGATCTTGATGCTATCGGATTTAGAAGAAAATATAAGGATAAAGACAAAGTAATAGTGATAAAGCCATCAAGAAAACTTGGAAGTATTATTAATATCAATGAGAGTAGAGTCAGAGAAAATATTTTAATGGGGTATTATGATACTTTAAAAATTGTGAAGAATCTTGATGGTTATAAATATATTTTTAAAAATAAAAGTGATAGTTATTATCGTTTTTTAATAAGAAAAGTCAGTAAAAAGAAATTAAAAGAAATGCAAAAATTATTTAGAACTATTAATGAGAAAAAGTTAGTTTTA
This sequence comes from uncultured Mycoplasmatota bacterium, assembly GCA_900546715.1. Taxonomy (GTDB): domain Bacteria; phylum Bacillota_I; class Bacilli_A; order RF39; family UBA660; genus Onthocola_B. The sequence continues at coordinate 58,522 of UREA01000003.1, read as the reverse complement.
AAAGCTTTAGAATATGTAATGGATAAAGAGGATTTTAGTTATTATGAAGTATATAGTTCAATGAAGGTAATAAAAAAGGTAAAAAAGTTAGATAAAGATTATGGAGTATATAATTTTGTTAAAAAAATGCAATTTTTGTAGAGGTGAATAATGAAGTTAACTAAAGTAGGAAAAATTGTAGTTGCTGCTTTAATATTAATAATTGCTATTGTTGCTTTAATTATTTATTATAAAAATAAGACTGATTTAAGTATTGAAAAAATCGAATCTAATGAATTTTATGATATTAAAATAGATTATGATAAAACTGGTATTGCGGCATTAGATGAAAATGTTAGTAAATTTGTAAGGGATAAGAGAAAACAGTTTGTTGATATAGTTGATAAATCAGGTAAAGTAGAAACTAGTAAATATAATTTGATTATTAATGTTAAAAATAATAAATATAATAATGTTGCAAGCATTCATGCCTTATCTTTTGCTTATACTGGGGGAGCCCATTATACTAGAGAAGATGAGTCTTATGTTTATGATTTAGAAAAAGAGGAATATATCAATTTTTCCGATATTTTAGTTCAAGGTGCTAATATTGAGCCAATTGTTTTAGAAAGTTTATATAATTATGCTAAAGAAAAAGATATTGTTTTAGATGAAGAATGGGTTAAAAGAGGTATAAGTCAAAGTGATAGTAATTATAAATATTTTTATTTTAGTGAAAGTGGCTTAAATATTACTTTTCCCCCTTATCAAGTGGCTAGTTGGGCAGATGGGGAAATAACTTTAACTATTCCTTATGAAAAATTAGAAGGTATATTAAAGAGTGAATATATGGATGATTCATTAGTTACAGATATTACTTATCCTAAACAAACTGAAAGAGATTTAAGTGAGTTTGAAGGTAAAAAGTTAATCGCTTTTACTTTTGATGATGGCCCTAATACAAAAACAACTTCTAGGTTACTTGATGGAATAAAAGAATTTGATGCCAGAGTTACTTTCTTTGTTTTAGGAAGTAGAGTTGCTAGTAATAGTGAAGTATTAAAAAGAGCGTACGTTGAAGGTAATCAAATTGGATCACATACCTATAATCATTTAAATTTATTGTTACTTGATGATGCTAATGTTTTATCCGAGATTAATATGGCAAATGAAGAAATAGAAAAAGTAATTGGTATTAGACCTAATATACTCCGTCCTCCGTATGGAAATATTAATGATCATATAAAAACATATGCTAATATGCATATAATAAATTGGGATATTGATACGGAAGATTGGAAATTAAAGGACCGTAATTTAATAAAAGATAAGATACTGGAAAGCGCTCATGATGGAGCAATAGTATTACTGCATGATATATATACCGAATCAGTTGAAGGAGCACTAATGGCCATGCGGGAGCTAGAGCGTGATGGTTATGCTTTTGTTACCATTGAAGAAATGGTAAAATTAAAAGGGGTTACATTAGATTATGATACAACATATTATTATTTTTAAGAAGGAGATGTTTAATTAATGGGAAGAGCTTATGAAGTAAGAAAAGCAAGTATTCAAAAAACAGGAGCTGCAAAGGGGAAGATTTATACAACTTTTGCTAAAGAAATTTATCTAGCTGCTAAAAAGGGCGGAGCAGATACTCTAGCTAATCCAAGTTTAAAAAGATTAGTGGATAAAGCTAAAAAAAGCCAAGTTCCAAGTGATATTATCAATAGAGCTATTGATAAAGCAAAGGGTGCTGGTGGAGAAGATTATCATGAAGTAATTTATGAAGGGTTTGGACCTGGAGCTGCAACTTTAATAATTAAATGTTTAACTGATAATGTTAATAGAACAGTTGGTATGGTTAGAGCAGCTTTTAATAAAGTAAATAAAAGTTTAGGGGTAACTAATTCAGTAGCTTATAATTATGATCATGCGGGAATTATTTCTTTTAAGTGTGATTTTGAAGAAGAAGTATTTGATACATTACTTAATGCTGGTATTGAAATTAATGATATTGAAAGTGATAATGGGGAAATTACTATTACTTTAAAACCTGGAGATATGAACAGTGTAAAAGATGAATTAGAAAAATTAATTCCTAATATTGATTATATAATAGATGAAGTAGGAATGTATCCTCATGAGCGTATTACTTTAGAAGGGGAAGATTTGGAAATATTTACTAAACTTTATAATTTACTTGATGATATTGATGATGTATCAGAAATATATACTAATGTAGAGGGCTTCTAATGTTTAAAAAGAATAAAGATTTGTTTAAATTTATTGGAATTATCGCAATTATTTTGTTATTGTTAGTTGGTCTATATACTATTTATGGTGGTATGTTTGCTAATTTAATTTATAATGCCTTATTTTATGGTAAATATAATACAATGTTAATTTCGGAGATAGTTATTGTTTTATTTGCAATAATAGTTATTTCTGTTAGAAAATTGTGGCCGCAGATATGGAGTAAGAAAGAAAACTTTATTGTGGGAATAAAAAGGGGTATGCCAATACTTGTAATATCTGTTATTATGTTACTTGTTAATGGGGGAGAGTTAATAATTGATGGTAATTTAAGTATACCTAATTTTATTAGTTTAGTGTTAGTTAGTATTGCTATTGGTATTGCTGAAGAATTTATATTCCGAGGATGGCTCCAAAATGAAGTGATGGATAGATTTGGCGAAGGCAAGAAAGGTGCATTAATAACCATTTTAATAAGTGGCCTTTTATTTGGATTGTTTCACTTAGTAAATGCTTTATCAGGACAAGATTTATTTACAAGTTTTATGCAAGTTATTCAAACTAGTGCTATTGGTATTTTATTTTGTTCGGTATACTATGCATCAAGAAATATTTGGAGTTTAGTGTTTTTACATTCATTTTATGATTTTTCAGTATTGCTTGGTGAAGTAAATAGTTATAAAGATTGTGCTAATAATACAGATGTTGCTATGATTGTTAATATTATCACCTTAATTATTTCAGTATTATTTGCAATTATTTATATTGCTTATAGTTATTTAAATATTAAGAATGATGCAAATACTAAAAGAAGAGTTACTCAAATTATAGTTGTGGCAATACTTGCGATGTTTATAACTTCTTATTTAGCTCCAAGTGAAATAATGGATAAACAAATTTGTTATAATTACGAAGAAATAGATATAAATAATGGAAAAATGACTTATTTTGTAGAAGATGAATTTGTTATAAATTATGTTAATGATGAAAATTATATTTATAATTATAAATTGTTTATAGAAAATAATAAACTTAATATAACTAATTTAAAAACGGGAGATAATATTAAGTTTAATATGGATGCTTATAATTTTGTGGTTTATGAAGATGGATTAAATTATGTAATATTAGTTAATTCTAGTGATAAAGTGTATGTAAGTAATTTTATGAATAAAGATAAGTTAAGTGATAACTTAAATTATTTAGAAGAAATAAGTAATAGTTTTTTAAGTTTTGATACACCAGAAATAATAGAAATTGGTTATTTAGAATATGAAAATACAATTTATCCATTATTAAAAAGTTATATAAATGATTATTTTATAATTAAAGATAATAAAGTAATGGTTATAAAGTGATTTAGAACTCTAGTTATAGGGTTCTTTTTGACTTTTAAGAATGTCAAATTAATAGATAAATATATATAAAATTTAAAGATAGTGGTATAATATTTATATATTGGTGGTTTTATGAAGTTTAAATTGAAAAAGATAAATGTAATAGTAACTTGTTTTATAATTTTTACTTATTTAGAATTGGTATTTAGATTATTTACAAGTAATGAAATATTTAGTATGAACTTATTATATAGTAGTTTATATAATTTGTTTTTAGCATGTTTTATAAGTTTTATAGTAGGTTTTGGAAATAATAAAACGAATAAAATATTATTTTTTATATTGGTTGGGGTTATGTGCTTTATTTATGCTTTACAACTATGTGTATTTAAAATGTTTGGTTTTTATTTTGATTTATCACTTTTGGGAGCAACAGATCAAGTTCTTACATTTTATAGTGAAGGAATAAAAGTTATTTTACAAAATATTTTTGGAGTATTGTTATTATTCTTGCCATTTATTTTATTATTAATATTTAATAGATATTTTGCAATTAGAAAAGTAAATTGGAAATTTAATTTAATAAAATTAGGATCTGCTATAGCTGTATTTGTAATATTTATATTATGCTTAAATATTAATAAGGATAGTATTAATTCCGCTTATGAGCTTTATTATAATGTGAGTAATAATGAACTTAATATAAAGAAACTAGGAGTACTTAATGCATTTAGATTGGATTTACAAAGGAATATTTTTGGTTTTGAAGAAAAAATTAGTATAATTGATCCAGATGACTATTATGATGAAGATGATAGTGACTCTAAAGAAGAGCCAGATGAACCAGTTATAGTTTATGAATATAATAATTTAGATATTGATTTTGATTCTTTAATTGCTAGTGAAAGTAATAGTACAATTAAACAAATGCATGAATATTTTAAAAATGAATCTGGTACTTTGCAAAATGAATATACTAAGTATTTTGAAGGTAAGAATTTAATACTATTTATGGCAGAATCATTTAATGAAATTGCAGTTAGAGAAGATTTAACTCCAACACTTTATAAACTTGTCAATAGTGGTTTTAAATTTAATAATTTTTATACACCAACAATAAGTAGTACTATTGGTGGGGAATTCCAAGAACTAACTGGCTTAGTAGCCGCTTCAGGTTTCTTATCACCATGGAAAAGTGGCGAAAATTATTATCCTTTTGGATTGGCTACAGCTTTTCAAAATTTAGGTTATAATACATATGCTTATCATGATCATACTTATACTTTCCAAAGTCGTCATAAATACTTAGCAGCTTTAGGTTTTGATAATTACTTAGGTTGTCGCAATGGTTTAGAAGAACGTATTAATTGTAAAGAGTGGCCGGAATCAGATGTAGAAATGATTGATGCAACATTTGATGATTATATAAATAGTGAAGAGCCATTTATGGTTTATTATGTAACTGTTAGTGGACATGGGGATTATGGATTTAATTATAGTGCAATGGCAAGAAAACATAAAGATGATGTTGCAGGCCTTGAGTATTCGGAAAAACCACTTGCTTATCTAGCAGCCCAAATAGAACTTAATGATGCTCTAGAATTGTTAATTGCGCGTCTTGATGCTGCCGGAGAGCTTGAAGATACTGTTATAGCTTTAGTGGGTGACCATTATCCATATTATTTATCTATTGATGAAGTAAATGAAATATCTAGCTATGAAAAAGATAGCGTAGTTGAGGTAAATAGAAGTAATTTCATTTTATGGAATAGTGAAATGGAAACAATAGAAATTGATAAAGTTGGTAGTCAAATAGATGTTCTACCTACAATATATAATTTGTTTGGAGTACAATATGATTCAAGATTGATTATTGGTAAAGATATTTTATCAACTGAACCAGGTTTAGCCATATTTGGTAATTCTTCTTGGGTAAGCGATAAAGGAACATACTATGCTTGAACTGGTGATTTTGTTGCTAAAGATGGCATTGATGTAGGTGAAGATTATATCAAATATATGAATAGTGTAGTATCTAATAAAATTACTATGAGTAGATATATTATGCAAAATGATTATTATAGAAAGGTTTTGGGTGGATAAAATGTGCGGAATTGCAGGAATTATAACAAAACGGGAAGAAAAGAAAGAATTAATTACTAAAATGAGTGAGCGTATTAAACATCGAGGACCTGATGGTGAAGGATATTTTATTGATGATGATATAGCACTTGCTCACCGCAGACTTTCCATAATTGACTTATCTACTGGTAATCAACCGATGTTTAATGAAGATAAGAGCGTTATAATTGTTTATAATGGTGAAGTTTATAACTATAAAGAATTAAAAGAAGAATTATTAAATCTTGGACATACCTTTACAACTACAAGTGACACTGAAGTATTAGTCCACGGCTTTGAAGAGTGGCATACTGATTTACCAAAACATTTGCGTGGTATGTTTGCTTTTGCTATTTATGATAAAAATAGCAAAGAATTATTTTTAGCAAGGGATAACTTTGGGATAAAGCCTTTATATTATGCTTATATGAATGATACATTTATGTTTGCATCAGAAATAAAAGCATTCTTAGATTTACCAGATTTTAAAAAAGAATTTAATGAAGCAATAATGCAAGCATATCTAGAATTTAGCTTTGTTCCAACAAATGAAACATTTTTTAAGGGAGTGTATCGCTTAGATGCGGGATCTAGTTTACTATTTAAAGATGGAAATATAACAATTGATAAATATTTTAAATTAGATTTTAAAGAAGAGAATCAAACATTTGCGGAAGCCGTAGAAAAAATAGCTGATGTTATGAAAGATTCAGTAAATCATCATTTACTTAGTGATGTAGAAGTTGGTTCATTTTTATCTAGTGGAATTGATTCATCTTATATAGTATCACTTGCTAAACCAAATAAAACTTATACTGTTGGTTATGATATTCCTAAATATGATGAAATAACTTACGCTAAAGATTTAGCTGAAAAATTAGGTATTACTAATAAAAGCCATGTTATAACTAAGGATGAATATATGAATAGTTTAAGTGATATATTTTATTATTTAGATGAACCAACTAGTGATCCTGCTGCAATTTCTCTATATTTTGTGGCAAAACTTGCAAGTAAAGATGTAAAAGTAGTATTATCTGGTGAAGGAGCTGATGAATTCTTCGGTGGATATAATATATATCGTTATGATGTTGATATGGGCTTTTATAATAAATTACCATTTTTTATCAGACATTTTTTAAGTAATATTGCGAAACTATTGCCGGAGTTTAAAGGGGTAAATTTCTTAATTAGAAGAGGGGAAAGACCTGAAAACTATTATATTGGAGTAAATAGAAATTTCTCTGAAAAAATGGCTCGTAAAGTATTAAAAAACAAATATCCTTTAAGGGGAATTGATGTAACAAAAGAAACATACGCGGAATATAGTAATTTTACGGATATTGAAAAAATGCAAGCAATTGATATAAATTATTGGCTTATGAAAGATATTTTGCTTAAGGCTGATCGTATGACTATGGCAAGTGGCCTAGAAGGAAGAGTGCCATTTATTGATAAGTGTGTATTTAATGTTGCAAAAACTCTACCTATCGAATATAAAGTTACTAAAGAAAATACCAAAGTAGCCCTAAGAGAAGCTGCGAGAGAGGTTATACCAACTGAAGCTTATAAAAAGAAAAAATTAGGTTTTCCGGTGCCAATTCGGGAATGGATTAAAGATGATGATGTTTATGAAGAAGTAAAAAACACATTAAATAGTGAAATAGCGAAGTATTATTTTAATACTAAACTTTTAAACAAATTATTAATAGAACATAAAAATAATAAAAAAGATAATTATCGTAAAATATGGACAGTTTATTGCTTTCTAAAGTGGTATGATGTGTTTTTTAAAGAAGTGGCAAATGCTTAAATTAGGAAAAACGTGAAGATTTTGACTAAAAAACTTGGAAAAAACGTGAAAATTTTGGTGTAAAAGAGTAGGAAAAACGTGAAATCCATTGAAAAAAGAAGCAAAAAGTGCTAAAATAAAAACGGTGAGTATAAAATGAAAAGAAAAATATATGATGAACTTATAAAGTGGAAAAATACTTTAAATGCCAAACCTTTAATGCTTATGGGAGTAAGACAATGTGGAAAAACTTATATAATTAAAGAATTTTGTAAAAATAACTATAAAAATGTTGTTTATGTAAATTTGTTCTCTCAAGATAATATAATTGATTTATATAAATCAAATTTTACTTCTGATGAAAAGTTTCTTCAATTGAAGGTATTACTTGATAGTGAATTAGAGGGAGATGATACTTGTCTTTTTATTGATGAAATACAAGAAAGTGAAGAATTAATTTCCGAACTTAAGTATTTTAATGAAGAACATCCCAAAATGCATATAATTTGTGCTGGTTCATTACTAGGATTAAAATTAAAAAGATTAAAAAAAGCTTTCCCAGTTGGTAAAGTTGCAATGCTTAATATGTATCCCATGGATTTTGAAGAATTTTTGTGGGCGATGGGAGAAAATAACATGATAGAATTATTTAATAAATGTTATGCCGAAAACAAAGCTGTATCTAATCCCGTTCATGAAAAAGCTCTAAATTTGTATCGTATCTATCTAATAACTGGAGGAATGCCTGAATCAATTCAAAACATGTTAGATGTTAATAAGGACTACATTAAATATAATACTAATATTATTCCCAGTATTGTTGAAGGATATTTTAATGATATGCAAAAATATGTAAAAAATAATGCTGAATCATTAAAAGTATCACGTATTTATGATTCTTTACCTAACCAACTTTCTAATCTTAGTAATAAGTTTCAATATTCCAAAATTGATAGTAATGCTAGAAGTAGAGATTACGAATCAGCTCTAGATTGGCTTTTAGCAAGTAATTTGGTTTTACAAGCCAAAGCGGTTAAATTACCAGAAGTTCCTCTTGAAGGTTTTGTTGATACGGATGCATTTAAATTGTATTTAAGTGATGTAGGAATTCTTAATTATAAATTAAATATTTCTCTTAGTGATATATTAACGGATAATATATCCCTATATAAAGGAGTAATTGCTGAAAACTATGTGGCTAATCAATTAGTATGCAAAAAATATAATCTTTATTATTGGAGAAATGATGATTATGAAATAGATTTTTTACTTTATACTAAAGATGGAATTATTCCTATGGAAGTAAAAGCTAATAAAAATGTTACATCAAAAAGTTTAACTAAATATATAGATTTATACAAGCCAAAATATGCAATTAGAATAAGTACTAAAAATTTTGGATATGATGAGAAAACTAAAATTAAATCAGTACCAATCTATGCTATATTTTGTATTGATGATTATGTAGGGAGATAGAAATGATAGAATATATAATAATTGGTTTACTGGTATTAGTTATTATTTTATTAATAGTACTTTTAGTAAGAAGACAAAATAATAATGATTTAATGGAGAGAATTGGGCATTTTGAAGCTAATATCAATAAAGAAATTGGAGATTTTAAATTTAGCTTTTCAAAAGATTTAATGACTGATTTTGAAAAATTAAATGAGAAAATTGAAAGAAAATTAACTCTTATTAGTGATACTGTTAATGAAAGATTAGATAAGAATTTTGAGAAGAGTAATAAAACATTTATGGATGTGTTAGAGCGTTTATCTAAAATTGATGAAGCTCAAAAGAAAATAGATAGTCTAAATGGAGAAATTATATCACTGCAAAATGTTTTAACTGATAAAAAAACTAGAGGAACTTTTGGGGAAGTAAACCTTGAATATATTTTAAATAATGCCTTTGGTTCAAGAAATGGTATTTATGAAACTCAACATAAATTTTCTAATGGTGCTATAGTTGATGCTCTTTTATATGCTCCAGCACCACTTGGAACTATTGCAATTGACTCTAAATTTCCACTAGAAAACTATCAAAGAATGACTGATAAAACTAAAGATAAACAAATCCGTGATCAAGCCGAAAAGCTATTTGTGGCTGATGTTAAAAAACATATCAATGATATTTCTGAAAAATATATAATTCCTGGTGAAACATCAGATGAAGCTATCATGTTTTTACCAGCTGAAGCACTATTTGCGGAAATTAATGCTTATCACCCTGATTTAATAAATTATGCTTATAATAAAAGGGTGTGGATCACCGGACCTACAACTTTAATTTCTACATTATCAATAATTAGTATGATTCTAAAAAATATGGAACGAGATAAATATACGAAGATTATTCATGAAGAATTAAGTAAACTAAGTATAGAATTTACCAGATTTAAAGATCGTTGGGATAAATTATCAAGAAGTGTTAAAACTGTCAATCAAAGTATTGATGAACTAAGTACAACCAGTGAAAAAATTACTAAGAGATTTGATTCTATTAATAATGTTGATGTCGATAAATTATTAGAAAATAAAGAAAAGAGGGAAATAGTTAATACCTAGCTATTTCTTTTTTTCCAAAAAACTTGTGCTAAAGAAATCAACGAAAATTTAAAAAACATAAAAATAGAAAAATAAAGTTTTAAGTAGGAGTCAAACTAAAGCAGTAAAACAAAATTTTAGTTTCACAATTTTTGGCTCCCGTCAAAAAATTGTATAAATTTCAACCGAAAGGTTGATTTTTTTTTTTTTTTTTGTAGAATGGGAAAAAATAGGGTATGGTAAAAATTTTAGGAGTGATAAAAAATGATGGAAAAGGTAAAAAATCACAAAAAAATAATTTTGATAGGAAGTATATTTATAATTATGTTAATAACAATAATTTGTTTTATGTTGATTAAAAATAATAATCAAAACAATTTTATGGCTAACAACAATAACAATAAAAACTTAATCAATAATTCATTTCTAACATTAATGTTGGAACAAAGTGATGGAACATATCAAGAATCAACAACTAATACATGGCCAAGTGGAAATTATGCTTTTAATAGTGAATTAAGTAGATGTGAAAATGGTGGAGAACTAAGATGGAATAGAGAAGAAGGTATAGTAGAATTATTAAGTAATAAATCAGATGCTTGTTATGTATATTTTGATTTATATAATGTAGTACAAATAAGTAATGTAGAATCTACAAAAACTTATAATAGTATAACTGTAACAATAACTACATCTGGAGGAGAAAATCCTGTAGATAAATACTATTTTAGTATAGATGGGGGAAACAGTTATCAAGAAAGTAGTACACCAAGTTATATATTTAGTAATTTAACGATGAATCATGAATATACTATCCAAGTGTATGCAAAAGATACACTTGGATATGAATCAAATGAAGAAACAATAGAAGTAACAACAGATAACTATGTAAATCCTACAGTAAACAGTGTAACAGCAACAAGTGTAAGTAATGATTCAATAACGGTAAGTGTAAATGCAAGTGGAGGAACAAACAATATTCAAAACTATTATTATTCAATAAATAATGGAAGTTATACAAGTTCAAGCTCAAATACCTATACATTTAGTGGATTAAGTGCTGGACAAAATTATAGTATAAGAGTATATGTAAAAGATACCAATGGAGTAGATTCAAATGTATATACAATAAATGCCGAAACAGAAAGTGTAACATATATTTGCAATACTGGCACAAATTTAGCAACATGTATAAAAAATCAATATACAAGCCAAGGCTCAAATGGACTATATTATCATACAAGTAGTTTAGCTAATTCAGCAGGTGATAGTTCCTATAGATATGCCGGGGCAAATCCAAATAATTATGTCTGTTTTGGAAGTACTGCAAGTACATGTCCAAGTGATAATTTGTATCGAATAATAGGAGTATTTGGCAATCAAGTAAAACTAATCAAAAACACAAGTATAGGAAACTACTATTGGAGTGGATCAAACTCAAGTAGAATTAATAGATGGAGTAGTAGTACATTAAATACAGGGACATTAAATGGAACATATATAAGTGGATTAAGTAGTACATGGCAAAATAAGATAGCAACAACAAACTGGAAAGTAGGAGGAATGATATATTCAAATGGAATAAGAACACCAAAAGCAGCATACAATTACGAAGTAGGAAGTAGCTCAAGTAGTACAACATATAGTGCCAAAATTGGCTTGATGTATGTAAGTGATTACGGATATGCGGCAAGTAATAGTAATTGGACAACAGGATTAAGTAGTTATGATTCAACCACTGTTAGAGACAATAATTGGATGTACTTAGGTTCTGAAGAATGGACTATTTCCCGCGATTCGTACGTTTCGACTGCTGCCTTTCGAGTGGATTCCGCTGGCGATGTCTCTGACAGTACAGTGAGCAATTCGCACGGCGTGCGGCCAGTCTTTTATCTAACATCTTCGATAACATATGCATCGGGAAGTGGCTTGTCCACTGACCCGATTCGTGTGAATTGAGGCTAGGACATTGCTCGTCTAGGGCCCTTGCGGTCCAGGCGAGCGGGGTGAATTTTAGAGCGAATGGAGACCTTGTCAATAGAAGTGTGTAAATTTTTATAAATTAATTTAAAAATATATAATTTCAAAGAATATAAATGTTAAAATAAAAACTGATAAATATGTCAAAGTTAAAAGTTGATAGTTTATCAGTTTTTTTACAATACATTATTTACTTAAATATAGGTTTTGTGTTATACTTTTATTAAAGAATAGGTGATATAAATGAAATATGATACTAAAGAAGGAAAAGAAAATATAATACTGGGATTTATTATATTTATATTGTTATTGGTTATTTGTATATTGCTTTATGTTAATAATTGGATTAATAAAGATAGTAGTGATATGGATATTAATACAGTTGTTAATTTTGATGGAGGAGTAGATTCTTTAAGTTTAGAACTTGAGAATTTAATACCATATGTTACTGTAAATAATAAAGAGTATAAAAGTTCTTATCAAGATAAGTTAGTAACTATAAAAGATATAGATAATAAGATATTGCTTACTAAAGGAATGTATAGTGTAAGTGAAAGTAAAATTGATAGTAATGAACTTATTAACATTGTAAGTAATATGTATGGAAATGATAAAATAATAGTAAATGAAAGTTTTAATGTAAATGGAAAGAATAATTGTGAATATATAAATCAAGAATATGTATGTAATATACTTGATTATGAAGGAATACTTTATAAAGCTGATAGAGATATAGAAAATATTAGCATAAGTGATGATAAAATATATTTAGATGAAAGTATACTTTTTTATAGTGAAGAGAGTATTGATGGAGTAGTAGAATATAAAGTATATAGTAATGGTTTATATGAGGAAGTGTTATTGGAATTTAATAGTAATGATGTAAATGAAGATAATTTAACATTAGATGAATATATTAATAAACATTTAACTAGAAGAAGAGTAAGTTATAGAAGTAGTTTTATTATTAATAATGATCATTATAATTGGATTGGTACGGAGATTTTATGAGACAAAGATTATTTATTACGACGCTTGCTATAATAATTGTTTTAGGGGCCGCTTGTTTAGGGATTTATTTAGGTACTAGAGGCAATAGTTATAGAGAAGTAGTGGAAGGCATTGTTATAAAAAAAGATGATAATACTTATTATAATCCAACATTGATTAAAACATATGAAGAGTATGTAGCTTTTTTGGCAGATTATGATATTCATGAATTAGTTTTCTTAACTGCAAATGATTTAAATACTAATGATTATATTGTAGATTTTATTAATTATGATGATACATTAGAATTTTATGATGAAATTGAAGTAGAAGTGTTGGATACACAGATTAATTTAACTTATCATGTAAATAAGGTAATAGAAGATAGTGATGAAATACTTATGTATTTTATACCCATAGATGATGGAGTTTTAGGAAATTTTATTATGGGAGATAGAGAATTTATTGTAGAATAGGAGAATATTATGTTTGGAAAAATAGTTTATATTGGTGATAGTGAAGCTCATGTAGAAAATTTAAATACAGAAGCTAGTGCTGCTGATTTAATGAATTTAAATGTTATATTTGAAGAAGGAGAACAAAGAATTCTTGGAGAAGTATTTGAACTTGGTAGTCAAGTTATTAAAATAAGATTTTTAGGAGAATATATTAATGGTAAGTATGTAAATGGGGTTTTAAGAAAGCCGCTTTTAACAAGTAAAATAAGAATGATTAATCAAGCTGAATTAATGGAACTTGTTGGTACCTATGATGAATCAAGCTTTGTTTTAGGAGAAAGTGCTATTTATAAAGGATTTAAGATATGTCCAAATATTAATAATTTGTTTTCTAATCACTTAGCAATATTTGGTAACTCTGGTTCTGGTAAATCTTGTGGGGTGGCTAGAATTATTCAAAATATCTTTAATTCTAAGTTTAATGTCCAATATAATGCTAATTTATTTATCTTTGATTCATTTGGGGAATATAAAAATGCTTTTGGAAAACTTAATGAAATAAATCCTAATTATTGTTATAAATTTATTACAACGAATCCCCAAGATGATACAGATATTCCATTAAGTATTCCTGTAAATCTACTTACATTAGATGATTTTGCCTTATTATTTCAAGCAAGTGATCATGCCCAACTACCAATAATTGAACATACTATTAAACTTGCTAAAATATTTTCAACTAATAGTGAAGAAGCTAATCAATATAAAAATCATTTAATTGCTAAAGCTTTACTTGCAGTATTATTTTCAAATGAAACAGTAGCTAGCAAGAAAAATGAAATATTTACAATAATTGAAGTATGTCATACACCAGAATTTAATTTTGATTCAGTAATACCGGGGCTTGGATATACTAGAACTTTAAGTGAATGTTTTGAAATAGATTCTAATGGTAATTTTGGAGAATCAGTACTAATTACTAATTATATTTTAAGTAAAATTAATGATGACTTAGATTCAATTAAAGAACCGGAGAAGGCCGCATATTCACTGAAGGATTTTGCGGCAGCCCTAGAATTTACTTTAATTAGTGAAGGATTTCAACATAATCAAAACTTACATGATGATGCCACAATTTTGAAAGTTAGACTAAATTCGATTATTAATAGTAAATTAAATAGATTCTTTAGTAGTGAATATGTAACACTACCAAATTATATATCATCATTAGTTGCCAATGGAGCTAGAAAAGCCCAAATAATAAATATTAATTTAGAAGATGTTGATGATATATATGCTAAAGTATTTGTTAAGATATTTTCAAGAATGATATTTGATTTTTCTAAAGGTAGAAGTGAAAGAGCTACAATACCTTTCCATTTATTTTTAGAAGAAGCTCATAGATATATTCAAAAAGATAATGATACATTCTTACTTGGTTATAATATCTTTGATCGTATTGCTAAAGAAGGAAGAAAATATGGGGTAATTCTTGATATTATTAGTCAAAGACCAGTAGAAATATCTGATACAGTTATTGCTCAGTGTAATAATTTCTTGATATTTAAGATGACTCACCCACTTGATATTAAATATATTGGCGAAATGCTTCCAAATATTTCAGCAGATATTCTAGATAAACAAAAAGTATTACAACCTGGTAATTGTGTTTGTTTTGGTGGAGCCTTTAAAATACCAATGATTGTTAAAATGGAAATGCCAAACCCAATGCCATATTCATCTAACTGTGATGTATCCGCTTGCTGGAGATTACAACCACAGGCGAGCAGCACAGTTACACCAAATCCAGTAGGGGATAATACACCACTTAGTGATATACCAGATATAACTATGGCATAAAATAGATAAAAATATTAAAACGGGTCATATTACGATATGACCCTAATTATTTGATGCAAAGGATACGTTTGTTCGTGCTGATTTGCATTTTTTATCAAAATGTGCTATAATAGATGCATACTTTTGAAAAGGAGAGTATAATAATAATATGAAAGAATATATAAAAAAGAATAAAAAGGGATTAATTTTACTATCGATTGGGGCAGTTCTTTTAACATTTAGTTTGACAATGCATCATTATATAAATAAGGATGAAATGATTGTTCATTCAATTAGTTATAATGTCGATGCGGAGGTTCCCGAGACCAGTAGAATATTAAGTGAAGAAGAAATATTAAATATTTTCTTTAATACAAATCAAGAAACTATTAGTTTTATGAGTAATATGTTTCAAATTGATAATAATGTGTTTATAGATAAATTAAAAGAAAATTTTAAAGAACTTAATTTGCTTAATGCTGAGAATATAGATGATATATTACTTAATTATTTGATTTCTCTAGAAGAAAGTAATCCAGAATTATTTGATAATTCACTTAATACAAGTAATCCGAGTAAAGAATATATGGTTGCTTTAATTAAGTATTTCTGTGATTATTATGGTAATGTAGATTTTAGTATAGCTGCTGCAATTGCTGAAATTGAATCTGGATATAGTGCTAAAAGTATGTTAAATAAAAACAATATCTTTGGTGGTATGTCTGGTGGGGGATTAATCAGATATAAAAATATTGAATACGGAATATATTCATATATCAAATTGTTAAGTGAAGGATATTTTGGTAAAGGTCTTATAACTGTTGAATCAATTGGTAGAATATATAATCCAACATATAATGAGGCTGGAGTAAAAATTGCTAAACCTAGTTGGGTTGCAAATGTAACAAAAGCTATGAATAATTATGTTGCTATGGATATAGTAGATATTGAAAGTTTATTAAGTTTAAAAGGAGCATAAATTATGCTTCTTTTTAATTTAAAATTATTGCAAAGATATAATAAATTTGATATAATTAAATTACCTAGTAAGGTAGCCTGTCATTATAAAACCGACTAAATATGATATACGGGAATCTAATTGATCTATGGTGTAGAAGACTTATCCATTAAGTGCATAAGGATCCTAAAGTAGGTCATGTGATGCCCACCTGCTGAGAGCGGGTTTTTATCTACGCAGCTACCTTCTAGGTTTTATTTTGGAAAGTGAGTTTGTATGGATGAGAGATTAATTAGTTTAATTGGTGAAGAAAATGTAAAAAAGATTAATAAGACTAAAGTTATTTTAGTTGGAGTAGGTGGAGTTGGTGGTATAGCTTTAGAAGCTTTGGTTAGAAGTGGTATTAATAATATTACTATTTATGATAATGATAAATTTGTCTTAAGTAATTTAAATAGACAAATAATTAGTAATACTAATAATATTGGACATTATAAAGTTAAAGAAGCTATAAAAAGAATGAAGAGTATTAATCCGGAAATAAAAATAAAAGGGATTAGTGAAGGAGTAACTAAAGATAATGTTAAGGATTTAGTATATTCCGATTATATTATTGATGCTTGTGATGATTTAGATGCTAAAGTATCCTTGATTAAATATGCTAAAGAAAATAATGTTAAAATTATTAGTGCCCTAGGTACTGGTAAAAGATTAGATCCAACTGGTGTAGTTATTACAACTTTAGAGAATACTCAAAACGATGCTTTAGCTAAGAAATTAAGAGGAATGCTAAGAAAAGAAGAAATTGATTTAGATATACCTGTTGTTTATGCTAGTGATATGCCTCTTAATAATGATAGGATTGTGGCATCAAGTATATTTCCACCAGCTGTTGCAGGTTTATACTTAGCATATTATGTAATTAATGATATTATAAAAGAAGAATAGCTTAATGGCTATTCTTTTGTTATAAGAAATTTAGCAAGTATTTCGGGATTATCAAACTTGTAGACAATGTCATATATAACATTGATTAATTCAATATTAATCTTTTTCCTCTTTAACAGGTTATAAACGGTTTCTAGGGTATAATAACCTTCAACAGTGTTATTCGTTAAATACTCTTCAATGTTTTCTTTGTTTTTAGTACTACCTATAACATAACCAAAAGAAAAATTTCGACTTTTTTTACTAGAACAAGTAAGCATTAAATCTCCAATACCTGCAAAAGATAAGATAGTTTTAGGATTACCTCCTAAGTATTTGATAATATGTTTAATATCATGTAATGATTCATTTATTAAAAAACTTCTTGAAGAATCACTATAACCTAAGCCTTCTAAAATGCCTGATGCAATAGCAATAATGTTTTTGACTGATCCACATAATTGAATGCCTATTAGGTCATTAGTATGACGAAGTTTTAATGTATCTCCAGGGAGAGTTTGTAAAACTAAATTTTTAGTTCTAGCATTATTTGCAGCTAAAGCGAGAGCAACTGGTTCATTATTGGCCATATCAATTGCAAATGTTGGTCCAGAAATTACTGCAATGTTTTTTGTTTTAAGTTTTTTTTGGACGATGTTGGAAAGTAAATCTAGAGAACTTTCTTCTAATCCTTTGGCAGCAATACATACCGGAATACTTGTTTTATAAAAGGGAAGTATTCCATCACAAACACTAGCAATATATTTACTAGTTGTTACAATATAAATTAATTTAGTATTTTTAAGCACTTCTTCAAAAGATGAAGATATTTTAATATTATATGGTATATCATTTGGTAAAATTGATGCTAGTTTGCCTGTTTCTTTAAATTCCAATTCTTTATTAGGATTTTCTGTCCACATCATTATTTCATTACCATTTTTAGCTAAAGATAAGGCAATAGCTAAACCATAAGCCCCTGTGCCAATTACACTAATTTTCATTTTTCCTCCTTCATTTCTTCATGTAATTTATTTAAATTATTTTCTATTTTATTATTTTTTGGTTGATAATATTTTCGAGTTCTTAAGTTATCTGGCAAATACTGTTGTTTAACCCAAGAATTAGGATAATTATGGGGATATAAATAATCTTTAGAATTTGTTTTAATATGACCCGGAACATTGCCAGTATTTCCTTTATAAATATCATTTAAGGCCTCATCTAAAGCTAGGTGCGAACTATTACTTTTAGGAGATAGGGCCATTTCAGTTACTATTTGTCCTAAAGGAATTCTTGCTTCAGGAAGTCCTACTAATTCTGAAGCCGAAATTGCTGCCATAAGCCTTGGACCAATCCCCGGATTAGCCATACCAATATCTTCATAAGCAATTACAGAAAGACGCCGGTAAATACTATCTAAGTCTTCTGCTACAATTAATCTGGCAAGATAGTGAAGAGATGCATCAACATCACTACCACGGATTGATTTTTGCAAAGCACTTAAAACATCATAATGGCCATCTTCATTTTTATCATGAAAAAATACTGGTTTGGAATTGATCGTTTTAATCGTTTCTACAGAAACCTCACCATCACTTGTAGAGTAATAAGCCATTTCTAATAAATTTAGAGCATATCTTAAATCACCGCTAGCAAGAGTTGCAATATATTCTAATGTTTTCTTATCTATTTTAATATTTTCTAATTTTTTTGCACCTTTATTTAATCCTATAATTATATCATCTGTAGTAAGTTCATGAAGCTCAAATATTTGGCATCTACTCCGAATTGCGGGATTAATTTTATGATATGGATTAGATGTAGTTATGCCAATTAAAATAATTGTTCCATTTTCAATGTAAGGCAAAAGTAAATCTTGTTTATCTTTGTTCATTCGATGAATTTCATCTACTATTAAAACTAATTCGCCATACATTTTTGCTTCTTCTATAGATACATCAAAATCAGCTTTATTATTTACTGTTGCATTAAGCATTTTATATCTAATGCCGAGTTCACTAACTATAGCTACCGCTAGGCTAGTTTTACCAATCCCTGGTTTACCATAGAAAATCATTGAAAAAATTTTCTTGTTTTTAACAAGATTACTAATAATTTTATTATCACCAACTAAATGAGTTTGACCTACAACATCATCTAGTTTTTTAGGTCTTAATATATCTGCTAAAATTTCCATAACATCACTATTAAATTATACCATGATTTAGTAAAAAAAACAGAGTTTTATAGTGATTTTACAAAATTACAATTCAAAAAGCAACCAAACGGTTGCCTTTTAAAGTAGCATTTAATGCCTACAGAAGTCGGAACCTCAAACCAATACTAGTAAAGACTAGGGTTATTAGTCCCGGAGTTGATTTAATCTACCAGTAATTAAATTATACTAGAACAATTACCATTTGTAAATAATTTTGTTTTAAAAATTTTCTAAATGGTATTTTTTCTATTTGCAAACTCAAAAAAAATATTATATAATGTTGTTTAGAGAAAGAAACTTTTAGAGATATGTGGGGAAGGTTGATTTTGGAGATCAGCTTATGAAAAAACTAAAAATTTATATTGATGAAAGTGGAGAATTTGGTTTTGAACAGGGTTCTTCTGAATTATATGTAGTATCTATGGTATTTTATGATACAAGTATTAACATAGATAATTTTTTGCATGATTTTGAAAACAGACTAAAATCTATTGGTTATACTAATATGATACATATGGGAGATTTGGTAAGACATAAAGGCGATTATAAAAATTTTGATATTATAACAAGAAAAAAAATATATATAGATCATTACATCATTTTACCCGAAAATTGCCTATAAAAATATGTTCGGTAATTATTAATAAGAAATATACTAATAATGACAAAATATTAAAACAACAAATAGCTATGGAGTTAAACAAACTTATTATTAAACACCATAAATACTTAAATAAGTTTAAAAACATTATAGTATATTATGATAATGGGCAAAAGATATTAGGCAATATTATTGACAATGTTTTTTCTACTTTAAATAATTATGAACATATAGTTGAATTTGATAAAGTTCAAGAAAGACTTTTTCAAATTGCTGATATGCTTACTTTTATAGATAAATTTGATTACAAATTCAAAAGAAAAATCCCATTTTCTAAAAATGAAACTGTTTTTTTTGAAATACCTGAAATAAGAAAAATGCTGAATGATTTAGAAAACAAGAGATTATAACATGTAAAAAAGCAACTTAACTGTTGCTTTTTACAGCGGCTCACATGTGCCAACACGGGTCAGGACCTCAAACCAAACTAGTAAAGACTAGGGTTATCAGTCCCGTAGTAGATATAATATCTACATATATATTATATCCACCAGTGATTAAATTATACCAAAGAAATTACCATATGTAAATAGTTATAGCAAAATTTTTAAAAATAATGTATAATTATATTGTGATAATATGAAAAATATAATTGAAAATATTAAAGATGAAAATGTTGTATATTATTTAGAATATTTAAAATATGAAAGAAGATTATCAGATAATACTATAGATTCTTATGGAGAAAATTTATTAATGTTATTAGAACAGACTAGGAAAGATGCCTTAAGTTTAAATAGTGATGATATAAGAAATTTTTTATTAAATGTAGAGGCCAGTACTAAAACTAAAGCTCATTATTTGTCGGTTTTTAATTCATTTTATAATTATATGATCTTTAATAAAAAGATTAATAGTAATCCTTGTGATAGTATTAAAGCTCCAAAGCTTGAGAAGAAACTGCCTAATTATTTAACTGATGAAGAGATAGATAAACTACTTGATATAAGACTTATTAAACCAGTTGATTATCGTAATAAAGCAATGCTTGAAGTATTATATGCAACAGGAATTAGAATAAGTGAACTTACCAATTTAGAGCTCAATCAAATAGATTTTGATGAATGTATTATAAGAGTACTTGGCAAAGGCAAAAAGACAAGAATTGTGCCACTTGGTGATACCGCAATAAAATTTTTAACTTTATACATAAATGAATATCGGAGGTTTTTACTAAAAACTAAAACCAGTAATTATGTATTTATAAATAAAGACGGTAATAAAATAAGTAGACAAGGATTTTTTAAGATACTTAAGAAGTTAGCTCAGGAAGCTCATATAAATAAAGATATTTCACCACATACTTTAAGGCATTCTTTTGCAACGCACTTACTTAATAATGGTGCAGATTTAAGAGTTATTCAAGAATTATTAGGACATGAGAATTTAGTTACAACGGAAATATATAGTCATTTGAGCAATAAAAAAATCGAGGAAGATTATAATCATCATCCTCGAGCTCATAAAGAAAATGGAATTAATTAATTACAGTTTTCGTTACGAGCATTTGCATTATTACGTGCTTTACTTCTTGCACTACTTGAACTAGAAGCTTTAGAATTGTTTCTTGCATTACTTCTAGCTGAACTTCTTGATTTACTCATTATATTTTCCTCCCAGTACTATTATGGTACAAATAAAAATAATTAATCATAAAATAATTGGTAATATTTAGAAAGGATTTGATAATATGAATAAACCATTAATTGGCATTACTTGCCGCACTATAAAAAGTGATGATAGAGATATTTTAAAAGTAAATAAAAGTATTGTAGATTATGTTATAAAGTCTGGTGGAACACCTTTGCTTATTTTAAGTGATATGGATTTTAGCGTTTTTTCTGGCTTTATTTTTCCTGGAGGATCTTCATGGGAAGAATTAGATGAAAAGATATTAAAATATGCGTATATTAATGATATACCAGCTTTAGGTATTTGTGCGGGTATGCAGTTAATTGCATCAATGGATAAATTTGGTAATGTATTAGATAATTGTATAGCCATTGGTAATAGTAAACATCAAAGTAAAGATGAATATGTTCATGAAATAACTATAAATAAGGGAATACTTTTCGATATTTTAGGTAGTAATAAAATAATCGTTAATAGTAGACATAATGATACTGTTAATTTAAATGATAATTTTTTGATTGATGCAAAAAGCCGTGATGATAAAATAATTGAGGCAATACACATTCCTAATAAAACATTTATATTAGGGCTACAATGGCATCCAGAAGATTTAAGTGATGAATATAGTAAAAAAATATTTCAATATTTTATTGAGAAGTGTAAAAAATAGTGATATACTTAAATAGAGCCACACTGGTATCTCCCAGTGTGTTTTTCTTATTTATGGAGGATTTTATGACAAAGTATGTATTTGTAACTGGGGGTGTTTGTTCAGGGCTTGGTAAAGGTATTACAGCATCAAGTATTGCACTACTTTTAAAAGCTAAAGGTTATAAAGTATTTATGCAGAAATTTGATCCATATATGAATGTGGATCCTGGTACTATGTCACCAATTCAACATGGTGAGGTATTTGTGACTGCTGATGGCTGTGAAACAGATCTTGATTTAGGGCATTATGAAAGGTTTATTGATGAAGAGTTAAATTATACTTCAAATATCACTAATGGCAAGATTTATTCTAGTGTTATTGAAAAAGAACGAGTAGGGGACTATTTGGGGGCAACTATTCAAATTGTACCTCACATATCTAATGAAATTAAAAATAAAATTTATGAAGCGGGGACTAGCAGTGGAGCAGATATAGTAATCACCGAAATCGGTGGTACAGTTGGAGATATTGAATCAGCTGTTATGATGGAATCTTTAAGGCAATTTAGATTAGAGGCGGGTATTAATAATTCTTTATTTGTTCATACCACTTTAGTACCATTTTTATATGGCTCAAATGAACTTAAAACTAAACCTACACAAAATAGTATTATTGAACTAAGAAGACTTGGTATTCAACCAGATATTATTGTTACTAGAGCACCAATAGAATTAGGTGTTCATGTAAGAGAAAAAATAGCTCTTTTTGGTAGTATTCCTAAAGAAAATATTATTGAAGCTAAGGATGAAGCTAATATTTATCAAATACCAATTAATTTTCATAAACAACATATTGAAGATATAATTTTAAAGCAATTCAATTTAAAAATTACTAAAAGTGACTTAAGTAATTGGGAAGATTTAATAAATAGAGTAAACAATTTGGATAAGGAAATTGAAATAGCTTTAGTTGGTAAATACACAGAACTGGAAGATGCTTATCTTTCTGTTAAAGAGGCACTAAAATCAGCTGGTTATAAATATAATACCAAAATTAATATTAAATGGGTAGATAGTGAATCACTAGAAGATGTAAAAACAAATTTAAAAGAAGTATTTAAAAAATCTAGTGGCATAATTATTCCTGGTGGTTTTGGTTCAAGAGGAACGCAAGGTATGATTAATGCTTGTCGTTATGCCAGGGTAAATAAAGTGCCATTCCTAGGTATTTGTTTAGGTATGCAAATAGCAGTAATTGAGTTTGCTCGTAATGTTTGTGGCATAAATGATGCAAGTAGCAGAGAATTTGATGAATTGGCAGAAAATCCTGTAATTGATTTAATGGCTGATCAAAAAGCAATCATCAATAAAGGTGGAACCTTAAGACTTGGTAATTATAAATGTAGTTTAAAAAAAGGAACACTTGCTTATAAAGATTACAAAAGTGATGAAATATTAGAACGTCATAGACATCGTTATGAATTTAATAATAATTATAAAGAAATATTAGAGAAAAATGGCTTAGTAATAAGTGGTATTAATCCCGATGCTAATTTAGTAGAAATAATTGAGCTTGATAATCACCCCCATTTTATAGCTTGTCAATTTCATCCGGAATTTAAAAGTCGTCCGACAAGATGCCATCCATTATTTGATTCATTTATAAAATCTAGTATTGAAAATAAAAAATAAAGCTTTTATAATATTTTTGAAAAAGCAATAGCGTCCTATATTTAAACGAGTCGTTTAAGTGGAGATTTAGTAAATATATCGCATAAATATTCCAATGTAACTACCCATAACTGCGTTATGTAAAGTACATTTCCATATTTATAATATTTAGTATTGCTTTTAAAGGAAGTGAAAATTATGTGGAAACATTTAACTGATAAAATGTATGATGAATTTTTACTTTCTTTTAATTTGCTTAAAACTAATGATATAAAAAAGGTTAAGAAAATATTATATTATTTGTCTAATAATTTAGATGCTAATTATATAAGCTTTGAAATTTCCAAGAAAAACGGTAGTTTTAGAACAATTTATGAACCAAGTAACTTACTTAAAACTGTTCAGCGAAATATTTTAAAAAACATATTAGAAGAAATGAGAGTATCTAGGTATGCAACCGCTTATCAAAAGGGAATTAGTTTAGTGGATAATGCTAAAGTTCATATTAATAAAAGAATTATTTTAAAATTAGATATTAAAGATTTCTTTCCTAGTATTAATTTTAATATGGTATATAATACTTGTTTTAATGAAACACTATATCCTAAAAAGATAGGTATTTTACTTACTAATATCTGTATGTATAATAATGAACTACCACAAGGAACACCAACCAGCTTATATTTCTAATTTAATTTTAAGAAGTTTTGATGAAGAAGTAGGTAAGTGTTGTGATAATTTAAATATAAGTTATACTAGATATTCTGATGATTTAATATTCTCTGGTGATTTTAATCCTAATGATCTTATAGTTATAGTAAGAAATCTGCTAAAAAAATATCATTTTAAACTTAATTATGATAAAATTAGAGTTTTAAATAGTAGTAAAAGACCAAGTTCCTTTATTAAATATAACAATTAAGATAAATATATTAATACTTTAATAGGAAGAATTAATTTTGTTTTACAAGTAGAGAGTGATAATAAAGAATTTAGGGAATATTTAGATTATTTAAGGAATAATACTTGTATTATGTTAAAGACAAGCATCATAAACTTGTCTTTTTTTAATATACTTTAAATAAGGAGGAATTTATGCAAGTATTGATACCTTTACTTATATCTACTATTGCAGGTCTTTCTACATGCCTTGGAGCATTAATAATATTTTTTAAAATAGATTCCGCTAAAATAAATAAATTTATTACTTTTTGTCTAGCATTCTCGGCATCAGTAATGATTGGTATATCAATATTTGATTTAATTCCCGAATCTTTTTTTGCCTATTTTGGAGTTTATGGTCTATCTAAATCAGTTCTTTTGCTTGTAATTGCTTTTATAATAAGTTATATAGTTATTACTTTTATGAGTACTCTTATAAATAAACAAGAGCAAAAACAAGATTTATATAAGCTCGGAATACTTAATATGATAGTATTAATACTTCATAATTTGCCCGAAGGTATTGCGACATTCTTAAGTAGTTATCAAAGTATAGATTTAGGTATTAAATTAAGTGTAGCCATAATGCTTCATAATATTCCTGAAGGAATTAGTATAGCTGTGCCAATATATTATGCAACAGGAAGTAAGATGGAAGCTTTTAAAAAAGCCTTTCTGTCGGGAATTGCCGAACCTATCGGAGCAATGCTCGCATTTATATTCTTAAAGAACTATATTACTGATATGATGATTAGTATAATTCTTGTTATTGTTGCGGGTTTAATGATTACCTTAGCTATTCAAGAATTAATTCCTAAAGCACTAAAATATAAGGAAAACAAAATATTATATTTAGGTTTAATCAGTGGAATAATTTTAGTATTAATTAATATAGTATTGTTTTAATAAATTTTATTTGTTATAATGCAGTTTGTAAGGAGATATTGTAATGCGTTTAGTAGATCATTATTTACAAATAAGAGATATAACATTATATAATAAAAATGTTAAAAATGATTTTAAAGTTGTTGCTCTAGGGGATATACATTTAAGTAAATCAGTGGATAAAATAAAGATTACTGCTATAAAAAAGCAAATAAAAGAAGAAAAGGCCGATTATAATGTATTTTTAGGAGATTTTGTTAGTACCCCAAAAGAATTGGAAAATAAAGAAATACAAGAACAATTATTAGATCTAATTGCATCATCAGCTGTTGTAGCTCCAACTATGATTATTTTAGGAAACCATGATTTTATTAATAAAAATAAGGATAAGAATAACAAATATAGTATAGAGAATAATAAAGCATTTTGGGAAAAAGTTACTAGTATTAATAATGTTTATTTATTAGATAATAAGTTATATCAAGATAATCAAGTATTATTTATGGGTTATAAAGAAACTCTTAAATATTATTATAATAATGAATCATATGAAGATTTAGAAGTATTTTTTAATGATTTTAAAAGCTATCCCAAATTATATAAAAACCTTCCTAAAGACATAATAAAAATAGGTTTAATTCACTCACCAGAATATGCTAAATTAGAAAAAAATAATATGTTATTACGAGATTATGACTTATTAATTAGTGGACATAATCATGATGGTTGTATTCCTTTTGGTTTTGGTAACTTTACTTTTGGGATAATTAGTCCAAAAAAGAAGATATTTCCTAAAGAGGCTAGGGGATATAGAGTATTAAATACTGGTACATCACTTTTAATAAGTGGTGGTATCACTAAAATTCAAGAATGTGCTCCGAAAGTGTTGCATCCATTTAATCATTTATGTCCAATGCAAATGGATACAATAACATTTACAAATAAATTAGATCATTATAAAATATCTAAAAGAGTTATAAATATTAAAAATAAAAGGAGATAATGAATATATTCCTTTTTTGTTTCCATAATTTAGTTAACATAATATATATTATTTAAAACTTTATTTTGTTAAATAATAGCTGATTTTATGGCTTATTTTAATGCTTTAATTTAATTAATCTCTTTTCTTAACTATAATTATCTGATATCTATGCAATATCAAATTATAAATTATAAATTTTAAAATTAAATTTAATATGAATTATTAATTTATTATTTATTAAAAATGATTTATAATTATTATCCTTATTTATATTTTAATAAGGATATAATACGCGCGTAATCCTTATATTTATATATAATAAGGATATATATACCCTATTTTTTCTTTCCTGGGTAGTAGGGGACTTTAAATTTAAATGTGTAGTAGTAATAACTGATAAATAGAAATAATAAACCAGAGGTAATACCACCAATTATATCGCTAAAATAATGTACTCCTAAATAAATTCTTGAAAACATAACTGTTAAAGCCACCAATGATATTATAATAGTTAAGAATATTTTTTTGAGTCTACTCCCCTTTCCTAGCCATAATAAATAAATTAATATTCCTCCAATTACAACCATGATCATTGTATGTCCGCTTGGAAAACTAAAACTTTTTTCTATTGCCAAAGGATTTATATCTGGTCTAGGTCTTCTTATAATTATTTTTAATGCTTGATTTAATAGGGTAGAGCCAAGAACAATGATTGTAATTGCTACTCCCCTACTCTTGTTTATTATTATATTTATTAAACAAAAAAGTATTATAAATATTTCGGTTCCTAAAAAGCTAAATCCTTTAAAAATAGTGGTATTGAAATTATTTATAATGCTAGTAGCATGAGAATAAATTAAATCATCAATACTATTAAAAACATTTAGTTTAACTAAAATGATTTCAATTAATAAAATGATAGTTAAAACAACAATTAAAATAATATTAATTCTTTTTTTCATCTTTAAAACCTACATTCTTAAATATTAAATAAAATATTATAGTAAGTATTATATCTATAATAACTTTACTTAACAATAAATTTATATTTAATAAATTATACAATATATATATGAAGAAGCCTCCGATTAAGGTTTTTAATAATTTTTTGAAAATATAAATAAAATTATTACCTAAAGTATTATGATGGTATATATTTGTATAATTCATAATTATATTTACTACTATACTTATTATGCCTGATAAAATATTAGTTATTACTAAAGATATTAAGTCATTTGAAGAATTAATAAAGTAAAACGTTATTAAGAAAATTAATAAACCTAGGACATAAGGAATAAATAATTTTAAAAAATATTTGAAAAAATTATTATATATTCTTTTAATACTATTAAGTATATTAGTATTTTCTATTTTGTTTTTTTGATAGATAGTTTTAACACGTATTTCTTTAATATCTATATTATTTTCTATTTAAGTAATTAAAAAGTTATTAGAAACAGTATTGATATGTATTAGTTTTTGAGCAAGATCTTTACTAAAAGAAGTAATACTACTCGATGAATCATTTATATTATAATTAAAAAAACATTTATATAAGAAAATAGTAAATTTATTAGTTATATTGATAAAACTTTTATCTTTTACTCCTACTATAAAGCTATTTGGATTATTTATTGCTGATTTACTAGCATTAATTATATCTTCTATGTCTGCTGCATTTAAATTGCTTATGGGAGTAATGGCTTTTATATTTTTATAATTATCAAGACAATATTGGATTATTTCTTTAGAATTCTTTTCCCCTACTTCATTTAGTATTGTGTAATCTTTTTTTAATTTCTTGATTAATTCTTCATTATTAGAATAATTTAGGATTAAGACATTAGAAAAAGCATTAAGTTTAATTAATGCATCTTCTATTTTTAATTCATTATTTTTATTTAATGGTATTATAATTAATAATTCATCATTCATAACAATCACTATTATTATTTTAGCAAATTATTATTGATTTGGCTATAGTTTTTAACTACATGTATAATATTCTTGATTAAATCTGGTAGCATCATAGTTTTCTAGATAATTACTAGTAATATTATATGATTCTTGGTTTAATAACATATATTGGCCATCAGTTAAAGATATTTTATAATCGTAAAGATTACCATTTTTAGTAATTTCAATTTTGCCGCTATATTCATTAGTTACATCTGTGTATCCTTCAGCAATTAATTCATCTACTGTAATGCAAGTTGTATCGCCATCATTACTTGGAAGAAATGATGGATTTAATATACTTTGAGTCATTAGATAAGCACTTGCATCATCAATTAAAGTGCTTGCAACACCTAAAAATTCATCTTGATTTGTGTTAGCGATTAAATCTCCAAAAAATACTGCTAAAGCATCTTGTAAATTAGCTTCAATTTGGGCTTGTTCATCAAAAGTTAAACTATTAATATCTTCGGCATTATCAAATGTTTTTTCACTTACAAAATCATTACCAGTTGTAAGAGTTACATCAAAGTCTATTTTTATTTCTTCACTTTCTTCTTGAATTAATAAATAACCTACTAAATTATTGTTATTTTTAGTAAATGATGCTTCTATTAAGGTATCAAAATAATTATCAGTTAATGATATAGTATATTCTGCTTCATTATCACTTTTTTTATTGGAGTTAATGGCTATTGTTGTATCATCACTTACAATTGTTCCATTTATTTCTCCACTTTTTTCATTATATGTGATATTTAAAGTATTTTCGCTATCAATTTCCCAATTAATAGTTACTTCATCACCCTTAGTAATAATATCAAATTCATAATCTTCTCCAATATAAATTCTTAGGGTATTATCATCTATTCTTTCCCCACTCATAATTGTTTCTTTATCGATTACTACAAAAAATATTTGAACATCTCCTGAAGGTATTTTAGTTTCAATATAGAAAGTAAAATCTTCAATATTATCAGCTTTAACTGTAGGATCATCTTCTCCTAGTAATTCTTCCAAAATGCTCTTAAATTCAGTATCATTGCCAATTAATTCATTCATTTTATTAGCAAATTCATCTTTATTATTATCATTTACTTCATAAGTGTATTTGGCAGTTAAACCATCTATTTTAGTGGTAAGAGCAGTTTCTTTTAGAGCACTTGCGATAAATGTTGCAAATTTATTAATAAAATAATTAGCATCATTTAAAACATTCATTAATTCTTCTTGAGAGATTGCAGTATCTGTTGTAGATGTTATATCCATATATAAAGGGGTATCAGAAATATTGGAATCTAATACAAGTCTATTTTCATTTAAATATAATTCACCATTTAAAATACTTGTATCAACATTTAAAACATCAAAATTAAGATCAATTATTTTATCTACTAATGAATAATTGGCTGTAAAATCAATTGTAGCATTATTTATTCCTGTAAATTGGGCAATATTGGTATTAGCTTTAAGTGTTCCTTGATATCTTACATCATCAGAATTACTATTTAAATTAAAGGCACTAAATACTTCATTAACTCCTGTTGTAAATTCTTCTAGCTTTTCATCTAAATATTTACCGGCATTAAAACTTACTTTAATATAGACAAATAAAGCAATAATTGCTAGAAGTATTACTCCGATAATGATGCTTATAATAATTATTATTTTCTTTTTATTGTTTTTAGGTTTTACTTCATTATTATTTGGACTAGTATTTTCACTTGGAGGATTAACTCCTAGTGTTGTTCCTGGTGCTGCAATTTCATTTAAATTTGTATTATTAATGCTTTCTTCTGTACTTGCTTTAGTTTGATTAACTTCTAAAGTTTCTCCTCCATTTAGTACTTCATTATTTGAAGCACTTTCTAAATTATTCTTATTTTCTTCATTCATAAACTATACACTCCATATCTTAATTATATTTCTATTATAACATTATATTTTAAAAAAATCATTAAAAAAGTAAAGAATTTTTATCTTTACTTATTCAGGAATACTAGATACCCAATAATAGGTATCACCAGATTGTTTAAATGTATGCTTATAAAGTGTGCCATATTTCTTTAAAAAATCATAATCAATATTATAATCTTCTTCCTCTTCAGGAAGTTCATTAGTACAATTGTTATTGGTTGTACCATTAACATAAGAATTGTAACATTCACCATTAACTATTTTTAAGAAATAGTCATATATTATTACTTCATCACCTTTTTTATACGCATCTTTAATTGTTCGATAGGTATGTGGTTCTGCTCCGAAAGTTTTGGTATAAGACTCAGCAAGGCCACAATAATAATTATCTTCATCACTATAACAAATTGTGTTATAATTAACAGAAAATTCACTTTCATCACTTATATCTTTGCCAAATATTTCTTTGTATTTATTGTTTAAATCATCTTTACTAATTTGTTCTACACTACATTTATCACTATCATAATTATCTGTAGCATAAGTGATATTTTCATTTATATTACAAGTTTCATCTTCTGTTTCTTCATATTCTTTTACGCTTATGTTTTCATCATCTAATAATCTATATGCGGTACATAAACGGGTTTTATTATCTAGAGAATCGTAATTTACTTCCTTATCACTATAAACTTGGAGACCATTACAAATTTCTAAATCATTACTTCCTAAATAATTATATAAATTATTAATTAATGTACGATTAGTATCTAATTTTTGACCTTTAAATAGAAATATTGCTAGTAATATGATAAGTAATACAATAATAATGATACCTATAGTAATTAAATCTTTTTTCTTAATACTTTTCTTCTTCATATACACCTTATAACTTTCTAGCTTCAATTTCTGCTATTTTTTCAAAAAATTCAGCTGCATTACTAGAATCTATTGAGTCATAACCTAATTCTTTTAAAGCTTGAACTTTAACTGTATTTAGTTGTTGTGTACGACTTAATTTATCTTCATTTTTTTGTTCAATTTCTTCAATAAATTTTTGGTGTTTATCAGCAAGTCTACTTTTGCTAGCTCCACCATTATTATATAAAGTTAGGGCTGTATATAAAATTCCTTCAAAAACAAATTGTTTGTCAGCATCAAAGGCATTTTCATCAGGTTTAATAAAACCGTTTGATTTGGCCATATAACCTAAAAAGTATTTAGCTTCAGGGATATTATCCATAGCTTGTAATAAATAATAAGTATATTTAATTGCAGCCATATCTGAATCATCGCCATCTTCTAATTTTTCCTTTAATAAGAAGATAAAATCATTAAGTAGAGTTTTCTTGTCTTTGGTTAGATTAGAAAAATCTATTCCTGTTTCAAAACGGTTGCCAGATTTAATTGAAGAATTTAATCTTTTTTCAACTCCCATTAAATATTCCGTATCTACTACTAAATTATTTAGGGTTTCTTCACTAGTATCTTTAATATCTAGTAATTCTAATAATAAAACTTTCTTTTCTTTTGGCCATTTATCTAAACTATCTAAGACTAAATAGTTATAAACCATTTGTCTTGATACTCCTAAATATTTAGCCAGTTTTACTTTTGATAAGCCTAATTCTTGTAATATTTCATTTAATTTGTTCATAATTTCACTTTCCTTTACTTTACTTATACATCAATTATACATAACTTTACACTTAAAATCAAGTCCAGTTTTACAAATACCATAGTTTCTCATTATTTTTATAAACATTTTTGATAAAACCACAACCTAAACATTCTTCACCAAGATATAAAACACAAGCTTGTCCGGGGGTAACGCTAGATGCTTTACCACTATATTTGACCATTATTTCATTATTTTCAAGGTATTCAAGTTCAACTGGATGATCTAAATCTCGATACCTAAATTTAGCGGTACAAAATGTTGGGCGTAGTCCCGAGATAAAATTAACATTTTCAATTAAACAGGCATCACTTTCTAAATATTCATTATCTTCCCCAAAAGCGACATATAAAATGTTTTTTTCGACATCCTTACCACAAACATAGTGTCTATCTTGATAACCACTAATACCAACATTTCTTCTTTGACCAATAGTATAATTCATGAGCCCATTATGTCTACCGATTACTTCTTTAGTTTTTACATCTAATATATCCCCAGGATTAGGTTTTAAGTAATTTTGAGTAAATTTTTGAAAATTTCTCTCACCAATAAAACAAATTCCAGTAGAATCTTTTTTCTTAGCTACATTTAAATTATAATCTAGAGCAATTTTTCTTACCATCTCTTTAGTGTAATCGCCGATGGGAAATAAAACATTACGGAGATTTTCGGGTTTAACATCTGCTAGAAAATAAGTTTGATCTTTATTTAAATCAACTGCTCGAAGTAATTTACCGTCCTTAATTCTGGCATAATGTCCTGTTGCAATAAAGTCAGCTCCAAGTTTCTTGGCATGTTTCACAAATAAATCAAATTTAATATAGCGATTACATAGCATATCAGGGTTTGGTGTTCTCCCCTTTTTTAGTTCTTCTAAAAAGTAAGTGAAAACATTGTCCCAGTATTCTTTAATAAAATCAACTCGATGTAATTTTATACCAAGAGAGTTACACAATTCTAGGGCATCATTATAATCTTTTTCTTGAGGACATATATCATTTAAATTGTTGGGATTACCTAAATAATCATTATTAATAGTACTATCCCAATTACGCATGAATAAGCCTTCAACGTCATAACCTTCTTTTTTTAGGAGGATTAAA
Organism: uncultured Mycoplasmatota bacterium; assembly: GCA_900546715.1. Lineage (GTDB taxonomy): Bacteria > Bacillota_I > Bacilli_A > RF39 > UBA660 > Onthocola_B. Next base: position 25,028 of record UREA01000003.1, on the reverse strand, counting down.
GCAACTGCTGAATCTACTCCCCCACTTACACCAACGATAACTTTTTCCATAAACATCACTACTATAGTATACCTTAAATAGAAGTAAAAATAAAGATTAGAAAATAAAAAAGTTAAATAAACTAATGATTTTACTACCAAAGAAATATAAAATTAGATCATAAATTAATATAATAAGTAAACATAAACCAATTTTTTTTAGTAAATGAATTATTTCATCACGATTAATTTTTTCTTTATGAATGAAATTTTTAAACATAATTAGAACTATTTTATATAATGCTAAGCATAGAAAATATAAGAAAAATATAAAAACTAACTTATTTAATATTAAATATATTAAACTATAAATAAAACCTTTAAAACCAAATATAGCACTTAAACTAGCAATGACAAATCCTAAAGAAAAACCATTAAAAAAGATAAAAAATACTGATATAGGTATACCTATAATAAATATTGATAAAATAATTAAACTAGATAATATTATAATATCCATAAAAATATTATTAAAAGTAAAATTATTTAAGTTTTGTAAATAATCATTAATATTTAAAAATATGATTTCTTTACTAGCTTCATTTAAGAAAACTAAAAATAATATGCCGGAGGTTAGTCCAATAATTAAGATAATACTAATAAAAAGAAATACTTTTTTATTTAAGCTTGTCCACATATTATCACCACTTAATTATATTGAAAAAATGGTGAAAATATGATAAATTATTAATAGTTAATTTTGAAAGGAGAAAAACATGAATAAAAAAGTGCAAAAGATTGCTGTTTGGATTATGCTTTTATTAATGGTTGGTAGTGTTGTTGCGGGAATACTTGTTTATATTATTTAGAAATTAAATAAAAACTCTACTAATAAGACAAATTTATCATAGTGAAAGAATACTATAAATAAGGCTCCAGCTAAAAATGGACCATAGGGAAATTCACTATTTTTTTTGAGCTCTAATGAGGCTACAGCATAAGGTAATGCTAAAAATACTGATAATACTAAAGCTACTAAACCAATTTTAAAATCTAGTATTAAACCCATTAAAAAAGAAAATTTGATATCTCCCCCACCAAGAGATTCTTTTTTAAAAGCGAAGTTTCCTAGTTTGTAGATTAAAATCATGACTAAAAATAGACATAAACCACTAATTAAACTAATTAATACATCTATTGGATCATAATATATAAATTTTAAAATGATTATTAAAATACTAGATATAATTAAAGGTGAATCTAAAATTATCATATATTTAAAATCACTTACAAATATAATTATTAATAAAGAACTAATTATTAAACCAACAAAAAAATTGTAACCAATAGGAAAATAAAGACTAGTAAGCATAAACAAAAGAGATGTAGCTAGTTCACACCAAAAGTGACCACTAGAAATTTTTTTGTGGCATTTAGTACATTTTCCTTTTTGGAAGGTATAAGAAAAAAGAGGTATTAAATTATACCATTTTAAAGTGTAACCACAATTATCGCAATGACTTCTAGAGGTTAAAGCATTTTCTCCTTTGGGAAGTCTTATACCTATACAATAGTAAAAAGATCCCATTATGCTTCCTAAAATAAACATTAATACTGCCATAAATAAAACTCCCTATTGAATTTGTTCATACATACCAAACATTGGTACAATTACTGCAATTATAATTAACCCAACAACTACCGCTAAAAAGGCAATCATAACGGGTTCAATAAATGCTTTTAAATTATTAATTATATTTTTGTGTAATAATTGATAATATTCACTTACCTTTTGCATCATTGTTGCTAGATCTCCGGTTGATTCACCAGTAACTATCATGTAATAAGCAACATCAGGTACTGCCCAGTGATCTTTAAAAGCTTCTGATATTTTTTCACCTTTAACTATATTATTAATAGTTTTATAAAGAATCGCTTTATATATTTCATTATTAGTTATTTTACTTAAAATATCCATACTATCAGTAATAAAGACATTATTACGAAGCAGGGATGCAAATGTTTTCGTAAATATAGTCATTTCATTATAAATGATAACATCTTTAATAACTGGTAAATGCATTAAAAAGACTTGCATATAGGTCCTAAATGCTTTTACATATTTATATAATACAACAATAGTTACAATTACTAATACAACAATAGCTAAAATAATATACCATTCATTTTTAATAAAGGTACTAGCATCTATAACTATTTTGGTAATACCTGCAATTGGTGCATCATTTTCTGCATAAATTTGTGTAAATTGTGGTACAACATATACTAATATGAATATAATAACTGCAATTGAAAAAACCATTACTATTGCAGGATAAGTCATAGCACTAACCATTTGTTTTCTAGTTTCATAAATTTCTGAGTAATAATTTGACATATCATCTAATGTTTCTATAAGTGTACCACTTGCTTCAGCAGCTTTAATCATATTAATTAAAAGTGCTGGAAACATGTTACCTTGTTTAGCTAAGGCATTAGAAAAAGATTCTCCTAAAGTAAGTTCATATGAAATAGCTTTAAATGCATCTCTGCGTGATTTGTTTTTACCCATTTGATTAGTAAGTATTTTTACGGCTTCACTTAATGTTATACCAGCTTTAATATAGGTTGATAATTGAGTTAACCAAAATATTAGATCTTTGGTAGACATTTTTGGAGTTCCAAAAAATCCTGATTTTTGATACATAAAATCATAAAATGGTGTTGTTTTTATTTCGTATACATCATAGCCTTCATTAAGTAAATAAGAATTAATATCTAGTTTAGAATATCCATTCATTGTACCAGTTATAATTCGTCCATTCTTATCTTTCGCTTTATAACGATAGATGTGAGGTACTTTACTTCTTGTTGCTCCAGCAGTTTGTAAATCAAGAAGTAATTGTTTCTTTTGTTCTTCAAGTTTAGCTAGAGTTTTAGCATTATATTTATATATTTTTTGTTTCTTAGCTTTGCTTTTAGTCATTTCATATATTTTTTCTTCTTCTGACTCAAAGTGTTTTTTAGTTTTTTGATAAGTTCTATCTACTTGATAACTTGCTCCAGTAAATAATGTAACCCATATATCTACAAAAACAAATTTAGCCCCTAAAATGGCAAAATAAAATATGTTATATATAATTATATAAATCATTCTAAATACTTCTGTAAAACTTGTATGATTCTTTTGTTTCAGTTTTTTATCATCTTGAGTTATCTCTAACATATTAACCTATCCTTTACTATAATTAAGTATATCAAAAAACACAACTAATTACAATTAGTTATGTTAAATTATGTTAAATTTTATTAATTTATGCGAATTGGGTCAGATTGAGTTCCTGATCCGCTGACATATTGAGTTGATGAGATGAGGTAGAAACAAGGACGGATAGCATAATATCGGTAATACAAGTAATCACTGTAATGGTAGTATACATTGCCAGAATTATTTACTCGGTATGCATAGCTATTACTACTAGAACACCGGGAAATTGTCCATTCGTCTAATCCCATATACATCCAATTATTACTTGTTATTGACGATTTATAATAAGAACCCATAATTGTTGACCATAAACTATTACTTGCTGCATATCCGTAATCACTTACATATATTAATCCTACCTTTCCACTCCATGTCGTTCCACTACTTTCTGCATTATAAAATTCTTTTGGAGTTGCATTATATGTACCATATCCATTTACAAACCACGTTTTGTCAGCTATTTTGTTTCTCCATATCGAACTTATATTATTTAAAAATGTTGTATTTAAGTTTGTTGTTACCAAACTGCTACTACTCCATGTATTGCTTCCGCTTGGATTCCGATTCCAATAATATGTTCCTACTGATGATAAGCTTTGATTTCCTTTATAATTACTAGAACTCAATCCTACCCTTGAATATGTGTCAAAATATGCTCCTATTGTTCCTGTTTGACTCGTTGTTGGATAATCTGCCATGATTAATTTTACTTCATCTCCAAAAACACCAATTATTCGGTACAGATTATTGCTTGGGCATGTCGCTGCACTTGAACCAAAACACACATAGTTATTTGGATTTGCTCCGGCATACCTATAGCTATTATCTCCTGCTGAATTTGCTAGTGAACTTGTATGATAATAAAGTCCATTTGAGCTTTGGCTTGTATATTTACTCTTTATATAATCTGCTAATAATACTGTATCTTCTGTTTTTGTGATTATTGTATATTCACTTGATTCTATGTTGTTTGTATCTTTTACTTTTACCTTTATTGTATAACTTGTTCCGGCAGAAAGTCCACTAAATGTATGAGTATTACTACTTGAACTTGTGTATGAACCATTATTTATGGAATACATATATGTTCCTATTGCATTTGTTCCCGCACTTGCTGATACACTTACTGTTATTGTATTATTTGTTACACTTGTTGCTGTTACACTATTAACAACAGGATTTACATAGTTATCTGTAGTTACTTCTATTACTTCTTCATTTGATTCATAACCTTCTGTATCTACAACATACACTTGAAAAGTATATGTTGTTCCATTATCAAGATTACTAAATGTATAAGTGTTGGTATTACTTTCTTGATAACTATTACCACCATCCATACTAAAATAATATGTTGCTATTGGATTTTCTCCTGCTTCTACTGTTACTGTTAGAGTAACACTATTTGTTGTTTTTGTTGTATTTACATCAGTAATTTCTACTGCATTATATAAATCAAAATATACATAACAAGCATCTGATTTATTACTAAGTAGATTTACTATGCCTTTTTCTCTATCCCACTTTAGTTCTCCCCCATTTTCACACCTGCTTAATGTTTCATTAAAAGCATAATTACCACTTGGCCATGTATTAGAAGTTGATTCTTTATATGTTCCATCACTTTGTTCTAACATTAAGGTTAAAAATGAATTGTTAATTAAATTTTTATCATTTGCATTATCGCTTAATAATACATTATCATTATCACCACCTAAAGTAAGTGTTAATGTTGTAATTAGTAAAGCCATTACAAATACACTACTTATTCCAATTAATATTATTTTTTTCTCCTTCATATCACACCTCACGACATTCCGCGTCTATATTCTAATTATATTTCATATGACATTTGATGTCAATAAAAAATTGACACAAAATGTCGTGGAAGTTTAAGTTAATATATGACATTATATGTCTAGGTGATTTAGAATGCTAAAAGAATATAGGATAAAAAAGAATATTACTCAAGAAGAACTAGCAGAACTTTTAAATATTACACCTAGACAAGTACAAAGAATTGAAAGTGGTGAAAGTAGACCTAGTTTAAAGACATTAAAACTACTTATTGAAATACTTGAGATAAGTTGCGAAGATGTTGTTAAAATAATTAAAGAAATAGCATAAGTTATTTCTTTTTTAATACTTTTTTGCTATAATTTTAGCAAGGAGTGATTACAATGAGTGAACGAAATTTTATTGATGATTCTATTGTGTTTGATGAAGAATCATTGCCTAAGGGTATGAAGGAAGAAATTAAAGATTTGGAAAAATATGATAAGGAAAATGATTTTATTTGGTACTATTCTTGTTATGACGGAATAGAATCTTGGGCTAAAAACTTATTAATATCTGGTAAAATTACACAAGAACAATATAGAGGAATAGAAAGAAAATATGGAGGAATTTTATAACATATTTCTTTTTTTATGCATATAATTTTATAGGTGATAATCTATGTTTGGAGCTGTAAGAAGTGGTATTACTCTATCTAGTGTTCTTGGAGGTATATCAAAAGGCCTTGGTATAATTAATCAAGCTATTCCCCTTTATAGGGAAATAAAACCAATGATAGGTAGTGCTAGAAAAGTAATGAGTGTATTACAAGAATTAAAAGTAAATAATAATAGTAATAATACAAGTAATAGTACAAGTAATAATAAGACTACTATTGAAGTTACTCCAGAAGAAAAAAAGACTGTGACATATGAATCACAATCTGCTCCGGTATTTTTCCAATAATTCTAAATATTCTTTATATTTAGGGTATTTAGAATATAAATTAGATAAATAATTATAATAATCATTATTATTTGATTTACCAAATAATATTTCTTCTTTTGATAAATTTTCTTTACCATAAACATAATACATTATTAAATAGTATTTATTATTGTCAAGTATTGCTATTTCTTTATCTAATTTATAATTTATGTTATTTAGATGTTCTCTTAATATATGATGATCATTATTACTTGATATAATAAGGGTTTTAGGTAAGTTTTTAGTCTTTAATATATCTATTATAGTATGAGTACCCATTCCTGCAATAATGGCTAAATCATAGGTTTCTGTAATGTTTTTGAAGCCATTACTTTGAATTAATTTTATTTTATCTTCTAAATTATATTTTTTTAAATTATTGTATGTACTTTTTAAAACATTACTTGATATATCTGTTGCTGTAATATTTTTTGTTATATTATTTAAATATAAATAGATTGGAACGTATGCATGATCCGTTCCAATATCTATTACTTTACTGTTTTTTGGTACTAAATCTACAATAGTTTGTAATCTATCAGGAAGTTTCATTCTTCTAGGAAATCCTTTAATTTTTTAGCACGAGAAGGATGTCTTAATTTTCTTAGAGCTTTAGCTTCAATTTGACGAATTCTTTCTCTTGTTACATTAAATTTCTTACCTACTTCTTCAAGAGTATGACAAGTTCCATCGATTAAACCAAATCTTAACTCTAGTACTTCTTGTTCTCTTGCTTGAAGAGACATTAATACTTCTTTTATTTCTTCTTTTAATATTTCATTTTCGGTATATTCTTCTGGAGAAAGACTTGATTCATCTTTTAGAAAATCTCCAAGATGGGAATCTTCTTCTTCCCCGATTGGTGTTTCTAGAGAAACCGGTTCTTGGCTTATTTTCATGACTTCTCTTACCTTATCTACAGGAACTTTCATTTTTTCAGCTATTTCTTCAGCACTAGGTTCTCTGTTAAGTTCTAGAGTAAGTTGTCTTTGAACTCGAGACATTTTATTAATTGTTTCAACCATGTGAACAGGAACACGAATAGTTCTTGCTTGATCTGCTAGAGCTCTAGTTATTGCTTGTCTAATCCACCATGTTGCATAAGTTGAGAATTTATAACCTTTGTCATAGTCGAATTTTTCAACAGCTTTCATTAAACCAATATTTCCTTCTTGAATTAAATCAAGAAAAAGTAAACCACGACCTACATAACGTTTTGCAATTGATACAACTAAACGAAGGTTAGATTCGGCTAAAATTCTTTTAGCATCTTCATCCCCAGCAGCAACTCTTTGAGATATTTCCATTTCTTCGTCACTTGATAAAAGAGAAATACGACCTATTTCTTTTAAATACATTCTAACGGGGTCATTGATATTCATGTCTTTTGTGATATCTTCATCATCTAAAATAATTTCTTCCGCTTCTTCTTTAGGTTTTACTTTTACTTCTCCAGTTGATGAATCTACATCTTCTTCAGTTACAACAGAAATATTTGCTTCAACTAACTTATTATATAAATTATCTAGGGCATCACTATCAATATCTAGGCCTTTTAATTCTAAAGCTAATTCTTCATAAGTTATAAAACCTTTCTTTTTACCTTTTTCAATTAAACTTTGTTCTCTTTCTTCTAAAGTTTTTATTTCGTTCATATTCACACTTCCTTCTTTAATTCCATGAGTTTATTCATTAACTCAACTTTTTTATCCATATCTAATTCTTTTACTATTTTACTCTTTAATTCTTTTATTTCATCTTCTTTTAGTATCTTAAGTACTGCATCAACACAATCATTAAACTCTGAAACACTATCTGTAGTGTTCTTATTTTCACTTATTATTTTACTTACATAATTACTTATTTCTTCATTATTTGTTATATAAGTAATAAAGTCTGCAATATTAATATTTTCATGTTCACTATTATAATATACTATCTCACTAGCAACAACCCTTTCAATTTTTTCTTTAAAATACCCAAGTTTATTTTTATATATTGTAATATATTTATTATCAAGCATCATCATGTAAAGTATTTTACTTACGGCTTTGTGATATTTGCTTACTTTAGGTATTACTTCTCTCTTTTCTTCTTTTTTAACAACTTCCTTCTTCGGATTTATATTTAATTCTCCGATGAGAATTTGTTCATCAATAAGATAATCCTTGCTTATTTTAGATATAATTAGCTGTTTTGTCAAGTCATCTTCGTAATTTATATGAGAAATTACATTATTTATATACTTTTTTAAGTCTGTTATATTATTTAAATCCAAATCTTGCTTTAAATGTTCAAGTAAAAAATCTAGGAAACTTATCGCATGCTTAATGTTATCTTTTAGAGCATCTACTCCTTTAGCTCTAATGTATTCATCAGGATCTTTTGCACCACTCAACCTAACAACTCTAGTATCTATTCCTGCTTTTCTTAAAAGTTCACCATTTTTAAGAGTTGCATCAAGGCCCGCAGAATCATTATCAAGCATTAATATTATGGGCACATTTAATTTTTTTAATGTATCTATTTGCACTTGTGACATTGCAACACCCATTAGAGCTACAACATTTTTAATGCCTTTAGAGCTTAATGTTATTGCATCCATATTACCTTCAACTACAACAACAACTTTGGTCTCTCTAATAGCATTACGAGCATTGTGATAATTAAATAGGATACTTCCCTTTTTAAATATTTTAGTTTCTTTGGTATTTAAGTATTTGGCAGTGTCTTCTTCACCATTATAAATACGCCCAGTAAAACCTACTACATTACCTTGTAAGTTTTCAATAGGTATCATTATTCTATTTATAAAGGTATCATAAACATTTAAATTAATTTTATTAACTAAACCCAAATCTGATAAATCTTCTAAAGAATAATTTTTCTTAATTAAAATATTATATAAGTCATCTTTTTTATCAAGAGCAAGCCCAATATTAAATTCTTTAATTATATCTTTAGTTATTCCCCGATCTTCTAGGTATTTTAAAGCATTTATACCTGATGATGTATTTATATTATTTGAGTAATATTTTGTTGTAAAATCCATTATTTCAAATTCTTTTTTATATTTACTTTCTTTAAAATTATTAAAGTCTCCTTTTAAAGTATAGCCAATTTTTTTAGCAACAGTTTGAACCGCTTCGGGGAAAGAGACATTTTCATATTTCATAACAAATGAAAATACATTACCACTGGTTTTACAAGTAAAACAAGTAAACATTTGGCGTTCACGAGAGACTACTAAACTTGGAGAATGGTCATCATGAAAAGGACAAACCGCAACATAGTTTCGTCCCCTTTGTTTTAAATCTAGGTAATCACTTATTACATCCACAATATCAGCATTGCTTCTTATATTATTTAATTCTTCTTCACTTATATAAGCCATGTTTGTCCCCTTATTTAAAAATCGTGATTATTTTACCACTTTTCACACAATTTTGCAAGTGTTTTTGCATAAGTTTACAAAAAATATACTCTATAATAAAATAGACCAAAATTAATATTTTGGTCAACTTTTTTCATTCCTCATTTATGGCTGTGGATCACCGCTTTTTAGCATTGATTAACTCAATGTAATTTTATTTTACTATAAATTACTAGCTTTTGCAATACTATTACTGTATTTTAGCCTTTTTTCCGTATTTTTTTATTAAAAAAAGTATCAATATAGTCAATTTAAAAACCCCCTTTGACATGGGTTAATTATATCATAAATGTTTGTTCTTGTCAAATTTGTGTAAAATGCTATAGCTCAAACTTATTATAAATATTGCTATGAAAGCTCCTGTGTATATTGATACAAACTGACAAAGTAAAGCAGAAATTATACCAACAACAATACCATAAATGATAGTTTCTTTTAGAGATACTGGAGTATTTTTTAATTCTGGTGCTATTAAAATAAAACTCAAAATAGCATTAGAATTAAGTAAAGAGTTAATATTAAAATTATTTAAAATAGCTGTCAATAATAAAAAGACAATAATACTACTTATAGCTATATTTTGCTTATAAATTGTAAATATACTATAGTATATAATTAAAATTATACCAATAATTATTGATGAAGTTGCTATTCCTCCAGGATTTCTACCAAATAATAAATCTAAAAATGAATAAGAATAGTTATTTGTTTGTTCTATTGGATTTAAATAATTATAACTATTAAATATTACTAATACTAATATAATACCTAATATAATAAAAGATATATTGTTATATTTAAGTATTTTAGATAAGTAATGATTGATAAATAATAAAACAAATAAAGATATACTATAAATAATTAAATTAATGGAATATGGCATAAATAAAGGAATAATTAAAATAGTTAGTAATTCTAAATTAAGTTTTAATTTTCTTTTAGTAATTATACTAAATATAATATATATTATTAAACTAATAACTATTAAATATAATACTTTAAATATACTAAGAAAATTAATTAAATTAGCATTATATAAAATTATACCATTTTTATATATTCCATATAAGACTAATGGAATTAAACCATAAATATACTTTAAAACATATTTATCAATGGTATTTTTACTATGAATATATACTTTATTCATTACTATCACCTTTAATCTTTTCTCTTAAATTAATTGATGCTGGGCAGAAAAAGGTACATAAGCCACAATCTAGGCAATTACTCAAGTTTATGCCTTTAATGGGATTAACACCAACTGGGCAAACTTGGGTACATTTGCCACAATTTAAACATTCAGTATTATATTTAGGTAATTTTTTTAGTAAATGAATAGATGTAATATCATCAGTTAAAATAAAATATGCTGGATTATCTATTTCAAAACCCGTCATTAAGCCATTAATGATTATATGATATTCCTTTAGTTTAGGATAAGCATGCTCTAGTATATCACTTAGCAAAGTATATTTTTTACATCTAATTATTTTACATGTAGAATTATCAGTTACTGTTATAAGAGAAGTGGTATTATCAATTAATCTTAAATATTTACATATTTTATCAATATCAGTAATGTTTAAAAATAAAGTATTACCAATAATATTTAATTTATCAAGTAAAAATTGTTTTTTACCTATTAAGTATAAATCTTCAACTAAAGTTAAAGTAATACTTGGGTAAGTTCCAATTACATTTAGGCATTCCTCAATTATAAATGATTCATTGTTTTTGATTACCAAATAATTATTGTTACATTTAGTAATCATTCTTAGTTCATCAATTAAATCAAGATAAATATTAGCATTTTCTTTTAACAAATACATGTTATTATAAACATATATTTCATCGTCAATAGCACTTACTACGATATTATCAATTGTATCTATATTAAATTTATTTAGTAACTTTGTTTCGTTATTTTCTAGTAATACTTTTTTAATATTATCAAATGTTATTTTCATTTTTTTGCTCTTTTTTTCATCTAATTCTTTAAAATCATTAGCAATTATAAAAGCATTATTATAAATATTATTAAATACTCCCATTTTAAGACCAACAAGAGAGCCACTGATACTTGATTTATAACTATTAATTAATTCATTTTTATGGATTTTAGTTAAATTTGTATCTAATTCATATGGTATATAGATGTAATCCGGATCTAAAAAGGTAACAGTTTTAATATTATTCTCACTTATGGTATCAACATCTAATTTATAAAGACGATGCATTATTTTTATTTTCACTCCTTTCTTTTAAGTATTTATGTAAATTAATTGCAACATTTTCTGGTATAATTTCTGATAATTCTTCGATACTTGCTTCACTCATTTTTTTAATACTTCCATATTTTTTAATAAGTTCTTTTTTTCTAACCTTCCCTATTCCATCAATATTATCAAGAAGTGATGCTATTGTTCCTTTATCACGTAAGGTTTTATGATAGGTAATTGTAAATCTATGAACTTCATCTTGAATACGGGTTAAATAATGAAATACATCAGTATAACGAGATAAATCGATTACTTCTAGAGTATCGCCATCAACAAGCTCGCTAGTTTTATGATGATTATCTTTTTTTAGACCACAAACTTTAATGTTTAATTTTAAAGCATCAAGTATTTCTTTAGCTGCTCTAATTTGGTTTTCTCCCCCATCAACTAATATTAAATCAGGCATCACAAGATTATCTACTAAAGCACGATAATATCTTCTATAAATTACTTCTTTCATAGTATTATAATCATCATTTTTATCAACACTTACTTTATATTTACGATATTCATTTTTAGCGGGTTTTCCATTAATGAAGACTACCATTCCTGATACTGCGTAGGAACCAAAAAGATTAGAATTATCAAAAGCATCAATCCGATCTAAAACATCTAAATGGAGTAATTCTTTTAATTTAGCATTTGCATCAACTGTTCTGGCCTCATCCCTCTCAATAATCTTTAATTCTTGTTCCAAACTAATTTTAGCATTAGTCTTAGCCATATCAAGTAAGTTTTTCTTCTTTCCTTTTAGGGGATTATAGACCTTAGTATGAAGTAATTCACTTAAAATTTCACTGTTCATAATATTTTCAACTAATATTTCTTTAGGTATTTCATGTTTAGAATAAAAATTTAAAATATAAGTATTTACTTCATCAGCAAAGTCACTAATTAAATAAAATTTATCATTGTGGCCACCGATAATTTTACCGCTCCGAAGAAAAAGTATTTGGACAGATACCAAGCCATCATCAAGATATGCAGCAATACAATCACGGTTGATATAATCATGAAGTTCAACTTTTTGTTTATCTAAAATAACACTAATATATTCTAATTCTTTTTTGAGGTCTCTCGCCATTTCAAAATTTAGGGTATCACTATAAGCTTTAATTTTTGTATTTATTTTATCAATTAATATTTTATCATTACCTTTTAAAAAGTCTAATATTTCACGCTCCATATTTTTAAGTTTTTCTGAATCGACATGTTTTTCACAATAGCCAAGACATTCACCGATATGATAATAAAGGCAGACATGTTTAGGCATTCCTTCACATTTTTTTAGGGGATACATTCTATTGATAAGTTCAACAATTTTACGGGCCGCATAGGCATTAGGGTATGGTCCAAATAATAACTTTTTATCTTTCTTACGAATATTTAAGTATCTAGATACTTTAAGTCTTGGATAAGGTTTTGAAATATATTCAATATAAGGATAACTTTTATCATCTTTTAGTAAGATATTATATTTGGGATTATATTCTTTTATTAAATTAAGTTCTAGAATAAATGCTTCTTGTTCAGAAGAAGTAGTAATATAAGTAAAATCCGCAACTTCACTAACCATGATAGCTGTTTTTCCTGTGGCAGTACCTTTAAAATAACTATTGACGCGTTTATATAAATCTTTAGCTTTGCCAACATAAATAACATTACCGTTAATATTACGCATTTGATAAGATCCCGGTAAATGAGGAATAGTTTTTAATTTCTCTTTAAACATAATTAACACCTAACAATATTATACTACAAATTTGGAGAGTTTTACGATATAATATTGGTGATGGTTATGAAATTATTAAAAAGTTCAGAAATTATAGTTAAAAAATCAAGATTTATTTCTTATTATTATGAAATTGATGAGTTAGATGAAATAAAAACTCTATTAAGTGACTTAAAGAAAGAACACAAAAAGGCAAAACATATTGTTTATGCCTATAAGTTTCATAATACCGCGGGTAAGAGTGATGATAAAGAACCTAAAGGAACAGCAGGACTGCCTTTATATAATTTACTTGAGGCAAAGAACTTAAATAATAAATTAATTGTGGTGGTAAGGTATTTCGGAGGAACTTTGCTTGGGGCAGGCCTACTCCAAAGAACATATCGGGCATCTGCTCTTCAAGCAATAAAAAATGATTGATTACTCAACCATTTTTTTTATGTCTGCTAGATTTTTAAATCCTAAATCTCTTTTTATTTCTTTACCATTATCCATTAAAACTAATGTAGGAATACTCATTACTCCAAATTTAGCGGAAAGTTCAGGAAATTCATCGACATTTATTTTTAGGACATCAATAAAGTCAACTTGTTCAAGTACTGGGGCAAGCATTTTACATGGACCACACCAATCCGCATAGAAGTCGAGTAAAATTTTTCCCTTAGTAAGTTCTTTAAAGTCATTTTCTTTTTCTAAATGTTTAACCATAAGTCCTCCTTAAATTATAACTGTATTTGTAAAATGAATTTTATCATCATCAATTAATTTCTGTGCATCTTCTTTAGATATAACATTATAATATACTAAAGTATGTAATACTTGGAAATTTACTGATTCGCGATCTGATTCATTTTTCATCGCTTCTAAAATTTCATTAATATCTTCTAAAGCTAAAGTAGTATCTACTGCCATAGGACCAATAATTGGAGTTCTTTCTAGTAAAATTATAGCAAATTTAGATTCAGCAACCATTGATTCTGTTTGAGGTAAATGAAACATAATAAATGTTACTAGAAAAGCCATTATTACACCTTCAATTAAACCAAGAATTGCTCCAAGAATTTTAGAAGGAATTGCTAAAATTACCGTAAGTTTTAATATTTTTTCGATTAATCCAGAGATATTAATAATAATACTTAATATACAATATAGTAAAATATAAATAACAACAAATGAAATTAACTCATAAATTACTATATTCATGGAAGTTACTCCAGAAAATATTCCACCAAAATCAAAGAATGGCATAAAACTCATTAAAAGATTGGCTAGACTATCTTTGAATACCCAAGCTAATACTAATACGGCACAAGTTCCCACTAATTGAACTAAACTTTTGATAACACCTCTTTTAAAGCCCCATAATGCAAATAATAAAATAATTACTATGCAAATAATATCCACTAAATTCATTCTCAACACATCCTTTATATTTTAATTATATTATAATTATGTCGAAAAATAAAGAAAAATATGATAAAATATTTTTAATGGAGGCAAATTTATGACAATTGTATTTAAAGTAAGTGATAACATTAAAGAAAAAATGATTAAATATTATGAAGATTTAAGAAGGGATAAAACTCCCCCTTATGCGGTTTTTCAAGCCGAGGAAGCCGATACTATAATAACTCTTTATGAATCTGGTAAAGCTATGTTTCAAGGCATTAGTGCTGATATTGATGCTAATATTTGGATTGATTTAGAGCGTAAACTCAATAACCGAATTATCGATATTAAAACTGGTAAAGATAAAAAAATAAATGAAAAAAATAACGAAAGATTATTTGATAAATATAACACTATTGGATCTGATGAAGTTGGTACTGGAGATTATTTCGGCCCAATTGTAGTTGTTGCTTCATTTGTTACAAAAGATGATATAAGTTTTTTAGATGAACTTGGTGTTACTGATTCTAAAGCTTTAAGTGATGAATACATCAAAAAAATAGCACCAAAATTAACAGAAAAAATACCATATAGCGCATATGTATTAAGTAATGAAGAATACAATAAATTTTATAGTGAAAACTTAAATATGAATAAAATAAAAGCAATACTTCATAATAAAGTATTACTTAATATGGTAAATAAGAGTTATCCTTATGATAAAATAATCGTTGATGAATTTACTCCTGCTAGAAACTATTATGGTTACTTAAGTGAAGTTAAAGATAAAGTAACTAATATAACATTTGTTCAAAAAGCTGAATCAAAATGTTTATCAGTTGCAACATCATCAATTATCGCAAGATACATATTTTTAAAATTAATGCATGAAATGAGCAGCGAATTAGGTAGTGATATTCCTAAAGGTGCGGGCTTACAAGTTGATGAATTTGCAAGAAAAATAGTTAAAGAAAAAGGAATGGATGCTCTAAACAAATATGTTAAATTAAACTTTAAAAACACAAATAAAATAAGAGAATAATCTCTTTTTTATTTTATGAAAAAACTATATATAACATCAATCAAAAATATAGCTAAAACTAAATAAAATATAATATTTATAGTCTTTTTGTTTAATTTATTTAGAATTTTATTAAATAATGGTTCTAATAGATATAAAAATATTACTCCACCAATGCCAAATCTAAGACTAGGACTCAAGGCAATTCTTCCTTCAAAATTATATTTGTAATCCACATAAGTTTGCCAAGGCCAAGAACCCATAAATGCTTCACAAATGTAAGAAGTAATAAGTTCTATTAAAGTTGCTACTAAAGCACAGCCAATAAAAATAATGGGAACTAACAATATTTTTTGTTTTGTAGTTTTATTTTTTAATAACTTATGAAAACAAATTAAAAATGCTAAAGCTCCAAACCCATAAACAGGACAATACGGACCAAATAAAACTCCGCGATTAGAAAATCCCCAGCCATAAATAAATACCTCTAGAAAAACTTCATAACACCAACCAATTATGGCATACATCATGAATTTTAAATAGTATTTTTTAACCATTTCCATTAACAACACGCTCCAAGCAAGAAACTTATTAAAGCAACATCTTTATCCCAAATTCCTTTTTTAATACAAGTATCACAATTACATAAACTAACTAAATTATCTAAAAGTTCATCATCACTATATTTGATACTATTATTATATAATTTATTTACTTGCCAATCTTGTAATTTAAGTTCATTACAAATATTACTTAAAGATAATTTATTTTGATACATTTTTTTTACATAATACATAAGACGATATTCTCGAGCTAACAAACTAATTAACATTACTGGTTCTGTCTTTACTACTTTTAAATCATCAAATAACTTTAATGATAACTTTAAATTCTTATTTATTACCGCATCTACAAAATGAAAATTATTACTATCTATAATACTACCTACAACTTGTAATAAATCTTTATATTTAATTGTCGTTAAATGATTATAGTAAAGCAGCATTTTATCTATTTCATTAAATATTATATCTAAATTATCGTATGAATTATTAATTAAATAACTAATACATTCATATTCTATTTTAAATCCCTTACTACTGACATATTTATTAATTTCTCTCTCATAATCTTTATAACTAAATTTATTAATATTTATTAATTCATGTTTATTTTTTATTTCTTTCGTAATACTTTTTCTTAAATCTATTGGACTCGTTGTTGTAAATACAATAGTAGTGCTTTTAATTGGACTTTTTATATAATTTAATAATAATGTACTATCTTTTTCATCTAATTTTTCACTACCAAAAAAATTAGCATTAGATACTACAATATATTTTTCGTCTCCTGTTAAAGTATAATAACTTGCTTCATCTATTATATCTTTAATAGTAGTTTTAGCCATATTAAAATGCACATAGTCATTATCTTTAACTATTTTTTTTATTTCATTATCTATTAGATGATAAGATGGTATACTTATTAAATACAACATAACAATCACATTAATATTTTATCACAATTTAAAAAAAGAAGAAACCGGTTTCTTCTAATTTATGACACATTATATATAATGTTATTATATTTTATGATTGATATTTATTGGTGTTTGGGTTTTAGACTATTTATTATTTAAGGCATAAGTAGTGACTAAAATAACATCACTTGTAGTATATTTAACAATGTATTTATCTTTTTCTTTAACTATTAATAACCCTATTGTTTTATTGTGATTAATATCTTTTATATTATTTTCTACAAACTTCACATAAAAATTTAGTTGTCCTATATCTGTATGCTTTATTTTTCTAGTTTTAACTTCTACAACTACATATGCATTAAGTTTAACATTAAAGAATAACAAATCTATTTTATAAGTCTTATTATCTATATGTATTTTATATTCATGACCTATAAGCGCAAAGCCTGTACCTAATTCTAGAAATTTATCTTCAAGTAAAGATATGATGTACTTATGAATTGCTTGTTCATCAATCTTATCCATATTTTTATCTGTTTTTAAAATTATTGGATCTTTTATCATATCTTTAATTGATAATGAAGTATTATTAGTATCATTAATAATTTCAATATGTTCTTTATTGGCATAAGATAATCTATCAAACGCTTTATTTTTTATTTCTTTTTGTAATTCTCTTACAGATAGATTATTTAGTATAGCTAAATTAATATAATAATTTCTTTCGTTCTCATTTTTTATAGTTAATATTTGAATATAGTGAGTCCAACTCAATTTTGGAATCAGTGATTCCAAAATTGGAAAATCTAAATAAAACAGCTTCATTTTAGCAAGATATGAACTATCATACCCTTTCCCATATTTCTCACTTAACTTTTTACCCCATTCTTTTATTAAACTATTACCATACTTAGCTCTTTTTTCTCCACCTTGGGCTTCAACTATGAGTTTGCCTATAGTCCAATAAGTTTGTAGTGTACTAGTGTTATCTTTTAGAACAGTTGCCTTCTTTCTAGCTTCATTTTCAACAATTAATTCTTCAATATTTTTAAAATAATTCATATAATCCTCCTTATACTTCTTGATATTCTCTAGCAAGTATCCTAGAATCACTACAATACTCCATAATAAATTCATTATCTTTCTTACATATAATAATGCCTATTGTTTTATCTTGAGTAGGTTTTCTTAAATGTTTATCTATATAGTTCATATATACTTCAATTTGTCCAATATATTCTTTTTTAAGTTCAGTTACTTTTAGTTCTACTACCACATAACAGTTAAATTCAATATTATATAAGAGTAAATCTATATAATTATATCTATTACCTATTTTTATTTTATATTCATTTCCAATAAAACAAAATCCATTACCTAGTTCTTTTAAAAAACTAGGAATATCTTCAAGAATAACTTTTTGTAATACTTTTTCAGATATTATTTCTTTATTGTTATTATTTTTTATAGCAATTGGATTTTTAATAAAATCAACTAAAGTAGTTTCTTTTTTGGTAATTAACTTTTGTTTGGTTTTATCATCTAATCTTTCATACTCTTTATTTTTAATTCGTGCACGAAGTTCTCTGACTGATAAATTTTGTTGTTCTGTAATTATTATGTAATAGTTGATTTCATCAATACTATTAAGTTTTAATAATTCATCATAATGGCTCCAAGTCAATTTTGCCGACAGTGTCGGCAATTTTTCTACAACCATAAAATTATAAAATTTTAACATCTTATATAAAACTCTTATACTATATTTAGTGTTAAGTTCATTGGTTAATCTTTTAGAATATTCTTTAATAATACCCTCACCATAATGTTTGCCAGCTTCACTAAGTAATTTTCCAACATTATAATAAGTAGTAATATCACTTTTGTTTTTGCTATAATCTTTTACTTTTTTAGTTATTTCATTATTTATTAATTCATTTTTTATTTCGTTATAATAATTCATGATATTCCTCCATTTAATTCAAAGCATAAGTAGTAACTAAAATATCATTACTTGTAGTATATTTAATAACATATTTATCATTTTCTTTAATTATTAATAATCCTATTGTTTTGTTATGATTAATATCTTTTATATTATTTTCTACATAATTAAAATAAAAATTTAGTTGTCCTATATCTGTATGTTTTATTTTTTATTTCTTTTTGTAATTCTCTTACAGATAGATTATTTAGTATAACTAGATTAATGCATATTGGAAAATTAATATAAAATGCACGAAATTTTCTTAAGTTTCTGGTATCATATCCTTTGCCATATTTTAGACTTAATTTTTTTCCCCATTCATTTATTAAGTTATTTCCATACTTTGCTCTTTTCTCACCACCTTGAGCTTCAACTATAAGCTTACCTAAATAATTCTTCTATATTTTTAAAATAATTCATGTGTTTCCTCCATATGAGGACATATTCTAACATAAAGAGAGCGCAAATTTTGTCGAATTAACGACTGGAAGTGCAATTTTTTAAATTTTTAAGTAATATAAGTTCTAACATGTATTATGTTTAGTGTTATTAATTTAATATATGTGATGTTTGGTGAGTCTATAATTTTGGAGATGATATATTTAAAATTAGAAAACTTATTAAAAATTATCACACGGTCAACCAAAATCTTTGATTTCGTGTAAAATAACACGTTTAAAATCTTTGATTTCGTGAATTTGTTCTGTTTTTTTACCTTAAATATGCTAAATATATTATATAATCAGTCTAATTTAAATGTTGCCGCATTGCAGCAACATTTGTATTGGTAATATATTATGACTAAAAGATTATATTAATCCACTTGGAGCATTTTCTTCTTAAGAGAATTTTGTGTTCACAAAAAAAATACAAATTTTGAGAGTTGATTTGATGAAAAAATGGTGAAAATTAGAGATTTTCGACAAAATTCGACAAGTGTTGACGTCAATTGACAAAACTCGACAAAAGTTTTTGTAGCTTTTTAAGTAATTATACTATATAATGAACTTAGGTGCAGGAAAATAATTAAAAGGAAAGAGGACAACACATGGACAAATTAATAAGAGTTGTTGCAATTGATGACAACGAAGCAGTTTTAGGCAGTGTAAAGAAATATTTCAAGGGCAGTGACAAAGTAGAAGTTGTTGGAGTATTTAATAATGGAAAGGATGGATTAGATTATTTATTAAATAATACTAAAGAATACGATTTAATATTATTAGACATTTTATTATCTCAAGTTGATGGTATTAAAATACTTGAAGATTTAAAGAATAGTAATATAAGTAAGAAGATAATAGTTTTATCAAGTTATAAGGACGATTATTCAATAAGAAAAATACAAACATTAAATGCGGACTATTATATGCTTAAGCCAATTGATTTAAGTATTTTAGAAAGTAGAATGTTAGAACTTTTCGAACAAGTTAATAAGTTTAAATTTAAAGAAACAATTAATGTTGAAGTTGAAGTTAGTTCATTATTACATGATTTAGGTATTCCTTCTCATGTTAGAGGTTATCGTTATATTAGAGATGGTGTAATGCTTCTTTATGAAAGTTCATCTTTGGTTAATTTAGTAACTAAGGATGTATATCCAATAATTGCTAAGAAATATGATACTACAACTACAAGAGTAGAAAGAGCAATTAGACATGCAATTGAAATAAGTTGGATGCGTGGGGATATTAAATTAATGGAAGATTTATTTGGTAATAGTATTGATTTTGATCGTAGTAAACCAACTAACGCTGAATTTTTAACAACAATTGCTGATAAATTTAAACTTTACAGTAAAGAATTAATTGGATAGCATATAGTAATATATGTTATTTTTAATTTTGTTTTCAAATTGTATTTTTGCTATAATTGTGGTATTATAGGTGTAGCGAAGGTGGAATATGAAAAAAATATTAACAATTATATTTGATGGTTTTGGTATTCGTGATGAAGAATTAGGCAATGCCGTAAAACAAGCAGAAATGAATAACTTTAATCATCTTTGGAAAAGTTATCCTCATGCCCTACTTGATGCATCTGAAGAAGCTGTAGGATTAAATAAAGGCCAAGCCGGTAATAGTGAAGTAGGTCACATGACTATTGGGGCTGGTAGAGTCTTAAAACAATCAGAAATATTAGTTAATGAATTTTTTGAAAATGTAGATTATGAAAATAAAAATGTTGCTAAACTTATGGAACAAAAAGAAAAAAATGTTCATATAATGGGGCTTTGTAGTGATGGAAATATTCATGCTGGTGTAGATGATTTTATTAGTATGTATAAATTACTTGTAGAAAATGGTTTTAAAAAAATACATTTTCATCTTATTACTGATGGTAGGGATACTAAAGTTGATGTTTCTTATACTTTTATTAAAATGATTAGTGATTTAATTAGTGAGTATGGTGTAGGAGATATAGTAAGTATTGCAGGACGTTTTTATGCCATGGATAGAGATGAAAACTTTGATAGAACTAAGCTTTATTATGATTTAGTAACTAGAGGTAAAGGTATTAGTTCAATAAATATTGAGAAAAGTATTAATAGTAGTTATGCAAGTGGTATAACTGATGAATTTATTAAACCAATAATTGCTAGCAATAATGTAATTAAAAATGGTGATGTTTTAATTTGGATGAATTATCGAGCAGATAGAGCTAAACAAATATTAAATGCATTTGTAAATTATAGTACTTTTGATAAGTTTAGTGTTCTAGATATGAGTGATCTACTTGTATTTAGTTTCTTGCCAGTTGATAAAAAGATTAAAACTTATAATTTGATAGAACCAGTTGAAGTAAAATCCCCATTAGGAATTTATTTGAGTGAACTGGGATTTACTCAAGCAAGAATTGCCGAAAGCGAAAAATATCCTCATGTAACATACTTTTTTGATGGCGGTTATGATGGTAAAATTGCGGGATGTGATAAATTTCATATTCCTTCACCTGATGTTGCTACTTATGATTTAAAACCTGAAATGAGTTGTGTTGAAGTTACTAAAAAGGTTGTAAGTGCTATGAATAATGATTACGATTTTATTTTAGTAAATTATGCTAATCCTGATATGGTAGGACATACTGGTAATATGGATGCTACAATAAAAGCTTGTAGTGCAGTTGATTTGTGTTTAGGTAAGTTGATTGAAAAAGCTGAAGAAAACTTTTATAAAGTCATATTACTTGCTGATCATGGTAATGCTGATACGATGATTAATGAAGATGGTAGTATTTGTACAACTCATACTACAAGTTTAGTGCCATTTATAATTGTAGATGAAAAAATAAAATTAAAAGATCATGGCAGTTTGGTAAATGTGGCTCCAACAATACTTGATTATATGGATATAGCAGTTCCTAAAGATATGGAAGGAACAGAATCATTATTACTAGAAGAATAAAAAAAGACTTTTTAACGAAGTCTTTTTCTTGTCATTGGCTTATTTTGTTTAAATGTAGAATAATCTTTAGTATATAATACTTGCTTAGCTTTTTGATTTCTTTTTGTTTTATCGGGGTTTTTGCCGCGATAACAAGTTTCTTCCCGGTCTAAATCAAAAGCATAATTATCAACTCGACCAAAATCTAACGAATCTTTTTCAATGTCAATTTCTTCATATGTTGGTTCTTCTATAAATTGTTTAATCATCGTAACCCTCCTAGTTGCATTATATAATATGTTTGTATGTTTTGTCTATATATTTTATTATTTTTTATCATGATTTTGCTTATATAATACTTCAATCATCTTGTTGATAGTTTCTTTATCTTCTAGAGGTAGTTCATGATATTTGTTCATTATTTCATTTTCACTAAACAAACCTTCAATGTTTGTATTTAGGGTTTTAGCTATTTTATAAGCAACTGGTAAAGATGGTGTTCTAGTATTAGTTTCATAAAAGGTAATACTTTGTTGAGAAATACCAACTAGCATACTTAATTTAACTTGAGTCATATTTTTCTTTTCTCTTAGTATTTGCATATACTTAAAATCCATATTTACCACTCCAAGTAACATTATTACACAAAAAGATATTTAAAACTTTTACTCAGAGTAGTAATTTATATAAAATTATGTTATAATTCTAACATAGGATGTGATATGGTGATTACTAGTAAGAAAAAAGTATTGTTGATAAGTGGAGTGTTATTAACATTAATAATAATATTTAGTACTATTTTCATTGTTAATAAAAATAGTGTTAACAATGAATTGGTATTAAAAGATAATAAATCAATTAACAACTCATTTTTAACATTAATGTTAGAACAAGAAGATGGAACATATCAAGAGTCAACAAGTAATACATGGCCAGGGGAAGGTTATATTTTTAATAAAGAATTATCTTCTTGTCAAAATGGTGGAGAACTAGATTATGATAGTGAAAATAATAAAGTAATACTTTATAGTAATAAATCAGATGGCTGTTATGTTTATTTTGATATATATAATAAACCAACAATAAATAGTATTAATTTAGGAGAAGTAACAAATAATAGTATAACTATTACAGTTAGTGCTACTAATGGAACAAATGAAATAAGTAATTATTACTATGTAATAAATGATGGAACTCCAGTAAGTTCAACAAGTAATACATATACGTTTAGCGGTTTAAGTGCGGGAGAAACATATACTATCAAAGTATATGTTGTTGATACAGAAGGATATTCATCTGATACATCGAGTTTAAATGTAGAAACAGAAAATGCAATATTGTTAGCAGATTGGGTAATAAGTCAGTATGGTGGAGTACAAGGAAATAACGGAATATATTATCACACTTCGAGTTTAGCAAATAGTGCAGGAGATAATTCATATAGATATAGTGGAGCAAATCCGAATAATTATGTTTGTTTTGGTTCAGATGAATCGCCATGTCCAAGTGATAACCTGTATAGAATAATAGGAGTATTTGGTTCGGAAGTAAAACTTATAAAATGGGATTATGCAAATAGTGATTTATTAGGTATTAATGGGGCTTATACTGGAAACACATATGATACAATCGATTATACTGATTATACTGGGAATCATAGTAGTGTAAATACCTACTATTGGAATTTGAATGGAATTAATATGTGGAGTGATAGTTCGATTACAACAAATTTAAATAGTAATTTCTTAAATTATTTTTCATTAATATGGCAAAATAAAATTGCCAATCATATATGGTATGTAGGAGGACATTCTAGATATAATGCACCTTCAAAAGAATTTTATAATGCTGAAAGTAGCGGGACAACATGGAGTGGAAAAATCGGGTTAATATATGTAAGTGATTATGGTTATGCAACAAGTAATAGTTATTGGTCAACGAATTTAAATAATTATGATAATTCTCCAATAACTAATAATAATTGGATGTACATGGGGTTACCTGAGTGGACTATTTCTCGTAATTCTGGTAATTCTAATTATGTTTTTCGTGTACATAATTATGGTAATGTTGGTGATGGTATAGTAAATGGATATTTTGCAATTCGTCCTTGTTTTTACCTTAACTCTAATGTAACATATATCTCTGGATCTGGGACTTCAACTGACCCAATTCGTTTGGCTTAATACTGGACAGTTTTGATTAAGACTAGGTAGAATCGAGAAAAAATAAGTATAAAAGTGCGTCCGATAGTAATAAAATCCACTGATTGTATCAAAAATCAGTGGATTTTTACATGCTAAAACAAGGTA
>UREA01000002.1 GCA_900546715.1 uncultured Mycoplasmatota bacterium | reverse complement strand
ACGCGAGGCGGGGTCAGTACGTCGTGAGACAGTTCGGTCTCTATCCGTCGTTGGCGTAGTAAAATTGTGGTTAGCTGCTCGTTGTACGAGAGGACCGGAATGGACATACCTCTGGTGTATCTGTTGTAACGCCAGTTGCAGCGCAGAGTAGCTATGTATGGACGGGATAACCGCTGAAAGCATCTAAGCGGGAAGCCTCCTCCAAGATGAATTTTCCCATTCTTCGTGAAGTAAGATTCCTTGTAGACGACAAGGTTGATAGGCTAGAGGTGGAAGCGTAGTGATACGTTGAGCTGACTAGTACTAATAGATCGAGGATTTAACTTAATTTATATATTTCTATTTGATGTGTGCATTATCTGTTTTTTAAAGGACAAAATCCTTTATAGGTGACGATAGCTTAGGTGATACACCTCTTCCCATCCCGAACAGAGAAGTTAAGACCTAATACGCCGACAATAGTGTAATGCTAAGATAGGAAGTTGCCTATTTTTTTTTGCTTTGAAATCTTTTAAAATATATGTAAAATAGTTATCTTTGTCTTGTATAACTAATTTTTTTAATTTATAATGAATACAGGTGATTAAAAATGGATTATAAATTTACATCAAGGTCAGTTGAAGATACTTTAACAATTGCCCAAAATATTGAAAGTGAAAAATTTCCTAATATGGTAATTTGCCTTATTGGGGAACTTGGTAGTGGTAAGACTGTATTTACTAAAGGATTTGCAGCTTCCCTAGGAATAAAAGATACAATAACTAGTCCAACATTTACAATTATAAAAGAATATGATAGTGGAGAATTACCTCTTTATCACATGGATGTATATCGACTAGAAGATAGTGTTGAAGGAATTGGGTTTAAAGATTACTTTAATAAAGGGGGAGTTACAATTATCGAATGGGCGGACCTCATTGAAAAACAACTTCCTAAGAAAAGATTAGAAATTAAATTTAAAGTAATTGATGAAGATACTAGAGTGTTAGTATTTACGCCATATGGTGAAGAATACGAAGAACTTTGTAGTGCGGTATTATAATGAATACATTATTTATTGATACACATTTATGGGATATAATAATTGTTTTGTTGCATGACGGATTAGTTGTTAAAAAAGAAGAGATTAAAAACAAAAAAAATAATAGTGAATACATATTTCCAAGCATTGTTAAAGTGATTGATGACATAAATTTAGATGAAGTAATAGTTGTTAATGGACCAGGATCATTTACGGGAGTTCGTCTGGGAGTAACGATTGCTAAAACTTTAGCTTATACTCTAAATATTCCGATAAAGACTATTACAGCTTTAGAAGTTATGGCAGTAAGTAATAAAAAAAATCATGTAGCATTTAGTGATAACAATGGTTACTATGTTGGAGTATTTGATGATAATAAAACTCTAATTGGTGATTATAGTTATGTTTCCGATGAAGAATTTGCTAAACTTAATAAAGATAATACATATTCTTTAGATTATAATGTTGATGCTGAAAAAATATATGAGTTTTTAAAGACTAGAGAACCTGAAAATGCTCACCAAGTAAAACCAGTATATATCAAAAAAATAGGTGTGGAACTTGATAAGAAGAGCAACTAAAGAAGATATTTCAGCCATAAATAATTTAGGTAGTAAGTTACACGAAAATTTTGTTAAAACATTTCATATTGAAACAGAAATAGATAGTGCTTTAGCAATAGTTTTGGTAAGTGTTAGTGCATATGGGGTTAATGGCTATTTATATGCTCTTGATTTTGGGGATAACATAGATTTATTAAGTATTTATGTAAGTGAAAGTGATAGATGTAAACATGTTGGAACAAATTTAATTAAATATTTAATAAAACTAGCAGAAAATAAAACAATTACTTTAGAGGTATCTACTGATAATTTTCCGGCGTATAATATGTATAAAAAATTAGATTTTAAAGTAGTAAATGTGAGAAGAAAGTATTATAATAATGCTGATGCTTATTTAATGAAATGGGGCGGTTAAATGAAAGATGTATATATATTAGCGATAGAAACAAGTTGTGATGAAACAAGTATTGCTATTGTTAAAAATGGTAGTGAGGTTATAGCAATAACTATTTTAACCCAAATGGATACACATGCTAAATTTGGGGGTGTAGTACCAGAAATTGCATCAAGAATGCATACTGAAAATATTACAATGGTTTTAGAAGATACTTTAAACAAAGCTCATATGAGTGTAGCTGATGTTGATGCTATTGCTGTAACTTATAAACCAGGTTTACTTGGTTCCTTACTTGTTGGTATTGAATTTGCTAAAGTATTATCATTCATTTATAATAAGCCTTTAATTAAAGTGAATCACTTAATTGGCCATATTTATGCTAATGCCATAAATAATAAATTAGAGTTTCCACTACTTGCCCTAGTTGTAAGTGGTGGACATACCGAACTTGTAATTATGAAAGATGATTATGATTTTGAACTTTTAGGTTCAACCCTAGATGATGCAATTGGAGAAGCTTATGATAAAGTAGCTAGAATTCTAAATATTCCTTATCCAGGAGGACCTGGAATTGAAAAATTAGCTTTGCAAGGTAAACCTACATATGATTTGCCAAAACCTGTAATGGATCATACTTATAACTTTAGTTATAGTGGTTTAAAAAGTTATATAATTAATTTAGTTCATAATGAGACGCAGAGAGGTAATGAAATAAGACAAGCAGATCTTGCATGTAGTTTTCAGGTTACTGCCGTAGATGAACTGGCAAGGAAAGTTGATTTAGCCCTTAAAAATACGGGTATAAAGCATATAATAGTAGCAGGAGGAGTATCTGCTAACAAATATTTAAGGGGCGAAATAAAAAGAATAGCTGAAGAAAATAATGCTAAACTTTCTATTCCTGAATTTATTTATTGTACAGATAATGCTGCCATGATTGGTGCTGCTGCATATCCTCTATATTTAAAACATGACTTTGCGGATTATTCATTAAATGCTGAATCAAGTGCGAACATTTGTTAAAAACAGTAGACAAATTGAGAATTTTTTGTTATAATTATGTTGTATGGGGTAGTTCATGGTTTCGACATATGTAACTAGATATGATTGCAAGTGGTCGGCATACCTTAAGTGCAAACCTAAAATTAAATGACGAAACTAATTACAGTTTCGCTCCTGCTTTTGCCTAATTAGTAGGTAAGGGAGCACTTCTACTAAATTTCTCTTATAGGTTTAGCTAGGGGTTCATAAATATAAGATATAATATATTATTTGTTTAGGATAGTATATCGAAATTTACTAAACTTACTAATTATGAGGTTGGTGTAGAGCCATTTAATTAGGACAAACAAAATCTACCTAAACTTGTAGATATTGTATAATAGAACATATTGGACAGGAGTTCGACTCTCCTCTACTCCACCATAAGGTTTATAACTCCCGTAAGTACGGGATTTTTATTTTATGAAATGGAGAATATTATGGCAAATTTAATATGGAATTTAGATGATTTGTTTAAAAGTGAAAAAGATTGTTGTCATGAAATTGAAAAAATCACAAAACAAGTTGATAAATTAAATAAAATTAAAGTAAATAATTCTTTTAGTTTATTTAATTTATTAGAAAAAGCATGGCAAATAAAAGAGGTAACAAATAATATTTTAATTTATGGTTCATTTAAATATTATAAAGATGTGAATAATGAAGATACTATTAAAATAAAAGAAAAAGTTGAAAATTTTAATAACGAAATTAATTATAAATTACAATTTGTGGATAATATTATTTTAAATTTCGGTAATGATAAAATAAACGAAATGTATCAAGAAAATAAGAAATTAGAAAAATATAAATTATATATTGATAATTTATTTAGAAAGCAAGAACATATTATAAAAAGTGATGAACTAATAAATAACAATAATTTAATTAATAAATATTTAACGGATTATAATAAATTGCTACATAATATGCAATTTAATAATATTGTAATTGATAATGAAAAAATAGATTTAAATATTAGTAATTATGGCAAATATTTAAATTCTAAAAATAGAGATATTAGAAAACAAACTTTTATTAATGTAGATAGTGCTTATAAAGAAAAAGCAAAGGAATATTTTACTATACTAGATAATATTTATAATTTAAGAATAAAAAATATAAAATTAGAAAAATATAATTCTGTTTTAGAAAAGGTACTATTTGAAGAAAAAATAGATTCAAAAATAGTTGATAATTTAATACTTAGTGTGAATAATCATTTATTTTTAATCCAAAATTATTTGAATATTAAAGCTAATAAGTTAAAAATAAAGAAACCACACCTATATGATTTCGGAGTTAATTTAAGCGAAAATATTCCAAAATATAGTTTAGAAGATGCTATAAAAATTATAAAAGAATCCTTAAAACCTCTCGGGGATGAATATTTAAAAGCAGTTGATATATTACTTGATGGACATATTGATGCTAGTTTTGATAATAAAAAACATCAATCGATTACCTTTTCTTGGAACACATATTCATTTTTAAATTATAAAGGTACATATAATGATTTAAAAAACTTGATTCATGAATTAGGTCATATAGTTAATTATTACTTATCTAAACAAAATCAACCATTTATATATGAGGATAGTACCATCTTTGTTGGAGAAATAGCATCAATTACTAATGAAATATTATTAAATAGATATTTATATAATAATGCTAAAACTAAAGAAGAAAAAATATTTTATTTGAGTAAAGAAATAGAAAATTATTTTACTACTGTATTTAAACAAACTTTATATACAGAATTAGAATTAAGATTATATGTTTTAAAGAATGATAATAGATTAACTAGTAATAATATATCAAATATATATTATAACTTAATTAAAAGATATTATGGAAATCAAGTTGCATATGATAGTTTAGCAAAATATGAATGGATGAGATTAGGCCATTTGTATAGATATGCTTTTTATTCCTATAAATATGCAACAGGACTAATGTTAGCAAGTATTGTAGTAAATGGAATTTTAGATAATACTATTAAATTAGATAGTTATATTACATTTTTAAAGTCTGGAAGTAGTAAATATTCACTTGATCTATTAAAAGATTTAGGAATTAATATATCTAATATAAATATCTTTAATAAAGGCTTTAACATACTAAAAGAGGATATTGAAAAATTAGAAGAATTATTAAAGGAAGATTATGTATAATAATATATTAGAAAAACTTGCTAAATCAAAATTTAGAAGTAGTTTTCATTTAAGTAATAAAGATATAAAGTATATTAATGATAAAGGAATAGATGTAATAAGAAAGCATGCTGAAGATTTCATTAAAACGAGACTTGCTCCAGCATATATACCAAATGACGGTAAACAAACACCAATGAAAAATCATCCAGTGTTTATTGCTCAGCATGCAACAGCAACTTGTTGTAGAGGTTGCCTTTATAAGTGGCATCATATAAAGCAAAATAAAGAATTAACTGAAAATGAGCAAGAATATATAGTAAATATTATTATGATGTGGATAAATAAAGAGTTATCAACAAATTCATAAAATATTAATTTCAATGTAAGAAATAACTAATATTTTGATAAAATATTAAATCAGTGCTTTGAAATTAACGATACTGCTAATATAATTTTGTAGAAAAACTTACAGTTTTATATTTATATTATCACTTGCTTTAGCAAAATAAAAATAATCTTTTTACCATTTCGTTAGATTGGTTATTAAGATTATTTTTATATAAAAAATAGTTAATAAAGAAGAATTTCGGTAGTTATGATATTTCTTTCTAATTTTTGTTTAAATAAAAGCATTAATTAATCGGAAATCATTTGACCGCAAGCACCATCTATATCAACACCATTAGTTTCATAATATTCAACTTGCATTCCTAAATTTTCCAGAGTTGAAATAAATATATCTTTATTTTTACTTTCTGATAATACACTAATTTTAACATTATTAAATTTATTTATTTTAATATATTCATCTTTTCCCAGTATTTCAAATAACTTTTTTGCATCTTCAATTGAATCGTTAATATTATTAAATAACACATAATTCCATTCCACTTCGCGGCCAGATATCGCCTTATATTTTTTTACCGTTTTAACTAGCGAAATTAAATCATTACTAATTGGCATTAAATATTTTCTTTTTTCTTCGTCGGCAGAATGCAAAGAAATTGTCAGTTTAAATTTATTTATATCTTTTAAATCTTTTGCTAAATTTAAAATGTTTTTTAAATTTACACCAGTAGTTGCTAAAGCAAATTTATTATTAGGATATTTTTTATTTAAAATATGGAATGCTTTTATTAAATTATCATAATTTAATAAAGGCTCTCCAATTCCCATTGCACTAAATAAAATTGGCTTATCTTTATTTGGTTTTTCTTCGTTCATCACATTTTCAATTTGATTACATATTTCTTTACTTGTTAAATTTCTCTTAAAATTGTGTCTTATTCCATTATAGCAAAATTTGCATCTTAAATTGCAACCAACTTGTGTTGAAAAACAAATAATATACTTGTTTTTATAATCAACATATAAAGTCTCTATTCTATAATCATCAGCTGTTGTTTGTACATATTTCCTTGATATTGTATCTTTAGAATATGCAATATCTCTAATTTTAACTTCTGAATTTTCTATCATTTAATTTATACCTCCACTCTTTTGTAAAATATCTTTACTAATTATTTTTCCAGAAATCATCGCTTGCATAAGCCCCCTAAAATAACCACTTGCATCACCACCTATATATAAGCCTTCAACATTTGTTTCAAACGATTTTGATAATTTATATTTATTTTCCCCCAACTCAAACGATGGAGCATATACTATATTATCTTCTGATGCAAATCCAGGGATAACCTTATCTATATCGATTATCATTTTTTTTATATAATTTAGAGTATCAATCGGTAAATAGTCATTTATATTTCCTATTGAATAATCAGGCATAGTGCAATATGTCTCGTTAATCTCGCAATCCTTATTATTATTTAAAAATGATTTCATATTTTGTGCGATAGGCTTGTTATCTATATTTGTTTTTATAATAATATTCCTAAATTTTTCGGCTTCTTTTATTTTGCTTTTTCTATGGTGAATAGCTATGTTGATGCTATTAGTATTATTATCTAATCCTAGAATACAGCCATCTAATGATGTTATTTTACCAATATCAGTGTCAAAAACACATTTTCTTATGGTGCCCTTATAATTTTGACAAAATGTTCTTATTTCATTATTATCATCTATTCTTCTCTTGAGTTTAATATCATTAAATATATCATTTATTTTGTTAAAGTAACTATATGGCATTTCGATTCTTATTCCTAACTCACCTTCAAAATTATTCATATCATAGTCGATATTTAATTTTTTAGTTAAGTTATTCAAAAAGAATTTACCATATCTGCCAGTAGCTATTATTACTTTGTTTGCTTGAAATTGCATATTATTTGTAGTAATAATGAAAATATTGTTTTTTTGAATATCTTTTACTAATTCATTATAATAAAAATCAACATGATTTTCTAATAATCGTTTTCTTATATTTTCACCTATATGTTTCATTATTTCTCTATCAACTTTTTGAGCATTATAATACTTAACATCAATATTTTGATTATTAAACTTTTTTATTATTTTTTGAATTTTATCTTTATTTACCTTTTGCCTAATGGGTTTACCAAAAAAATTTAATAAGTTTTCAACATAATTATAATAATTAATTATTTCATCTTTACTGCCAAAATTGAATAATCCTGATCCGGCGGGGAAAAAACAAGCTTTAGTACCATCGATAAATTGACAACCGCCATAACCAGTTATTATATTGCATGGGTTACAGTTTTGAATGCATTTTCCAGTTTCATCAAGAGGACATTTTCTACCTTCAAAGTTTCTTCCTGCATCTATTATACATATTTTAAATTTTTTGCTTAATTCTAAGGCAGATGTTAATCCGCAGGGGCCAGAACCGATAATACAAATATCATATTTTTTCAAATATACCACCTCACGATTTACTTAATTATAACATAAACAAATTGAATATTTTATATTTCTTTATCAATTTATTTTGATTATGGTTTATTTTTCAATTTTTAACGGATTTGTGTTTTATAATTTATATTAACCTTAAGTTTTCTAGTTATTCCTTCAATTATCGGCAAAGGTTTCCTTTATAGGTGGCATCATATAAAACAAAATAAAGAATTAACTGAAAATGAGCAAGAATATATAGTAAATATTATTATGTTGTGGATAAGTAGGGAGTTATCCACACAAAATAAGTAAAAATATGAATGTTTTGTGAAATTCATATTTTTTTATTGACTAAAAAAATAAAAATCTATATAATGGTTGATGCATAAACTAATTTTTAGGAAGTGAAATTATGTTTAAAGATGAAGAAACATTAGTATGTTTTAAAAAAATTAGAGATTATATTGATAGCGAAATTGATGCATGTGCTAAAGAAATTGGTATTACAAAACCTGAGGCGGATGTCTTAATTGCAATAACCTTAAATAAGGATATTAATCAAGGAAGAGATGTAGCTAAATTAAAAGGTTTTTCTAAGTCTTATGTTTCTAAAGCTGTAGCTAAATTGCTTGATCGCGGGTTTATTTCTTTAGCACTTGATGAATCTGATCATAGGTGTCAGCATATAATAATAAATGCTGATGCCAATGATATTATTGCTAAATTGCGTGAAAAGCATAAATATGTTACTGATAAGTTATCTAAAGGGATAACTGATGAAGAAAGAGATGTGGTAACATCTGTTATTAAAAAAATTAAGAATAATATAGAAGAAAGGAAATGAGTATGTTTAAATTATTAAAGAAATTAAGAAAAAAAGATTTTTTATTAATATTAGTTTGTGCAGGATTAATAGTTTTTCAAGTTTGGCTTGATTTAAAATTACCAGACTATATGTCAGAGATTACACAACTTGTTCAAACTGAAGGAAATACTATGTCAGAAATCCTAACTGCTGGAGGTAAGATGCTTTTATGTGCCTTTGGTAGTTTAGCATCAGCAGTTATTGTTGGATTTTTTGCATCATATATTGCTGCAACATTTTCTAAGATAATTAGAAAAGATATTTTTGAAAAAGTAGAAAACTTTAGTGAAGGTGAAGTTAAGAAATTTTCAACAAGTAGTTTAATTACGAGAACTACTAACGATGTATCGCAAATTGAAATGCTTGTTGCTATGGGTCTTCAACTTATAATTAAAGCTCCAATTACAGCAATATGGGCTGTTAGTAAAATACTTGGTAAAAGCTTTACATGGAGTGCCGTAATTGGTGGTGGAGTATTAATACTTTTACTAACCCTTACATTCTTAATGATAGTTGTTTTACCTAAATTTAAAATTGTGCAAAAATTACTTGATAAAATCAATGGTATAACTAGAGAAAACTTAACTGGTATTCGAGTAGTTAGAGCATTTAATGCTGATGATTATCAAGAAAAGAAATTTGAAGAAACAAATAGTAAATTAACTAAAATTCAATTATTTAACCAAAGAACATTTGGTATTATGCAACCCATCATGTATTTGATAATGTATTTTTCAACATTAGCTATATATTTCATTGGTGCTTATATGATTGATGCATCCCTAATGAGTGAAAAAGTTGGTATCTTTGGTGATATGGTAGTATTCTCATCTTATGGAATGCAAGTTATTATGTCATTCTTGATGCTTGCTATGATATTTATCATGTATCCAAGAGCTGCAATATCTGCCGATCGTATTAATGAAGTATTAGATGAAGATTTTGCAATCAAAGATGGTAGTGTTACAAAGAGTGATCCTAAACTTACTGGTACTGTTGAATTTAAGGATGTATCATTTAAGTATCCCGATGCTGATGAATATATCTTAAAAGATATTACTTTTAAAGCTGAAAAAGGCGAAACGATAGCTTTTATTGGTTCAACTGGTAGTGGTAAATCAACTCTTATTAATTTAATTCCAAGATTTTATGATGTAACTGATGGCGAAATAATAATTGATGGCGTTAATGTTAAAGATTACAAATTAGAATATTTACATAATAAAATTGGTTATATACCTCAGAAAGCTGTAATATTTAGTGGATCTGTTAGTGAAAATGTTTCTTATGGAGAAAGTGATAAGAAAATTACTAAAGAAGATGTAGTAAAAGCTATTGAAGTAGCCCAAGGAAAAGAATTTGTGGAGAGTATGCCTGATAAGTATGATGCTTATTTAGCGCAAAGAGGAACTAATATTTCTGGAGGACAAAAACAAAGAATTTCTATTGCTAGAGCTATTGCTCGTAAGCCAGAAATATATATATTTGATGATTCATTTTCAGCACTTGACTATAAAACTGATTTTACTTTAAGACGCGAATTAAAGAAATATACTAAAGATGCTACAACATTTATAGTTGCTCAAAGAATTGGAACAATTATGAATGCCGATAAAATAATTGTTTTAGATAAAGGAACATGTGTTGGTATGGGAACACATGAAGAATTACTAAAAAGTTGTGATGTCTACAAAGAAATTGCATTATCACAATTAAGTGAGGAGGAACTTAGAAATGCCTAAACCAATGGGAAAACCGGGATCAAATAACTTTGATAAAGCTAATGACTTCCGGGGAGCAATGAAGAAATTAGTTCATTATTTAAATAAATTTCATACTTTAATAATTATTGCTTTTGTTCTTTCGGCAGTAAGTTCAATTCTATCAATTATTGCTCCAGATCATTTAAGCAATTTAACTGATATTATATCTGATGGTTTGACTCCTAATATTAGTGAGACAACAATTAATGAGATTATGTCATCTGATACGATATCTTTTGAAGATAAACAAGAATTTATGAGTATTATGTCTGGTATTAGTGAAGATTCATCATCAAGTGAAATTTTTGCAGCTATTGATACTATGCCAGAGTCTGTTCAAGAAATAGTAGAACCTAAAATGGATTTTACCGCTATTAAAAATATTGCTTTATTCTTAGCTATTATTTATATTGCTAGTGCTATATTTAGTTTCTTTGGGCACTATATAATGGCAACAGTTTCTAATAATTTTGCTAAGGATTTAAGAAGTAAAATAATTACTAAAATAAATAAATTACCTTTAAGATACTTTGATCGTAATTCAACTGGAGATATATTATCAAGAATAACCAACGATGTTGATACAGTAGCTCAAACAATGTCTCAAAGTATTGGTTCTTTAGTTGGAGCCATAACTTTACTTATTGGTAGTGTAATAATGATGTTTGTAACAAACTGGATTATGGCAATTTGTGCAATTGTATCAAGCTTATTAGGTTTTTCAATTATGGCTATAATTTTAAAGAAATCACAAAAATACTTTATTCAAAGACAAGTAGAACTTGGTAATATGAATGGTCATATTGAAGAAATTTATTCAGGACATAATGTTGTTAAAGTATATAATGGTAAAAAACAAGCTGATGAAAAATTTGATACATTAAATGAAAAAGTATTTGATGCTATTCGTAAGAGTCAATTTTTATCAGGTTTAATGCAACCAATTATGGCTTTTATTGGAAACTTTAGTTATGTAGTTGTCTGTGTTGTTGGGGCTCTTCTTGCAATGAATGGTTATATAACTTTTGGGGTAATCGTTGCATTTATTGTTTATGTTAGATTATTTACTAATCCATTATCTCAAATTGCTCAAGCTATGACTTCTTTACAATCAGCAGCAGCCGCAAGTGAAAGAATATTCGAATTCATTGAAGCGGAAGAAATGAGTGATGAATCAGCTTTAACTAAACATTTAGATAGAGATAAAGTAAAAGGAAATATTACTTTTGACCATGTTAAATTTGGTTATGATAGTGATAGAATGATTATAAAAGACTTTAGTGCTAAAGTAAAACCTGGAGAGAAGATTGCTATCGTTGGTCCAACTGGAGCTGGTAAAACAACTATGGTTAATTTACTGATGAAATTCTATGAAATAAATTCCGGAGATATTAAAATTGATGGTGTATCTATAAATGAATTAACCCGCGAAAATGTTCATGATTTATTTACAATGGTATTACAAGATACATGGGTTTTTAATGGTACAGTAAGAGAAAATATAGTTTATAATAGGGAAAATGTATCAGATTATGAATTAAAACAAGTATGTAAAGTTGTTGGAGTAGATCACTTTATAAAGTCCCTACCAAATTCTTATGATACAATAATTGAAGATAATGATTCTATATCTAGTGGTCAAAAACAACTTATGACTATTGCTCGTGGTATGCTTGATAATGCTCCATTCTTGATACTGGATGAAGCAACAAGTAATGTTGATACGAGAACGGAAGAATTAGTTCAAAAAGCTATGGATAAATTAATGGAAGGTAGAACATCATTTATTATAGCTCATCGACTT
Source organism: uncultured Mycoplasmatota bacterium (assembly GCA_900546715.1). Lineage (GTDB taxonomy): Bacteria > Bacillota_I > Bacilli_A > RF39 > UBA660 > Onthocola_B. Next base: position 71,712 of record UREA01000002.1, on the reverse strand, counting down.
TCAACAATTAAAAATGCTGATTTAATCCTTGTTATGAATGAAGGAAACATTATTGAACAAGGTAGTCACGATGAATTAATGAAGCAAAATGGCTTTTATGCGAGTCTTTATAATTCACAATTTGAAAAAGTTAGTTAAGGAAGCAAGACATTCATCGCTTCCTTTTTTTTATGGCGACATAAGATATAATGGAGGTGAAAATAATGAATTTAGAAATTATTTTAAGTGTAGTTGTAATTGTAGTAACTTTTATTTTGGGACTTGTTGCTAAAAAAGTAACTTGGATTTCTAATAATTTAATTCCTTTACAAAATTTAGTTATTGGTGTGATTATGGCTTTGATATATTTTTTTATTACAAAGGATATATCTATTGCTATAGTTAGTGCAGGAATAATGACTGGTGGTGCTTATGATTTAGTAAAGAATTTAAAAGAATTAGTAGAAGAAAAAACTTCACCTGAGGAGGTGTCGGGCTAATGAATTATTTAATTTATCCAATTAAAGTAATGAATATTACGCAAACATATGAAAATGACTTTTCGCACTCGCGTCATACTGTTGGAACTCCAAAGGATTATCCAATTGATGATAATTGTGGTGAGCCTGGTGCTAATGGTTACTTTTATTGTCCTTGTGATGAAATGATAGTTAAAAAAATATATGGTGTTGGTACTAGTTCAACAAATGTTTTGTGGTTAGAATCTACTACTAAAGTCATTGCTCCAACATTTAATGATTATGTAACAATTATGATTGGTCATATTGAAGATAGTGAATTAAATAAACTAAGTATTGGGCAAAAATTTAGAAGAAAAGAATCTATTGCTATTGAAGGTCGTGATGGAAATGCCACTGGAGAACATTTTCATATTGTTGTAGGAAAAGGTAAATTTGCGGGTTCTGGTTGGGTTAAAAATACCAATAATATTTGGGTAATTAATACAACTGGTGGATCGGTTAAACCAGAAGATGCTTTTTTTATTGATAATACATTTACAACAATTAAAAATAGTGCAGGATTAAACTTTTTAGATTTGTATATACCTGATATAGAAGATGAATATTATTATACAACTGCCGAATCACTAAACATAAGATTGGGGCCTAGTACAAATTATAATGCTATAAATACTTTGCCTCAAAATACTAAGGTTAAAGTTTTGGAATTTGTTAATAATTGGGCAAAAATAAGTGATAAAGAATATGTCGCCGGTAATTTTGTTACCAAAATAGTTCCTAGTAAATATTATGAAACCAAAAAAACAACAGCAAATTTTTTAAATGTTAGAAGTAAACCAGCAGGAACTATTTTAAAAGTTAAAGCACCACTTCCTAAAGGAACAACAGTAGCTATAATGGAAGAGAAAAATGGTTGGACCAAAATAAATTCTAATCGTTGGGTTTATACTGATTATCTAATTTAGTTGCGAATAATCAAATTTTATTATACAATATATTTAGGTGGTAATATGAGTACTGTATATGAAAAAGCTTTAGAATTTAAGAGTAAGCATCCCGGAGGAATAGCGTGGAGACTTAAAAAGCATTGTGATGTAGTAGAAAAACATTTGAATCCTGGGGAAGAACCAATATTTGTTTTTATGGGACAAAAAAATAATACATTTTATGAGATATTTACTAGTTGTGTTGTAGTACTTACTAATAAAAGGTTATTAATTGGTCAAAAAAGAGTTGTTTGGGGTTATTTCTTAAGTTCAATTACTCCAGATATGTATAATGATTTACAAGTTTATCAAGGATTAATCTTTGGTAAAGTAACAATTGATACGGTTAAAGAAGAAGTAGTTATTTCTAATTTACCTAAATCAGGATTGGATGAAATAGAAACAAATGTTAGTGAATTTATGATGCAAGAAAAGAAGTTATATGGAAGTAGTAATGAAGCAAGTAAAACAGTATAAACATATTATTTTAGTAGTTATTATAATTTTATTGTTTTCTTTGTTTATTTACTTTTATTTAAGAAAAACAAGTTATGAACTTGAATACACTATTGATGATTTTAAAGTTTTAGAAAAATACGATAAAGAATTAGAAACATATTATTTTAGTGTTTTTTATAAAGATAAAACTTATAATTTAGTATCTTTAGATAAATATAGTAATAAAAGAAGATTAATTGAAGAAATTACAGTAACAGAAAATAATGAAGATACATGTTTAAGTTTTAAAACAACTGATATTAATTTATATGATATTTGTTCTAATGATGATGGTTATTATTTAGAAAATATAAATCAAACTAGTGAACTTAATATAAAAGATACTTATGAAAATATAAGTATTGGAGATATTGATGATGCAACATATATGCTTTGGAATTATCATGATTTTATTTATTTAAATAAAGGTGATCATAAAAAAATAACTTTGTTTAATACTGATATTTATAATTTATCTTTAACATATGCATATGATAATTATTTAATTATTCCTGATTATGAACAAGATTTTATATATGATAATGTTGATGTAATAAATACTAATAATGGCAAAATTAATAACATTAAATTAAGATTTGAAGTATATTTTAATAGTTATTTTATGGGAGATTATAAAAATAGAGTATATTTATATGATTTAAGAGAAAATCAAGAATATTATATCGATATGAAAAAAGAAGAAATATATAAAACTGATAGGGAAATATTAGTTGATGGCAATTGGCAAAATGTAAGTAATCAAACTATACAATCAGAAAAACCAACATTTAGTGAAAAATCTAGTGTTAATTATGTTCTTTTAAATAATTCGCTTTATCAAAGTATTCTAAATGCTGAAGATAATAATTTAGTATCTAATCGTTTTGTTAGTGTTTTAGTTAAAGTTAATGGAATGGATGTTTATTATATTTCAGATGATACTTTATATAAATATAATCCATATGATGGTGAAGTAGCATTGCTTAAGTATTCTGAGTGGAATTTTAATTATCAAAATATGGTATTTATCTTTTAACCAAATAAAATATAATTCATATCCTATATTAGGAGTGATAAAATGTTTGATAAATATACTATAATACCGGGGGATACATTAAAAAGTATTGCTGATAGATTTAATACTAAACCACAGATTTTAATGGATATTAATAATATTTATTTTCCTGATGAATTTAGAGTTGGTATGGATATAGTTGTACCTAAAAATAAAGAACAATATTTCAATTATTATACTATAGAAGCTGGAGATTCGCTTTATAAGATTGCTAAGAAGTATAATATTAATCCAACACTACTTGCTAGTCTTAATGGTCTTAATATGGAAGATTATATATATCCAAATCAAGAAATTTTAATACCTAAGAGCGGATATAGTTATTATATTACTGCTGAGGGAGATACACTTGATACGGTTGCTAATATGTTTAAGATATCAAAATTAGATTTGTTAAATCAAAATGAGACGATATATTTATTAAAAGACCAAGTATTAGTAACTAAAAGATGAAAATATGGCTAGGCACCATATTTTTTTTGTGGTAAAATAATGATATAGGGAAAAGGGTGCGATAGTATGATTTTCAAAAAACCATATGGCTTTTTAATCAAACACTTTAAGTTAATCCATTTAGTATTAACTTTATTAACGGTTTATATCGCTGTAAGAAGTGGTACTGTCTTAACTTTTTTTCGTGATTTTATTTCTAATGGTTATACAGTAACTGTTTATGAGACAATAGCATCAGATACTGTAAGACCTTTGTTGTTTTTAGTAATTATTTTAGTAATAACTACTTTAATTACTATGTTTGTATTATTAAAAAGTAAAAATAAGCCCAATAAATTTTATTTGATTGCAATTATATATTATATTATATTATTGGTAGCTTTGTTAATATCACATATGCTAATTAATGGTTTAAATGAGGCTTTATGGGAAACTGCTTCTGCTAGAACATACCGAGATATTGCCCAGATAGTTTATTATCCACAGTTTGTATTTGTAGTTGTTTTAGCAATTAGAGCTATTGGTTTTAATGTTAAACAGTTTGATTTTAAAAAAGACATGTTAGAAATAACTGATGCCGACAGTGAAGAAGTGGAATTAAATATTAATTTTCAAACTTATAAAGCTAAAAGGGCTGTACATAGAACTTTTAGAGAACTATATTATTATTTTCTCGAAAATAAGATGATATTTTATATTATCGGAGGAGTGCTTGCAGTTGTTTTGATATTTGTAGTTGTGAGAAATTATGAAAAAATAAGTTATACATATGGTGAAAATGATACTTTTTCATATAATGGATTTAGTATAAATGTTGAAGATAGTATTTTGACAGATATTGATATGGCGGGTGAAAGTATATATAATGATCAATATTATTTAGTTATTAAATTTAGTATTACCAATAATACTCATGCTAGAAAAAAACTAGATTATACTAATTTTAAATTATATTTTGGTAATAATTTTATTTATCCGACATTAGATATTGGTAATTATTTTATAGATTTTGGGTATCCTTATATGAATTATGAAATTGATGCTGGAGCTACAAGAACTTATGTAATGCCTTATATACTTAATTCTAATCAAGTGAAAAATAATTATAAATTGACTTTATATAATGGTCAAGCAACTAAGAGTGAAAGATCAAGAACTATTACTATTAAAATAAAACCTACTAGATTAATTGGAGTGGAAGTAGTTCGTAATGCCAATTTAGGAGAAAATGTTTCTTTTTCTAGTACAATGCTTGGAAATACTTCATTAAATATTACAAATGTGGAATTTACTAATAGATTTGAATATACTTATGAACAATGCTATAACGAAGAATGTAGAAATTATAATGGTTTAGTGTTAATTCAAGGAACTTCATCAGTTCAAGAGACATTAATGCTTTTAGATTATGATTTTGTAATTGATAATACAACTGAATCCTATAAAAGTATTCAAAATATAAAGACATTTATTAATACTTTTGCTACTATTGAATATACAGTCGGGGACAAGAAATATACATCTAGTATTAATAATGTTACTCCAAATGAACTCGGTGAAAATAGATTGGTATTTCAAATTCCAGCTGCTGCAAGTACTGCAGATAGTCTAAATTTAAGAATTACTATTCGTAATCGTTGTTATATAATTAAATTAATTTAAAAAACTAATAGAAATTTAAAGGTATTCTTTTAAATCTTCTATTAGTTTTTCTTGACTATTAACAAAATCTTCGATTATATTATGAACATCTTTAGAGATGTTTTTATTGTTTAATATTTTTCTTCCTTCAATTATTCCCATGTTTGTTCCTTGTATTAATATTTCAGCTATTTTAGAATTGCTATGGTCTTTTATAGTTTTCATGTTTATTCCATACCAAGTCATAGCTTTTGTCATAGTATTAGTTTCATGGGGCTCTTTTTCATCGTTATATTTAGGATATAAATCATTTACTTTTTTCTTAATATTATTATATAAATCATATTGGTGTTCTAATAAATCTCGTAGAGCATTATCTTCAACTTTATCTATGATGTATTTTATAGCAACACATCCCATTGATGCTCCTTTATTTATTTCATCTAAAGCATTAACATTTTCTATTTTAATCATCTCCCTTTTTAATATGGTTATATTTCAATAAATTATGTATGGAATTTTTTAGAATATTATATAAAGTAGACAGTAAAGTATAGTGTAAGTATATTCTAAAGTGTATTGTAAAATATAGTGCATTTTTTGTAATCCTGCATAGAATATAGTAATTGACAAATATGAAGATGTATTGTAAAATTATATTACAAGAACGCGGGTCTATAGCCAAGTGGTAAGGCACGGGATTGCAAATCCCTGATCGTTGGTTCAAATCCGACTAGGCCCTCCATTAAATAACTAAAAGACGAATTTTTATAATTTGTCTTTTTTAAAACAATAAATTAACTTTTTGTTAACTTTTTGTTGCAAAATTACATCCTATCTGCTATTATTAGAGAGGAAAGGTGGGATTAGTTGTGAGTAATAAACTTAAAGTTATTATTTACATAGCAATTGAAGTATTAACTATATTATTTTGTATATTTCCGATATTTGATGGCTGGTTAAATTGGGCTATATTTATAATATTAGTAATTAGTTTAATAGCATCTTCATATTTAGTAAGAGGGGCAACAGATGAGGATGAAAAATTATATAAAATAGTTAGAATAGCTAATATTGTTGCTATTGTAATATTAACTATATCAGTAATTATTTCTCTATTTATTTAATTAAAATAGGTTACTATAAATTCTAGTAGCCTATTTTATTGTTCTTTATAATCTTTATCGTCTTTTAAACATTCTTCTATCATACTAATAACTACATTATAAATGAAGTATCATTATCTTTAGCTATTTGTTCTATCTTTTTAGCTAATTCTTCTTTAATATATATATAGATTTATATGTACTAGGTATTATGACTAAAAAATTGTCTGTTATATTATTTATATTAGCAATATTAACAATTTTTATACCTATATTTATTAGTGTAAATACCATAAAATGGTTTATAGTATTTGATGCAATAGGTATAGTAATGGCAATATTTGGTTTATTTTTAGCTATTAAAAATAAATTTAAATTAAGTATTTATTTAAATATTAGCGCTTTAATGGGCCTGATTTTAAGTATTGTCTTAGTAATGGTCATAATTTTTAACCATTGATTATTTAGGGTGAGAAAATGAATAGTAAATGGAAATTGGTTTTAGCTTATTTAATTGAGTTAATTATAATAGTATTATTGTTTACATTAAATATTGAAAATTTGTGGATAGGCTTATTGGTTATTTTATTAATGATTTTTGCTGAAGCTTATGCCAATGTTTTGCTTAAAGAGGCAATGAAAGGCAAGTTTCAAAAATATATAAACATTATTAAGGTCATTAATATTATTATAGTTGTTGGTGTGATATTTTTCTTTATTGGTTGAGATATTTTAGAATTTATTTAATTGGATAGCAAAATTTGCTATCTTTTTTGGTAATAATTGTCTCTTTCTTTACATATATTTTGACAAGAATTGTTGCTATTTGTCGAATATTTGGTTATAATAAAAAGAGAATAGGGAAGTGTGAAATGAATACCGAGATTAAGAGCAATGTAACATTTCGGGATGTTTTAAAACTTATTTCAACAATTATTAGTTGGACTGTTTTTGTGTTGCTTTTAATTGTTGCGGCACTTTTACTATATTATTTTGTGGCTACTAGGATTTATGCTAGTAAAGGAGAAGGTTATGAGCCTAAATTTGGTTTATATACTATTATTAGTGGTAGTATGACTCCAAATATTAATGTTTATGATGTTGTAGTTGATGTTCGGGTTGATAATCCTGAAGATATAGAGATTGGGGATGTTATAACCTTTTATTCAGATGATCCTCAAGTTGGGGGAGGAACAATAACTCATAGAGTTATTTCTATAGTTAAAGAGGAAAATGGTGAATATAGTTATCAAACTAAGGGGGATTATAATTTAATTGAAGATGAAAATTTAGTTGCTTTTAATGATATAGTTGGTAAAGTAGCGTTAAGAATACCTCAGTTGGGAAGGATTCAATTTTTCCTTGCTAGTAGTATGGGTTGGCTAACTATTATAATGGTTATTGCTCTACTTGTTATATTTAATAGCTTTAGAAAATTATATAAACTAAAACAAGAACAAAAGGGTTATGTTAAAAAGGAACCTAAGTATTTTGTTAAAATTAGAGAGTTTTTAAATCGACCTATTTTTGGAACAAAAAAGGTAGAACCAAAACTTTTAACATATACACCAGCTCCGGCGGGAGTTAATGTTTCAACGAAAACTAGTATAGATGTATCGGATCTTTTTGCAAGTAATGAAAAAGAATTGCAAAGTCCAATATTTGATAATAATAAAACTGAGTTACCTAAAGCAATATTTGATAGTGATGATGATTTTGAAATAGACGATTTACCTAAGTTAAAATAAGCATATTCATTTGACTAAAAAAATATAATATGGTATGATGTGCTTATAAAGGAGGAACTAAGTGAAAAAAATATTAAAAAGCTATAAAAGCACTTTAATTCTCTTGGGTTGTGTAGTCATCGGTTCGGTTTGTGGAATTATTTTTAAAGAGGATGCAGTGGTAGTTAAGCCTCTTGGAGATTTATTTTTAAATCTATTATTGGTAATTATTATACCTCTTATATTTTTTACAGTTACATCATCTATTGCTAAGATGTATCAACCAAAACGTCTTAGTAAAATACTAATTAGTACTATAGTTGTATTTTTAGTGAGTTCAGTTATTGCGGTAGTAGTTTCTTTCGGAGCAACAAGTGTTACTGATTTAGTTAAAGATAGTGATACAGATGCTATTAGGGAAGTATTTAGTGATACAGGAGCGGAAGAGGAAGATTTAAATTTACTAGAGCGAACAGTTAGTGTTTTATCGACAGATCAATTTGTTAATTTACTTTCTACAGATAATTTGATTGCTTTAATAGTTATTTCGATTCTTTTTGGTATAGCAGTTAATAAAAGTGGCGAAAAAGGAAAAAAAGTTGCAGAAATACTTGACTCTTTTTGTGAAGTGATGTATAAATTAATTGGGCTTATTATGTATTATGCCCCAATTGGTCTTGGTTGTTACTTTGCGGCCTTGGTTGGAACAATGGGAAGTATTATAGCAGTAGGATTTTTAAAAACGTTTGTAATGTATCTAATTGTTAGTATACTGTTTATGTTTATAATTTATACGTTATATGCTTATATTTCGGCAGGTACTAAGGGAATTAAAGTTTTTTGGAAAAACATTATTCCTGCAGGTCTTACAGCATTAGGTACATGTTCATCTGCTGCAAGCGTTCCAGTAAATATTGAATGTGCTAAAAAAATTGGTATTCCTGATGATATTGCTGATACAACAGTTTCTCTAGGAACGAGTTTTCATAAAGATGGTTCAGCAATCGGTAGTGTATTTAAAATAATGTTTTTAGTATCACTTTTTGGTACTAGTTTAAATACTGTTGGTAGTGTTTTTGAAGTACTAGGTGTTGCCTTACTTGCAACATTATTAGTTACAGCAGTACCTATCGGTGGTGGAACAATATCTGAAATGTTAATCATTTCGATGATGGGATATTCAACTTCAGCCTTGCCAATTTTAACAATTATTGCTACAATAATAGATGCACCAGCAACTTTGCTTAATGTTGTAGGTGATACATCTTGTGCAATGTTAGTAACAAGAAGCGTTGAAGGTAAAAATTGGTTAGAAAAAGCATAGTGATTCAAACATAGTAGTTTTATTCATAATTCTTAACAGAGATAAAATATAGAGCTGAGAATATTTTAAAGAAGGAATAAAATGAAATTTCAGTTGATGAATGCTTTTGGGAGAAATCCCTTATAATTTAAAGTGTATGAACAAGTTCATAAACTAAGGTGGTACCGCGGGTTAGCTCGTCCTTAATTAGTTTATGAACTTGTTTTTTTAGGAAGGATGGAATTTATGGAAGAAGAATTAAAACAAATAGTAGCAAGTTTAAGTGGAGAACTTAAGACTTGCAATAAGGAAGCAGACATATTAAATGTCAAATCAAAATATGTTGGTAAGAAAAGCCGGATTATGGAAATTTTATCAGGACTAAAAGATATGAGTGTTGATGAAAAAAGAAAATATGGTTCTCTTATTAACAATACTAAAAAAGAAATGGAAGGAATGGTTACTAAAGCTACTCAAGAAATAGATAATAAAAGTGATATTTCTTTTGATGATACCTTGGATTTTGATATTAAAAAAGGATCTTTGCATCCAGTAACAATTGTTGCTAAAGAAGTAACAGATATATTAAAAAGAATGGGATTTACAGTAGTAATGGGGCCAGAAATGGAATCAGAATATTATAACTTTGAAGGTTTAAATATTCCTAAAGATCATCCCGCAAGGGATATGCAAGATACTTATTATCTAGATAATGGCATGTTACTTCGTACGCATACTAGTCCTATGGAAATAAGAAGTATGGAGAACTACGGTGCACCACTTAGAATTGCAGCTCCAGGTAGAACATTCAGAAATGAAGATTTAGATGCCAATCATGAAAATACTTTCTTTCAAATTGAAGGTATGGTAATTGATAAAGGTGTAACTATTGGTAATTTAATATACATCATGCAAAATGTTTTAAGAGAAATTTTTAAGACAGATGTTAAGGTTCGTTTAAGACCAGGATTTTTCCCATTCACTGAACCTTCATATGAACTTGATATGGGTTGTTTAATCTGTGGTGGTAAAGGTTGTGCTACTTGTAAGAACTCTGGTTGGATTGAACTTATTGGTTGTGGTATGACTCATCCAATGGTTTATAAATATGGTGGAGTTGATCATGAAGTTTATAATGGTTTTGCTTTTGGTTTAGGTTTAACCAGACTAGCCATGATGAAATATAAAATAAATGATATAAGGGTTCTAAATTCAGGAGATTTAAGATCACTTGAAGAATTCGATATTCATTAAGGAGGTATAAAAATGTTAATATCATGTAATAAATTAAAAAGTCATATTAAAAATAGTGAAGACATCGATTGGTTGAATATTTGGGATACATTTACTTTAAGAACTGCAGAAGTTGAAAGTGTTAAAAAAATTGGTGACCAAATCGATGGCATAGTTATTGCAGAAATTAAGGAATGCACAGAACATCCTGATAGTGATCACATGCATGTTTTAAAAGTAGATTGTGGTGAAGATGAACTTATTCAAGTTGTCTGCGGAGCTCCGAATGTTCGAGTTGGTTTAAAAACCGCATATATTAAGGTCGGAGGTCATATTGATGGCTTTGAAATTAAAGCTAAACCACTTCGTGGTGTATTATCTAACGGAATGTGTTGTAGTGGTAGAGAACTAGGAATTAGTGATGATCACTCTGGAATTATTGAACTTCCTGATGATGCTCCAATTGGTATGGATATTAAAAAATACTTACCAATTGAAGATATACTTGTGGAAATTGATAACAAAAGTTTAACTAACCGTCCGGACCTTTGGGGACACTACGGAATTGCGAGAGAAATTGCAGCAATTACTAAACATGAATTAAAACCATTAGATCTTGAAGAAGTGCCAAATGATAAAGAGGATTTAAAGGTAACAATTAAAGATCCGGAACTTTGCTATCGTTATTCAGCTTTAAAGTTAGAAAATATAACCAACAATAAAGTGCCATTTGATATGCAAATATTCTTATATTATGTAGGAATGCGTTCTATATCATTACTTGTTGATGTAACAAATTACATAATGCTAGAACTAGGTCAACCAATGCATGCTTTTGATTCGCGTGTTGTTAAAAGTATTGAAGTAGGTAGAGCTAATGATGGAGATACTTATACAACTTTAGATGGGACGACTAGACATCTAACTAAAGATATGTTAATGATTAAAAATGGCGATAAATACTTTGGTATTGCTGGTGTTATGGGTGGTTTAGATAGTGAAATTTTAAGTGATACTACTGGAGTATTCCTAGAATCCGCAACATTTAATGCCGGATCTATCAGAAGAACAGCAGTTTCTCTAGGACTTCGTACTGAAGCATCAGCAAGATATGAAAAATCTTTAGACCCAAATATTACAACGGTTGCCTTAAAAAGAGCTTTATATTTAATAAAGAAGGAAAATCCTGAGTTAGAAATTGCATCTAATTTAACAGATGTCTATCCAACTAAACTTGATGTTGGTCATGTAAGTTTGAAAAAAAGTTTACTATCTACATACATGGGGTTAACACTTGATGATAAAACTGTTGAAGATATGCTTACTCCTTTAGGTTTTGAAGTTACAACAAAAAAAGATACTTATGAAATAGTAGTGCCAACTTATAGACACAGTAAAGATGTAAATATTGCTGAAGATATAATTGAAGAAGTAGCAAGAATGTATGGCCTTGAAAACTTTAGTGCAACACCATTAAAAATCGAATCTGATGGTATTGAACACGAAACAATATTTAATCAAGAGTATGATGTAAAAGAATTACTTGCTACAAAATATGATATGCATGAAGTAAATAGTTATCTTTGGTATGATTCAGTTATGTTAAAAGAATTTGGCATTGAAAAAAACGGTGTTAAATTACTTGGTAAAACTGAAAATAATATTTTAAGAGATGATTTAAGTTTCTCTCTTATGAATATAGTTAATTTAAATTTCAAAAATTATTCTAAATTTGATATATTTGAAATTGGTACAATTATTAAAAATAATGAAAATAAAAGAGTATTATCAATTATTCTAGCAGATGAAGAAAAAATGTTAGAAAGTAATTACAATAAAGCCAAAGAAATAGTCAAATATATCTTTAAAGTTCTTAAAAATAAAGATGTTACATTTACTAATAATGTCAATGAATTAGAATATTATGATTCATCTTTCGGTAAAGTGATTAATGTTAATAATGAAAAACTAGGTGAAATAAATATATTAAATAAAGGTATTACTAATAAAATATCTAAGAAAAAATCAATTATCTGTATAGATATAGATTTTGATAAATATGTAAATATCCAAAAAGAAGATATTTTAGCAATTGAAGTAAGTAAATATCCAACTGTTCAACTAGATTATACAATTATTCTACCAGATGACAAGAAATATCAAGACCTAAAAGAAATTCTTGATACATTTAAGAGTAATTTAATTAAGAAATATTCTTTAATAAACATTTATGAAAATAAATATACTATAAGATATATCTTAGGAAGCAATAATAAAACTCTAGAACAAAAAGATATTACAACATTTAAAGATAGATTTATTAAACATTTAAATGATAATAATTTAAATATTGCTGAATAATGAATGAAGAAACTTTTCAAGAGCTCTTATTAAGTTTAAACTTTGGAAGTAGTGAATTCTTCTCATTCATTAAAGGCAAAGTTCATAGATATCCTGTAGAAGATTTTCCTTGGGCTTGTATTACAATACTTGATGATAACGAAATTATTAAAGATATCAGAATTATTGTTCCGGAATTTCTTAATGAAAAGTGTCTACTTATAAATATTCATGAATATTATCACGCTTATGAGTTATTTAATGAACTTGGTTGTGTATATGTTGAAAATATAGATATAAGAGAAGAAAATGCTAGAGATAAAGAAAGGTTATATTTGAAAAAGAAAAGTAATGTTGGTTAAGCATTACTTTTCTTTTTCTACTAAAGATTTATCATAAGGTAATCTATTATCAGTCATGTATAATAAATAATCAATGGAAGTATTATAAAACCTAGCTAGTTTCTTTAATACTTCAGTTGGTATATCATTAGTTTCTACTTCGTATTTAGAATATCTGGTTTGGCTCCAAAATTATATTTAGATAATAAAGAAAGCATTGATTAGTTGATTAATGCTTTTTGTTTTCTTTTTTCTTTAACGAATCAGGATATGGTTCTCTAATATCTGTTAATTCTAATAAATAATCAGTAGAAGTGTTATAGTATTCTGCAAGTTTGATTAATAAGTCAATTGGTAATTGTCTTTTTCCTATTTCATAAATACTATAGGCTACCTGAGATACATTAAGTATTTTAGCAACTTCTGTTTGAGTTAAATCTTTATCTTCTCTTATTTCTCTAATTCGCATTTTATTCACTCCAATTAAATTTTAAAATAAAACAAAATGTTTTATTGATTTTTAAAACAAATTGTTTTGAAATGATATATATAAGTATATGGAGTGAAGTTATGAAAAAGAAAATTTTGTTGATAAGTGGTGTGTTATTAACATTAATTATTATAGGTAGTATTATTTTAATTATTAGTCAAAATAAACAAAATAATGAAGTAGTAATGAAGGAAAATAACAAAAAAATAGTTAACAATTCATTTTTAACATTAATGTTAGAACAAGAAGATGGAACATATCAAGAAAGTACATCAAATACATGGCAAGTGGAAATTATGCATTTAATGAGTCTTTAAGCAGATGTGAAAATGGTGGAGAACTTAGGTGGAATAGAGAAGAAGGTATAGTAAATCTTTTATCTAATAAATCAGATGCTTGTTATGTTTATTTTGATTTATATAATGTAGTAACTATTACAAATGTAACTGCTACTAAAACAACAAATAGTGTAACATTAACAGTAACAGTAGATGCTGGAGAAAATCCTGTTGCTACATATTACTTTAGTAAAGATGATGGTTTGAGTTATGAAACAAGTACAACATCTAGTTATACATTTAGCGACTTAAGTGACAATACAACATATAAATTTAAAGTGTATGTAGTAGATTCACAAGGTTATGAATCAAATGAATATACATTAAATGTAACGACAGATATATATGTAAATCCGGTCGTTAATAGTGTAACCGCAACAAATGTAAGTAGTGATTCAATAACAGTAAGCGTATCAGCAACAGGAGGAACAAATAATATTCAAACATACTATTATTCAATAAATAATGGAGTATATACAAGTTCAAGTAGTAATATATATACTTTTAGCGGATTAAATCCATCAACATCTTATACAATAAAAGTATATGTAAGTGATGTTAATAATGTAAGATCTATAGAAAAAAGTTTTACTACTTCGACCTCTCAGGATTTGATTGAATTTACTATCAGAGGGCTTAATTCTACTATTTATGAATATAAAGCAGAGCCGGGAATGTATTGGTTTGATTTTATAGATTCTGAATATAATGTTGATAATCGTGTAAGTGCAAACTATATTGGATTAACTTTTAGAGATCCTTTTTATCCAAGTTATGATAATATTTTTATATTTGTTGGAAATTATGATATGCAAGGTGCAGAGGACATTATAATTGATGGTGGAGCTTATTATGTCGATGGCTAATTTGTATGTTTCGTCTAAAAAAATGGCATTTTTGATATAAAGTTCCCTCAAAAAAATGGCATTTTTGATATAAAGTTCCATCAAAAAAATGGCATTTTCGATATAATTTTCCCTCGAAAAAATGGCATTTTTTCAAAAAAACATTGAATTTTTGGCTTATTTATGCTAAAATTTGATATATGGAGGAAAAACTGTATGAAAAGACAATTTGAAGAAAAATTAATGGAATGGAAAAATAATGGTATGAAAAAGCCATTAATGGTTATTGGAGCAAGACAAATAGGGAAAACCTATACAATAGAAAAATTTATTAATGAAAATTTTGAAGAACATTTGATGTTTAATGTTGAAAAAGAAGAAGCTGTTAAAAATATTTTTGAAAAATCTATTGATGATGAAGAAGTAGTTAGAGAACTAGAATTGTATCTTAATAAAAAGATTGATTTAGATAAAACGATAATTTTTTTTGATGAAGTACAAGAAAGTGAAAGGTTAATTACTTCTTTAAAATATTTTTGTGAATCTTCTAAACCTTATAAAATAATTTGTGCCGGTTCTTTACTTGGAGTTAAATTAAAGAGATTTAATAGTTCTTTTCCTGTTGGTAAAGTTGAAATTAAATATATGTATCCTCTTAATTTTGAAGAATTTTTAATAGCTGTTGGTAAGGAAATGTTGAGAGATAAAATAGTAGAGTGTTATAAAACAATGTCTCCGATGCCAAAATTTGGTCATGATGAGGCAATAAGATTATATCATGAGTATCTTTGTGTTGGTGGTATGCCTGAAGCTATAAATAATTTTGTAAATAATGAATTAGATATATTAAAATTTAATCAAAATATTTTATCAGATATTAAAATTGCTTATATGGCAGATATGAATAAATATTTAGAAAATAAAAATGAATCAGTGAAAATTGAAACTGTATATAACAGTATCCCTGAACAACTAGCAAAAGAAAATAAAAATTTTCAATACACAGTTTTGGAAGAAAATGCTAGAGGAAGAAAATATAAAAGTGCTATAGAATGGTTAATTGCTTCTAAATTAGTTTTAATGGCTAATAAAATAAGCAAAGTTCAAGATCCAATGAAATATTTTATAGATAAAAATACATTTAAGTTATATTTAAGTGATGTTGGGTTGCTTACTAATATTAGTGAAATTAAATTAAATCAAATAATACTTGATGAAGATTATATTTTTAAAGGTGTTCTTACAGAAAATTATATAGCCCAAGAATTTGCTAGTAAAGAGATTTCTTTATATTATTGGGAATCCGATGGAAATGCTGAGGTTGATTTTTTATTATCTACTAATGATGAAGGTATCATACCTATTGAAGTAAAAAGTGGAATTAATAATAAATCAAAAAGCTTAAATGTATATATTGAGCAAAATAAACCTAAATATGCTATAAGATTTTCAACTAGAAATTTTGGTTTTGAAAACAATATAAAATCTATTCCTCTTTATGCGGTTTTTTGTGTAAAATAGGTGGTTTTAATGCAAAGTGATATTGAAAGAAGTATTATAAAAACATATCGTAAAGATATATGGCGTAAATTTACTAAAGCTGTTACAGAATATAATTTAATTAAGGATGGCGATAAAATAGCAGTATGCATAAGTGGTGGTAAAGATTCATTTTTACTGGCTAAATGTATGCAAGAAATAAAGAAACATGGCAAGATTAAATTTGAATTAGAATTTATTGTTATGGATCCTGGTTATAGTGACAAAAATATTGAAATAGTAAAAAAGAATGCCGATATTCTTGGTGTACCAATTAAAGTATATAATAGTAATATATTTGAATCTCTAAAAAATATGGATTTAAAATCACCATGTTACATGTGTGCGAGAATGCGAAGAGGTCATCTTTATAAAATTGCTGGGGATTTAGGTTGTAATAAAATAGCTTTAGGTCATCATTATAATGATGTTATTGAAACAATATTACTTGGAATGTTTTATAATGGGGAAATAGTTAGTATGTTACCTAAGATTAAAAGTAAAAACTTTCCAGGAATGGAACTTATTAGACCATTATATTTAGTAAGAGAAGCAAGTATAATTAATTGGGTAAATTATAATGAACTTAAGTTTATTAATTGTGCTTGTCCATTAAAGATTGAAGACTCTAAAAGAGCTGAGATAAAAGAATTAATTAAAAACTTAAGAAAGACAAATAAATATATTGAATATAATATATTTAAAAGTGTAGAAAATATTAATATTAATCAAGTAATGGGTTATTATGATTATGATAAAAGACATAATTATTATGATGATTATGATTAGTGTTTTATAGTTTTCCCTCGAAAAAATGGCATTTTGTTTATTTCTATATGATAAAAGCTATTTTGTTGTTTGTAAACTTTTGGGTAATTACCGATAAAACTTCTTAACAAATATGACAATTAAGTGTCAATGTAATGTATAAATCTTTACACAAATGCACATTATATGATACGATTAAGATAGAATGACGAGGTAATAAATGCAAGAAGATATATGGTATTTGAAAGATTCTAAAGAAGTAATAAAAGCATTAAATAGTAATATAAATGGTTTGAGTAGCAAAGAAGCTAAAAAAAGACAAAAACAATATGGTTTAAATATTTTGCCTAAGAAAAAAAGTGATAGTATATTTAAAATATTATTTAGGCAACTTACAGACCCTATTGTTTTATTATTGGTAGTAACTGTTGTTTTTTCCTTTATTATTGGAGAAATAGTTGATGCTTGTGCTATTATATTTATTATTTTAGTAGATTTAATTTTAGGAACTTTTCAAGAATGGAAAGCAGAAAAAACTGCAGAAAGTTTGCAAAACTTAATTAAAGATAGAGTAATAGTATTAAGAGATAATGAGGAAGTTGAAATTGATTCTAGTGAAGTAACTATTGGGGATATTGTCCTACTTGAATCCGGAGATCAAGTTAGTGCTGATTTAAGATTAATTGAAGCTCATAATTTACAAATTGATGAATCGATACTTACTGGTGAAAGTGTTAGCGTTACTAAAACAACAGCTAAATTAGAAGGTGAAACTGGTTTATCAGATCAAAAAAACATGGTTTTTGCTGGTTCTACAGTAACAACAGGTAGAGCTAAAGGAGTAGTAGTAGGTATTGCTCTTAACACTGAAATTGGAAAAATTGCTGATAGTGTATCTAAGTCTAAAGATGAAGCATCTCCACTAACTATTAGAATGAATAAATTTTCAAAACAAATAAGTTTACTAGTTATAATAATTGCTATTATAATAGCTTTAATATTATTTACAAAAGGTGTGTCTGGCACAGAAATATTTTTATCTGTAATCGCTTTAGCAGTTTCAGCAATGCCTGAGGGATTACCTTTAGCCTTAACTATGGCTCTTACTATAGCATCCAATAAAATGGCTAAGAAAAATGTTGTTGTTAAAAAATTAAATTCTGTTGAATCACTTGGTAGTTGTACTGTTATAGCAAGTGATAAAACGGGAACTTTAACAATTAATAAGCAAACTGCTAAAAAAATAGTTACACCAAATAAAAAGGAATTTGATATAACTGGTATTGGTTATAGTGATAAAGGAGAAATAAATAATAGTAATAATGAGACAAATAATATTGCCTTACTTGGAGCCTTAAATACCGAAGCAGAATTAAAATTTGAAGATGGCAAATGGATAAGTTTTGGAGATTCTATCGATATAGCATTTCTGGCTTTAAGCAAAAAAGCTCAAGTAAATGTAGATAGCATCAAAGCAATTGACCGAATACCTTATGAGTCTCAAAACAAATATTCAGCAGTGTTTTATGAAAAAGAGGAGTCTGTTTATTGTACAGTTAAAGGATCATTAGAAAAAATACTAGAATTTTCTAAATATATGCTAGTTGATGGTAAAAGGGAAAAATTAGATGAATCCTTGCTACAAGAACAAAATGAGAGCTTAGCTAAGGATGGCTACCGCGTTATAGCAATTTGTGATGGCGAAGTATTTAATTTTTCTAAAAAAGATAATTATGATGAAGAATATTTAAAAAACATGACAGTTCTAGGTTTAGTTGGTTTTATTGACCCAATTAGAGAAGAAGCAAAAGAATCTATAAAAGATTGTCATAATGCCGGTATAAAAGTTATTATGATTACTGGAGATCATCCTCTAACAGCTTTAAAAATTGCCAAAGATTTAGAACTTGTTACTAGTGAATTTGAAGTAGCAACAGGTGAAGAAGTAGAAAGAGAACTTAAAAAAGGCGAAAAAAGTTTTGCAGAATTTATTAAGGATAAAAAAGTATTTGCCAGAGTTACACCTTTAGATAAATTAGCTATTATTGATTCATTAAAGAAGCAAGGGGAATTTGTAGCTGTTACAGGGGATGGCGTAAATGATGCACCAGCTATTAAAAGTGCTAATATTGGTATTGCTATGGGTAGTGGTACTGATGTTGCTAAAGAAACTGCCAATATGATCATTTTAAATGATAACTTCACTTCTATAGTAAGTGGAATTGAAGAAGGAAGAACTGCTTATGCGAACATTAGAAAAGTAAGTTATATGTTACTTTCTTGTGGTCTTGCTGAAGTGTTATTCTTCTGTTTATCAATAATATTTAATTTACCAATGCCTCTGGTTGCAATTCAACTTTTATGGTTAAATATAGTTACTGATGGTCTTCAAGACTTTGCCTTATCTTTTGAGAAAACCGAAGAAGGAACAATGAAGGAAAAACCAAGAAGTCCTAAAGAATCTATATTTAATAAAGAATTAATGCAAGAAGTTTTAGTTGCGGGCTTATTTATTGGTTTAATAGTCTTTATAACATGGTACTATTTAATCAATGTAATGAATGTTGAAATCCACTTAGCACGCGGTTATATCATGGTACTTATGGTATTTTTACAAAATATGCATGTTCTTAATTGTCGTAGTGAAAAAACAAGTGTATTTAAAATGCATATTAAAACTAATCCGTTAATTATTGCAACAATCATCGGAGCTATAATTTTACAAGTTATAGTTATGGAAGTTCCATTCTTAAGTGATTTTTTAAATACTACAACTGTTCCAATACCTCATATGATTGTATTATTCCTAGCATCTACTATAATAATACTTGTTATGGAAATATTTAAAGCTATAAAAAATAGAAAACGCAGTTAATGTGTTTTCTATTTTCTTTTCTTAAATAAAATTACTGTTATTCCAATACCAATTATGGCTCCAACACCAATAGCTATTGGAATATTTAAATTACTATTACTTTCTTTTTCTTCATCGTTAGTATTTTTACTTGTTTCATTATCTATATTTGTTTGAATTTCTCCAATTAATACAGAACCATCATCATTATAAGTAACTTTTAAATCAGTAGTTATATTATTATTTACCCAATCTTCTGTAATTGCTAAAGGAACAACATGATAATGAGGATTTATAAAGTAGGCATTTTCATCATATTCTATATTTTCTAATGCTTCATTATATTCTTTAACACTTTCAAATTTTGATTCAAAATCTTCTTTTGATGTAACTAAGAATTTAGTTCCATCTTCATTTAGAACAACATATTGTTTACCATCAATATCATTAAATACCACATAATATAATTGATTATTATTTTCATCTAATGTATTTTCACTACTATAAAGTCCATCAATTTTTAAAGAACCATTACCATTAATAATATACTTATCACTATATAATACTGCAATTTCATTATTACCATTAGTAGTTATTGTACTTTCTTCACCTGGACCACCATAGTTATAAGTGCTCTTATTATTTTCAAATATTAAAGTATTATCATCTCTGGTAAATGTAGCAATTAATTCTTCCTCTCCACTTGGTTTATTAACACAAGAGTAACTAGTAAGTTCAATTTTACCAGACACTGAACCAATTCCACAAGTATTATCTTCAATATATCCCCACAATATTTCATAGTCGGGTGCCTCTAAAGTTGCATTAGCAACCATAGGTATAAAACAAATACCAATACTAAATAATTTAAGTAATCTTTTCATATATCACTACTCCTTAAATATTATATTACTGTTTATTTATTTATAAGTCAATAAATTTAATTTATTTTTTCTTTAAATTTTTTTAAACTACTTTTATCTTAAAAATAAATGTGATATAATAGAAACATAAGTTACCAATAGTTAGGAGAGTGATTATATGCCTGCTACGATTGAGTTAAGTAAAGATGTCATTGTAAAGGTTGCAGTAAAAATGGTAAACGATGATGGATGGGATAGCGTTAATGCTCGAAGTCTTGCCAAAAAATTAGGGGTTTCAACTAAACCTTTGTACCGTATTTATAATAATATGGATGAGATTAAAAGTGATATATATAAAGAGATATCTAGACAATATGATGAATTTATAACAAGTAGAGTAGATAATAAAAAAGCATTAATAACATTATGTATTGCTTATGTTGAATTTGCTCAAGAATATAAGAATTTGTTTATTAGTTTATTTTTAAGTAATAATTTAAAATGGAAAAGTTTTGAAAATGTATTAGATGAAAAATGGAATCAATCAACGATTATAAATTTAGTTAATAAACATGGATATAGTTTTGATGAGGCTAAAACATTGTTTATGAATTTATGGCTTTATGCAAATGGTTTAGCAACTTTAATTGCTACCAATGAATTAATAGTGGATGAGAAGGAGATATTAGTAAGACTGGTTAAAGCTTATAAGGTCTTTGCTAAGAATGAATGATGAGTAATAGAATTGAAATAAGTAAGGAAAATGTTAGTATAGATAGAATTGAAGAGAGATGCATCAACTGTGGTATGTGCAAAAGAACATGTGAAAGTATTAATCATATAGGTGATGATTGTATTAATTGTGGGCAGTGTATAATGACTTGTCCAACTGGAGCATTGATTCCTAAATATAATTATCGAGAAGTTTTAAATTATATTAATGATACTGATAAAACAGTAGTTGTTTTTGTGGCCCCCGCAGTAAGAGTTGCTATTGGTGATGCATTTGGATTTGCTCCAGGATCATTTTTGGAAGGAAAACTGGTTAGTGCTTTAAAAAAGATTGGCTTTGATTTTGTATTCGATGTTACTTTTGGAGCTGATTTAACAATTATGGAAGAAGCAACGGAATTAGTAGAAAGATTAAAAAATAAAAATACTCCAATGTTTACTAGTTGTTGCCCTTCATGGGTATTATATATGCATAAATATCATGAGGAAGATATACCAAAACTTAGCACTTGTAAAAGTCCAATAGCAATGCAAGCAGCGATGATTAAAACATATTTTGCAGAAATGTATGAAATAGATAAAGATAATATAGTGTCTGTTTCTTTAACTCCATGTGTTTCTAAAAAGAGTGAAAGAGTAATTTATCCTGATACTGATTTTGTAATTACAACAAGTGAACTTGTATTTATGATCAAAGAATTGGGTATTGATTTTAAAAACTTAAGGGATAGTGAATTTGATAAATTGTTAGGAAAAGGATCTGGTGGAGGTTTAATTTTCGGAGCTTCTGGGGGAGTGACAGAATCAGTTTTAAGAACTGCATATTATATGATTAATAAAGAGAAGGCACCAGAAGAATTTTATAAATTGGAATCAATTCGGGGAGATAATGAATTTAAAGAAACTTATGTGGATATGAAAAAATATAAATTGCATGTTGCTTCAATTAGCAAAGTAAAAACAGTTAGTGAGCATTATGATGATTTGAGAAAATATGATTTTGTTGAAGTTATGGCTTGTCCTGGAGGATGTATTGGTGGTGGCGGCCAACCAATGGTGGCCATTAAAGATATGGATAATATTCGAAAAGAAAGAATTAAAAGTATGTATAATGAAGATAGTCGTCTAAAAATAAAAGAAAGTTATTTGAATCCAGAGATAAGAGATGCTTATGATTATTCTATAAATAAAGGTAAGGTAAATTTACATACAAATCATCAAAATATCTTTACAAATAACGATAAAAAAAGTATAATTGACGATAGGGAGGAAGTATGTTGAAAAAATTATTAGTTGGTGTGCTTGTAGCATTAAGTTTGGTAGTTGCTCCAAGCGTTAAAGCTGCAGACTTACCAGAAGTTACAGATCACGAAAAAGTTACTGTTTATTTGTTTCGAGGTAATGGTTGCCATGTTTGTCAAAGTTTTTTAACTTATTTTAGTGAAGTCTATGATGATTATACTGATTACTTTGAAATAGTTGCTTATGAATCATGGAATAATTCAGAAAACCAATCATTAATGTTAGATGCAAAAGAATACTTTGGTGAAGAAGCTGATAGTAGTGTACCATTTATCGTAATAGGTGATAGTTATCATTCGCTTGGATATAATGGTGAAACTGTAATCGAAGAAGCATTAAGAGCATATCAAGATGAATCATATACTGATTTAGTAGCTAATTTGATTGAATCTGAAGGTTATGATGTTGATGCAGAAACATTTGCTGAAGCATGTGCTGCTGAAGATATTGGTTATACTGAAGGAGGAGCTGTTGAAAGCGCTGGAATAAGTGATGGAGCTATTGTTGCTATTATATTTACAGTAATTATTGTTGGTTTTGGATCTTTGGTATTATTTTCAAGACAACAAAAAAAGAACTAAAATGAATTGATTAATTTCAGTTCTTTTTTAATATAAGAAAACCTCATCATATGATGAGGTTTTTGTTAACTTAAATTATATTTGTTGATTGAGTAAGTTCTTTTGCCATTTTGGTCTAAGAAATATCTTTCAACAACTTCAGTAGTACCATCGGTATATTCTAGTGTTAAAATCATTTCAACTGAATAACCTACTAGACCAGTTCCTGTTGTATTTAATACTGGATTAATTCTTTGGGTTAAATTTTTAATTATATTTTTATCAATATTTAAATTGTAAATTTCTTTTTGTAACTTTTCTGTATCAGTTTCTGCTAAATCTTTAGCTGCTTGTTGAGTAGATTCTTCATGATATAAGTTTAAGTCAAGAGCACAACCATTATTTGTAACATTAACTCCAAGTATATAAGTGTTTGAATCGTATTCTGAACCACCATAACGACAGGTTGAAGGATCTACTGTGCCGCCGCCTTCACCAATAATTAGAGTTGCGGTTTGTGGTTGTGTTGCATTTTCGGAAGAATCGCTGGCTATGATTTGAATTTGATATGTTCCTTCAGCCAAATATGAACCATAATCTATTAAATTACCATCTTGATCTCGTCCATTTTCATAAAATTCTATAACACATTCTTCACCACTGTTATCAGTGCAAGTATCTACAAAATCTTCAGCATTATATGTTTGTCCAATATTTATAGTTAAATCTTTAGTTGTTAATTCAGGTGCGGTTTCATCTATTACATTTAATGTTGAAGTATATTCGTGATTATTAACTGTAATTGTAACATCATAGCTTCCAAGCTTACTCATATCAACACCAGAATAATCAACATCGATATCATCTTCTTTAACATTTTGCAGTTCAGAGAAGAAATCAGTGTTATCTGGTAAATCTCCGTTTATTTCTACGGATATAGAATCTTGTACTTCAATTACAGCATCTGGTGAATTATCATCCCCTCCAACACTAACAATTATTATTACTACTATAAATATTATTAAAATACAGCCTCCAACAATCATATATGCTTTCATATTGTTGTTAGAAGAACCTTTTACTCTTTGATTAAAAAATTTCCCAGCCAAAGTAATTCCTCCTTATTTATATAATAATATTATCATATTTTTGTTATACTTCCAATATGTAAATCTAATTATAAGTAAAATTTTCTTGAAAATAGACGTAAAATTGTTGTAAAATCAGTAAATTTGTGGTATTATCGTAATTGCAGATTTATATTTTTAATATAATTTGTTAAGTGGCGGGGATAATTTGGCGGACTTGCCCATTACCACTTACGCGAAAAAATTTTATAGGAGGTGTTTTCGTGGCTAAAGAAGTCGTAAAGAAAATTAAATTGCAAATCGAAGCTGGTAAAGCAACACCTGCACCACCAGTTGGTACAGTACTTGGACCTGCAGGAATTAATCTAGGTGAATTTTGTACAAAGTTTAATGAAGCAACTCGTGACAAAATGGGTGATGTAGTTCCTTGTGAAATTACTATCTATGATGATAGAAGTTTCGATTTTGTACTAAAAACTGCCCCAGCAGCATTTTTACTTAAAAAAGTTGCTAAAATAAATAAGGGTAGTAAAAAAGGAGCAAATGAAATTGTTGCTACTATTTCAGAGAAAGATTTAAGAGAAATTGCTGAGACTAAAATGCCTGATTTAAATGCTTATGATGTTGAAGCTGCTATGAAGCAAATTGCTGGTACAGCTAGAAACATGGGTATTGCAGTTGAAGGCGTTAATGATGCTGAACTTGAAAAGCAAGCTGCAGAAGCCGCAGAAGAAGAAAAAGAACAAGCAAAACGTGATGCAGAACTTGCAGAACTTGAAGCTGAAGCTAAAGAAATGGCAGAAGCAGCAAATGTTGATGTTCCAGTTCATGGTGAAGACGAAGAAGAAACAACTGAAGAAAATTAATTTTAATAAATATTTTGTCCGCTTAAAATACCACAGTTAAGGAGGAAGAAAATGAAAAAACATGGAAAGAAATATGTGGAAGCATCTAAGAATGTAGATAAAAATACTCTATATAGTTTAGAAGATGCAATCAAATTAGTAAAGAGTACTTCAGTTACTAAATTTGATAGTACTGTTGAAGTAGCTATTAAGTTAAATATTGATTCTAAAAAATCAGATCAACAACTTAAAGGCTCTTTATCACTACCACATGGTACTGGTAAAACTAAGAAAGTTTTAGTTATTGCTAAAGGCTCATTTGCTGATGAAGCTAAGGCTGCTGGAGCTGACTTTGTTGGAGATAAAGATTTACTTGATAAGATTAAAAATGAAAATTGGTTTGATTTTGATGTAGTTGTAGCTACTCCAGATATGATGCCAGAAGTAGGTAAAATTGGTAATATTCTTGGCCCAAGAAATTTAATGCCAAATCCTAAGACTGGTACAGTTACTACAAAAGTTGGAGCAATAGTTGAAGAACTTAAAAAAGGTATGGTAATGTATAAGAATGATAAGTTTGGTAATGTTCATACTATCATTGGAAAAGTATCTTTTGATGATGCTAAGTTAAAAGAAAACTTAGAATATGTTGTTACAAGTATTGCTAAAGTAAAACCAAGTACAGTAAAAGGTAACTTTATAGAAAATATTTCTATTTCAACAACTATGGGACCTGGTATAAAGGTCGATAAAAATAGTTTTGACATTTAGTTAAAAATATATTATAATACGAGTTAGAAAAAGCGAATCCAAAGACAGTAGGCATCAAATAAGTCCTACCGAGGGGAACTTAAATACTTTTATTTTGAGCTTCCCTAGGGAAGCTTTTCTAATATAAAAGGAGGATGTATGGCAAGCACAAAGATTCTTGAACAAAAGAAGAAGACTGTTGATGAAATTGTTGACAAGCTTAAGAATAGTGAATCTGTTATTATATTCCAATATCAAGGCATGAGTGTTGCAGAATTAAGTGACTTAAGAAGAAAACTTAAAGAAGCCCAAGCTGAGGTAAAAGTATATAAGAACACTTTACTAAAAAGAGCTGCTGATGAACTAAACATTAATCTAGATGATTTTCTAGCTGGTCCAAATGCAATTTTATTTGGTAAGACATTGCTTGAACCAATTAAGATCATATCAGAATTTGCTAAAAGTAATGATAAGTTAGACATTCGTGTTGGCATCATTAGTGGTGATGTTGCAGATATTTCTGTAATTAAAGAATACGCATCAATTCCTTCAAGAGAAGGACTACTTACAATGCTTGCAGGTGGTATGATGCAATATGTTAAAGATTTAGCAATAAGTTTAAACTTATATGCCGAAAAAATGGAAGGGAAGGAATAATTTATGGCAAAATTAAACAAAGAAGATTTTATAAGTGCATTAAAAGAAATGACTATTCTTGAAGTAAAAGAATTAGTTGATGCAATGAAAGAAGAATTTGGTGTTGATCCAATGGCTGTTGCAGTTGCTGCAGCTCCAGCTGCTGGTGCAGTAGATGAAGGACCATCTACTAAGACTGTTGTATTAAAATCAGCTGGTGGAAACAAAATTGCAGTTATTAAAATCATTAAAGAAATTACTGGTTTAGGATTAGTTGAAGCTAAAGCTGTAGCTGACAATGGTGGAAATATTAAAGAAAATATTCCTGCTGAAGAAGCTGAAGCTATTAAGACTCAATTAACTGAAGCTGGTGCTGAAGTAGAATTAGTTTAATTACTAAAATACTTGAAAAAATCAACCTTTGGGTTGATTTTTTTTCTTTCTTTGGTATAATAATACATAAATTTAAATGGAGGATATTATGGTAGATGAAAAAGAAGTTGCTAATGTTTCAACAAAAACAAAAAACATGGTTGTAAGGTATATTCATGAAAGTGAGGCTGAAATTTCCAAAGAAAATATTGTTGGAGTTTATGTTAATTTAAAAAAAGAATTAGTGCCAAATAGTGATGATGTTTATGAAGATAAGATATTAATGCGAATGACTATTGTAACAAATGGACCATTTACAGGTGTATTGCCAGAAAGTAAGGAATTTTTGGGTAATGCTAAAAGGAATGAAGATTCTATACTTGTAGATTTTTCATTAACTAGTTTACAGGATTATAAAGATTATAGTATGTGTGCAGATATATATAATGGCAGTATTTTAAGAGATGATTATGGGACTTTAAAAGCAATTAAAGATGATTTTTCTAAAAGCTTAAGTGAAGTTGATAAACAAGTTTTAACTAAAGAAAAAGTATGCTTTTATAAAAAATAATTGACTTTAAATGACCTGCTATAATATAATTTATTTGAGGCGATTAAATGAAAAAACTAAATAATAATGGTTGGGGTTTAACAGAGATGTTAGTGTTTTGTGCAATATTATTAATAGCTTTGTTTATTGCTGCATATTTAATTTATAAATTGTATCAAAGTATAGGATTATAAATTATAAAAAAGTTTGCAATTTTTACTTGACAAACATAGAATATTAATGTATATTAATAGTGCATTTTAAGACGGGTTCTACTTAGGTGGAACCTTGTAAAAAGCAATTTTGGATACACCAGGGTGTGTGTTAATGGAAGGGAGGACTTATGCCTACAATTAATCAACTTGTAAAAAAGAATCGTGGTAAGAAGAGAAGAAAGAGTAAGAGTCCAGTATTAAATGTTGGATATAATACTTTGGAAAAGAAGCAAACTGATGCTAAAAGCCCACAAAAAAGAGGGGTTTGTGTTAAAGTTGCTACTAGAACACCAAAGAAACCAAATTCAGCTTTAAGAAAATATGCTCGTGTTAGACTTTCTAATGGAAAAGAAATCGATGCATATATTCCAGGTGAAGGACACAACTTACAAGAACACAGCGTTGTTTTAGTAAGAGGTGGACGTGTTAAAGATTTAATCGGTGTTCGTTATCACATTGTTCGTGGTACACTTGATACTCACGGCGTACAAGACAGAAAACAAGGACGTAGTAAATACGGAACTAAAAAAGAAAAGAAATAGGAGGATAAATAATGCGTAAAAGAAGAGCTATAAAAAGAGATGTGCTTCCAGATCCAATATATAACTCTAAAGTTGTTACTAAATTAGTTAATCAAATTATGACTGATGGTAAAAAAGGAACAGCTCAAAAGATTTTATATGAAGCTTTTGAAATAGTAGAAAAGCAAACTGGAAAACCAGCTCTTGAAGTATATAATGCTGCTTTAGAAAATATTAAACCAGCATTAGAAGTTAAATCACGTCGTGTTGGAGGTTCTAATTATCAAGTTCCTGTTGAAGTTAAAGATGATAGAGCTCAAACTTTAGCACTACGTTGGTTAGTTAACTATGCAAGATTAAGAAATGGAAAGGGTATGGCCATTAATTTAGCAAACGAAATCATGGATGCCGCAAATGGCACTGGTGGAGCTGTTAAAAAACGTGAAGATACACACAAAATGGCTGAAGCAAATAAAGCATTTGCTCACTACAGATGGTGAAGCTAATGGCTAGAGATGTATCATTAGATAAATTAAGAAATATAGGTATCATGGCGCACATCGATGCCGGAAAAACTACATTTACTGAAAGAGTATTGTTTCATACAGGTATAACTCATAAAATTGGAGAAACTCATGATGGAGAATCTCAAATGGACTGGATGGAACAAGAAAAAGAAAGAGGTATTACAATTACTTCGGCAGCAACAACTGCTCACTGGAAAGGATACCGACTAAATATCATCGATACCCCAGGTCACGTAGACTTTACTGTTGAAGTTCAACGTTCACTTAGAGTACTTGATGGTGCAATTTGCTTACTTGATGCTAATGCTGGGGTTGAACCACAATCAGAAACTGTATGGCGTCAAGCAACTGAATATAAAGTTCCAAGAATGATATTTGCTAATAAAATGGACAAAATTGGTGCTGACTTTGAATTTACATTAGGTACAATTAAATCAAGACTTGGTGTAAATTATGCTCCAATTCAATGGCCTATTGGTGCTGAATCTGAATTTAACGGTGTAGTAGATTTACTTACTCGTAAAGCATATCATTATAATGGTGAACAACATGAAGAAGCTGAAGAAATCGAAATACCAGCTGACTTAGTTGATATAGTTGAACAAAAAAGAACTGAATTAATTGAAAAAGCTGTTGAATTCGATGATGAATTAATGGAAAAATATCTTGAAGGTGAAGAACTTGCTGTTGAAGATATTAAAAAAGCTATTCGTAAAGGTGTTTTAGCTGCTGAATTCTTCCCAGTAATGTGTGGTAGTGCTTTATCTAACATGGGTGTTAAGCTTGCACTTGATGCAGTAATAGATTATATGCCAAGTCCACTTGATGTACCTGCTATTGAATGTATGGATAAAGATGGTAAAGATGTTTTAAGACATCCAAGTGATTCTGAACCATTTACAGCTTTAGCATTTAAAATAGCAACTGACCCATATGTTGGTAGACTTGCATTCTTCAGAGTTTATTCAGGACACTTACAAAGTGGTTCATATGTACTTTGTACAAATGCAGCTGGTAAGAAAGAAAAAGAAAGAGTTGGAAGAATTTTACAAATGCATGCAAACCATCGTAAGGAAATTAGTGAAGTATATTGCGGTGAAATTGCTGCAGCAGTTGGTTTAAAATCAACTACTACTGCTGATACATTATGTGATGAAAAAAATCCATGTATCATGAAAGGAATGGAATTCCCACTTCCTGTTATTGATGAAGCTATTGAACCAAAATCAAAGGCTGATCAAGAAAAAATGGCTGTTGCATTACAAAAACTTGCTGAAGAAGACCCAACATTTAAATATAAAACTGATCCTGAAACAGGTCAAACAGTTATAAGTGGTATGGGCGAACTTCACTTAGATATTCAAGTTGATAGAATGCGCCGTGAATTTGGCGTTGAAGCAAATATTGGTCGTCCACAAGTTGCTTATCGTGAAACAATCACTCAAGCAGCTGAATGTGAAGGTAAATATATCAAACAATCAGGTGGACGTGGACAATATGGTCACGTTTGGGTTAAATTTGAACCAAATCCTGAAAAGGGATATGAATTTGTTGATGCTATCGTTGGTGGGGTAGTTCCAAGAGAATATATTCCAGTAACTGATAAAGGATTACAAGAAGCTATGGCTGGTGGAATTCTTGCAGGTTATCCAATGGTAGATGTAAAAGCAACATTGTTTGATGGATCATACCATGATGTTGACTCATCAGAAATGGCTTTCAAAATTGCGGCTTCTATGGCTTTAAAAGAAGCTAAGAATAAATGTAAACCTGTTTTACTTGAACCAATTATGAAGGTTGAAGTTGTAATACCTGATGAATATATGGGTAATGTTATGGGTGATTTAACAAGCCGTCGTGGAAAACCTATGGGTAATGAATCAAGAGGAAATGCATTATCAATTATAGCAATGGTTCCACTTGCTGAAATGTTTGGTTATGCAACTAGTCTTCGTTCAAATACTCAAGGTCGTGGAAACTTTACAATGACATTAGATCATTATGAAGAAGTTCCAAAAGGAATTGCTGAAGAAATTATTAAGAAAAACAGCATAAATTAAGAATAATACTTGAAAAATTTTCAAGCATTAGATAAAATATAATAGTAATAGAAAAAAGGAGGAAATATTATTATGGCAAGAGAAAAATTTGATCGTTCAAAAGAACACGTTAATATTGGTACCATCGGACACGTTGACCATGGTAAAACAACATTAACTGCTGCGATCACTAAATATTTTGGTACTTTCGTTGATTATGCTGATATCGACAAAGCTCCAGAAGAAAGAGAAAGAGGTATAACAATCAACACTGCACACGTTGAATATGAAACTGACAAACGTCACTATGCACATGTTGACTGTCCAGGACATGCCGATTATGTTAAAAACATGATTACAGGTGCAGCTCAAATGGACGGAGCAATCCTTGTTGTATCTGCTGCAGACGGTCCAATGCCACAAACTAGAGAACATATTTTATTATCTCGTCAAGTTGGTGTGCCTAAGATCGTGGTTTACATGAATAAATGTGACCAAGTTGATGATCCAGAATTACTAGATTTAGTAGAAATGGAAATCAGAGAATTATTAGGAGAATATGGATTTGATTCAGAATGTCCTATTATCCGTGGTAGTGCTTTAAAAGCTCTTGAAGGAGATGAAGCTGCTGCTCAAAGTATCCGTGATTTAATGGCTGCTGTTGATTCTTATATCGATGCACCTGTTCGTGATACTGACAAACCATTCTTAATGAGCATTGAAGACGTATTTACTATTTCAGGACGTGGTACTGTTGTTACAGGACGTGTTGAAAGAGGTAAAGTTAGTCTAAATGAAGAAGTTGAAATTGTTGGTTTAAGACCTACTAAGAAAACAGTTGTTACTGGTATTGAAATGTTTAGAAAATCTCTAGACTTTGCTCAAGCTGGTGATAATGCTGGTGTTCTACTACGTGGTATTGCTCGTGATGAAGTAGAACGTGGACAAGTTTTAGCTAAACCTGGAACTGTTACACCTCATACTAAATTTAAAGCAAGTGTATACGTATTATCTAAAGAAGAAGGCGGACGTCATACTCCATTCTTCTCAAATTACAGACCACAATTCTATTTCAGAACAACTGACGTTACTGGTGTAATTGAACTTCCTGAAGGAGTTGAAATGGTTATGCCTGGTGATAATGTTGACATGACTGTTGAACTAATCGCTCCAGTTGCTCTTGAAAACGGAACTAAATTCTCTATCCGTGAAGGCGGTAGAACTGTTGGTGCTGGTGTAGTATCTGAAATTATTAAATAATTTAAGTATATACACAGATTAAACTATTGGTTTTGCCAATAGTTTTTTTCTGTCAAAAAATACTAGACAAATAATTAAACTAATGATATAATGTTTACACAAACAAAACATAATAGTGAGGCTAATATGTATAAATGTGATATTTGTGGAAGTACAGATACTTATGTGAAATTATATAAACATACATTTCTTAAAGGAGTGCCTATAGAAATAGAATCTAAAAGAAGATTTTGTTCTAAATGTAATTCATTAGTAATTGATGACATTTTAGACGACGAGGCTTTATTAAAAGCATTCGATAAATATAATTATTTATATGGTATTAGACCAGAAGAAATAACAGCCTTAAGAGAAAGTTATGGTTTTTCTAAAGAACTATTTGCTAAAATAATTGGTTGTGCTAGAAAAACATTAATTAGTTATGAAAATGGAACTTCTATACCTAATGATAACTTTTATATTATATTAAAAATGTTATTAAATGATCCTAGTATTATTAATAATCTTGTTTTAGCAAATGAACAATATTTAACTGATAAAGATTTAAAGAAAATAAAAGAAAAGATAGGTAAAGAACCAAATAATATTATATTACAAGCATTCTTTGATAATGAAGAAGATATAGCAGATTATAATGGTTATACAGAATTTAATATAAATAAGCTAGAAGAAATAATATCTAATTTAACTAATAGTGCCATTAGCAAAATGAAGTTATTTAAAGAATTATTTTATAGTGATTTTGTAAATTACAAAAATACTGCTGCAGGTATAACTGGTTTAGAATATGTTAAATATGCTAAAGGTCCTGTTCCAAATCATTTTGAAATATTATTAGATGATTTATATAGGAAAGGTTTAATAGATTATGTAACAGAATATGTAGATGGCAAAGAACATGAATTGATAATTAGTAAGGTGCCTATTAAAAATAAGTATTTATCAGAACAAGAGTTATTGATAATAAATAAAGTAAAAGAGTATTTTAAAGACTTTAGTGACCAAGAAATAAGTGATTATTCTCATAAGGAAGATGCTTATATTAAAACAAATATGAATGAATTAATAAGTTACGATTATGCTTTAGATATAAAAGGCATATATGATAAAGATGAACATAAAGTTTAATAGTTTTATGTTTTTTTATTATTCATTTTATAATAACTACCAGGAGGTTTTATTATAAAATGAATAATATTTATATCTTTAAAAACTATGGTAAAGTAGAAATAACTTTAAAAGAAGTTTTAGAAAAGAAAGGTATTAGTAGAAATAAATTAAGTATTATGATTGCTGTTAATTATGATCTCGTTAATAGATATTATAATAACTTAGTTATTAGAGTAGATATAGATATAATAGCAAGAATGTGTTATGTACTAGATTGTGATATAACAGATATACTGAAATATAGGAAAGATTAATGAAAATTGCTAGTTTTAAACTAGCAATTTATCGTTTTTTTTCTAATATAGATTTAGGATATGGTTTACTAACATCGGTTTTACCAATTAGATAATCAATAGACGTATTATAGAATAATGCTAATTCATATAAATAATTAATTGGTATTAATCTTTTCCCTATTTCATATTCGCTATATTGTTGTTGTTTGATTCCTAATGCTTTAGCAACATCACTTTGTTTTAGGTCTTTGTCTTCTCTAATTTCTTTTAACCTTAAAATATCCATAATTTATCACCTAATATTATTTTGTCAAACAAAACATATTTTGTATTGATTTTACAAAAGATGTTTTGTATAATTATGTTGTATACAATAGATATTTTGTATAAAGGAGTATAAATTATGCAAAAGAAAAAAGTTTTGTTGATAAGTAGTGTTTTATTAACATTAATAATTATAATTAGTTCTGTTTTTATTATTTATAAAAGTAATGCTAATAATGAAATAGTTATGCAAGATGATGGTGAAAAATTAATTAACAATTCATTTCTGACATTAATGTTAGAACAAGAAGATGGAACATATCAAGAAAGTACATCAAATACATGGCCAAGTGGGAATTATGCCTTTAATAGTGAACTTAGTAGATGCGAAAATGGGGGAGAACTAAGATGGAATAGAGAACAAGGTATAGTAGAATTACTATCTAATAAATCAGATGCTTGCTATGTATATTTTGATTTATATAATGTAGTAACTATTACAAATGTATCAGCAACTAAGACTACAAATAGTGTAACATTAACAGTAACAGTAGATGCTGGAGCAAATCCAGTTGCAACATACTATTTTAGTATGGATGGAGGAAATAGTTATCAAACAAGTAATACATCAAGTTATACTTTTAGTAATTTAACAGATAATACAACATATACATTCCAAGTATATGCAGTAGATACTGCAGGATATGAATCAAATGAGGAAACAATAGAAGTAACAACAGATAATTATGTAAATCCTGTTGTTAATAGTGTAACAGCAACAAATGTAAGTAATGATTCAATAACAGTAAGTGTAAATGCGAATGGTGGAACAAATAAAATTCAAAACTATTATTATTCAATAAATAATGGAAGTTACACAAGTAGTAATACAAATACATATACATTTAGTGGACTTTCTGCAGGACAAAGTTATAGTATAAGAGTATATGTAACAGATACAAATGGAGTAGATTCAAATGTATATACAATAAATGCCGAAACAGAAAATTCTGTATTACTTGCTGATTACATAAAAGGATTGTATACAAGCCAAGTAGCAAATGGTTTGTATTATCATACAAGTTCACTAGCCAATAGTGCAGCAGATAATAGTTACCGCTATGCTGGAGCAAATCCAAATAATTATGTATGCTTTGGATCAAACGCAAACACATGCCCAAGTGATAACCTATATCGTATAATTGGAGTATTTGGCAATCAAGTAAAACTAACCAAAAACACAAGTATAGGAAACTACTATTGGAGTGGATCAAGCACAAACAGAGGTAATACATGGAGTAGCAGTACACTAAATACAAGTACATTAAATGGAACATACTTAAATAATTTGGGAAGCGCATGGAGTAACTTAATAGCAAATCATAGCTGGAAAGTAGGAGGAATGATTCTAAATACTTCAGCAACAGCAAAACAATGTTATGAAACAGAAATAGGAAGTAGTTCAAGTAGTACAACATACAGTGCAAAAATAGGACTAATGTATGTGTCAGATTATGGATTTGCAGCAAGCCCAGATTATTGGACAACGGAGTTGTATAATTACGAACCGTCAAAAAGTAGCAATTGGATGAATATTAGTATTAACGAATGGACTATTTCCCGCACTTCGAACACTTCGTTTGGTGCCTTTCGAGTGCTTTCCACAGGCGATGTCGATAGCTATACCGTGTTCAGTTCGTTCGGCGTGCGGCCAGTCTTTTATCTAACCTCAACAACTCAATATGTCTCTGGATCCGGAACGGAATCTGACCCAATTCGCTTATCGTAGAACGAATATTATCGGACAAATTAGAGAATGTATCCGTATTTATGGAAAAACACAAATATATTTGTCCGATAAAACATATATGGATTTTAACCGTATCTGGTATTTATGGTAAATGCAAATTCTTTAAAATTTTAATTTTTTATTAAAAAAAACCTATTTTTTATAAAAATTTACTATTTTGAAAGTATATTTTATGATTGTTCATAATTTTTAAATTACTACTAGTATCATTGCCATAAGATTAATATATTGGTTTTATCGGACATTTAACATTAATTTTTGCCTTATTTACTACAACTAATCACAAATTATCCGATAAAATATTTTCTACGATAAGCGAATTTATCGGATATATCCGATAAATTCGCATAAATTAATAGAACAGTTCAACCGAACTGTTCTATTATTTATTAAATTCTTTAGCAAGCATTCCACTTTTAAGTAGATGATTGTATTGATGTTCATCAATAACTAAATCAAATTCTCCAATATATTCATATATATCTGGATTAAAGCCGTTTTTAAAGCGATTTAAGCCATGATAAGGATTATCTATAGAATCTACTGTAACACCGTTTAA
Organism: uncultured Mycoplasmatota bacterium; assembly: GCA_900546715.1. Classification (GTDB taxonomy): domain Bacteria; phylum Bacillota_I; class Bacilli_A; order RF39; family UBA660; genus Onthocola_B. Next base: position 35,415 of record UREA01000002.1, on the reverse strand, counting down.
ATCAGCGTATTTGTACTTATCTTTGTAAAAATAAAGTATTGCATAATATAGAAAATAATTTGATGGATATCTTTTTAATTCTTTATCATATCCGCTAATATAAATTGTAATTCTATTATTAAATTTGATAACCATTGCTCCAGCAACATATATATCTTCATTGGTATTTAAGTGTTTAGATGCTTCAGTTATATCATTTTTATAAGAAAGTAGAGCTCTATCAGAATTCATTTTAGCATTAATAACTGTTGGAGTATTTTTTCTTATAATTTTTTCAGTAAAATTATTGTTTTTCTTAAGTTCATGTTCATAATAATTTTGAGAATTAATTAAATAATATTTATAATCTACTTTAACTAAAAAGAAATCTATATCATTTTGTTTATTAAATACATTATATAAATCATTATAATGAAATTCATTTTTATTTATTTTATCTTTTATAAATTCATAAAAGATATTTACTTTAGATATGTCTGCTTTTTCAAGGATAAGTCCTTTTCTAATTGCTTTCTTAACTTTATTTCTAGTGTTTTTACTTATAGTTTCTAAATCAAAATTTTCTAAATTAACTATAGCATTAATTCTTGGAAGTAATGCCTCAAAATTGGTGTTACTTTTTAACTTTTTATAACCGCATTTATTTAAATTACTAATTATATTATAGTTTTCATTATATTCAAAATTACCTGTTTTTTTATTTAACTTACCAATAGCAATCTCCGGATTTATTTTAATAAAGACAAAATTTTTCTTTTTGTAATATTCTTTTATTTCTCTAGTAAATGTTTCTAAAATAAAGATATTAGAATAATCTACTAAAAAACCACGGTGAGAATAGCCATAATAATGATTGCCAATTTTTTTGTACAATATTAAAGCTGCTGCAATAATGGAATTATCACTAATTAAACCAATAAATTCATAGTCATATCCTTCTTCGGCTTTAAGCATAGCATAACTAACTGTTTGATAGGCATTGCCAATAATATTGTTTTCTACAAAGCTTTTAAAATCATCTAAAGATAATTCACGTAAATACATATTTACCTCCCTCTTTTTAAGAGTAAATTATATCATAAATAAAAGTGATTGACAACTTTTAAATAAACATTTACAATTATATTAGGGTGATGTATATGGCTACTCCATTTAAAAAGAGTATTGAACGCGTTTATAACAGAATGGTTATATTTTCAATTATTGCATCAGTTATAACAATTATTGTTGGTGCAGTGTTATTATTTTTACCTAATTTATCTAATAAGGTTGTAGGTATAATTACTGGTGTAATTTTTATTATCTTTGGGTTAACGACCGCATATAAGTATTTAAAGAGAGATGGAGCAAAGATTTATTCGTTAAATTTAGTTTTTGCTATTCTTTATTTAATATTAGGTTTAGTAATTATTATATTTCCATTTAGCGTTATAGAATTTGTAACTGTTTGTTTAGGTTTATTTTTAGTTGTTAATGGTGCAACTAAGATAAATTATGGCTTATGGTTAAAAAGAGGTAATAGTAAAGCTTGGTTAGTTACACTTGTTGCGGGAATATTGTTAGTTATTTTAGGTATAATGATAGTATTTAATCCATTTACGGCGTTTGCATTAACTCAAATTGCTGGAGCTTTCCTAATAATTTCTGGAATACTTAATTTAAGTGATGCAATTACATTTAAAATTAGTAGCAAAGAAATAATGGATATATTTTGGTAAAATTAAGTCTGCAGTGATGCAGATTTTTTTAATTTGTGATATACTTGTTATACGAGGTGATAAAAAAATGTTAATTAAAGATGTTAAAGCAAGAGAAATTTTAGATAGTAGAGGAAATCCTACAGTTGAAGTAGAAATGACTCTAGATAATAATGTAAAAATGCGAGCAAGTGTACCTAGTGGAGCATCAACTGGATCACGTGAAGCTTTGGAACTAAGAGACAAAGATGAAGCTAGATATGGTGGTAAAGGAGTTCTAAAGGCTGTTGAAAATGTTAATAAAATTATTGCTCCAGCTCTTCTTGGTAAAAAGGCTAATCAAGCAGATGTAGATAAAATATTAATTGAACTTGATGGAACCGAAAATAAAAGCAATTTAGGAGCTAATGCCATCTTAGGAGTATCCCTTGCATGTCTTAAATGTTTAGCGGAATCTGAAAAAAAAGATTTGTTTGAATATGTTTCTAGTAAAAATGTTTCTATGCCAATTCCAATGATTAATATTATTAATGGCGGAGCTCATGCTGTAAATAATATCGACATTCAAGAATTTATGATTGTACCAGTAGTTAAAACAATAAAAGAACGGGTTAGAGCGGGTTCGGAAATATTTCATGAATTAAAGAAGTTACTTGTTAAAAATAACTATAGTGTTGGTGTTGGTGATGAAGGTGGTTTTGCTCCAGATTTAGAAAATAATGCTATGGCTTTAGAATTTATTGTTGAAGCTATAAAAAAAGCCGGATATAAACCAGGAGAAGAAGTATTTATCGCTCTAGATGTTGCTGCTAGTGAAATGTATGATAAAGATACTAAAAACTATAGTATTGATGGCAAGAAATTAAATAGTGATGAATTAATAGAGTATTATAAAAGTTTAATTAAAAGATATCCAATATTAAGTATTGAAGATCCATTTTATGAAGATGATTTTGAAACACTTCAAAAATTTACGGCAGAAGTTGGAGACAAAATAATGATTGTTGGTGATGATTATTTTGTAACGAATGTTAAATATTTACAAAAGGGTATTGATATGAAAGCTGGTAATGCAATACTACTTAAAGCTAATCAAGTAGGTACAATTACTGAAATGACTAAAACAATACTACTTGCTAAAAAGAATAATTATAAAACTATTATATCTCACAGAAGTGGGGAAACTGAAGATACATTTATTGCCGATTTAGCGGTAGGTTTAGCAATTCCATTTATTAAAACCGGTTCGATGTGTAGAGGAGAGAGAATTGCTAAATACAATCAATTACTTCGAATTGAAGAAAAACTAAATAAAAATAAGTAGGTTTGAAAATTAACCTACTTTTTATATAAAATGGTTGGAATATAGTTTTGGTAATAATAGTATTTATTTTGTATATACTTATAATGATCCTAAGTATCCCGTGTGGACTTAGGACATTTTTAATAAACTATGCCAGTTATACGGGAAATTCATTGCTACCAGAATGTCATTCAAAGAAATCGTTTTAATTTTTGATTCAATACTTTTTAATCGGCTGTAAATCTTTGAATGAAATTTTTGATAGTCTTCTTTAGTAAGTAATGTTTTTAACACAATCATTACAGCAAATAAATCATTTTTTCCATATTGAAATCTATTATTTATTGATGGAATATTTAATAAATTGTGATAATTTGTATCATTTATAGTTTCTCTAGTAGGAAAGCTATAATTAAAAAGTCTTTCATTGTGTGCGCATAAATTTCTTGTGTGACATAGGATTCCTAAAAAACTCTTTAAGTCATTATCGCTAATTCCCCAAAACATTGTTATATGAATTCTTTCATTTTGATTCATTAATTTATAAAAATTGCAAATATCTCCGAAAGATAAAATATTAACTAGTACCCATAAAGGTATAAAACCGTAATTCATGATATAATGATTAATATATTTAGTACTACTTATCGAATCAGCAATTTTTTTGTTTAAATTGCTGATTAACAATTGTATATGTTTAATTTGTTTTTCTTTTAGATTAGGGTTGATAAAAGTATTATATGAAAAAGTATCAAAGTTATCAATTTTTAAATAATTATCATTTCCGTGAAAGCTTGAAAAATGATATGCTACTTGAGTTCTTAAAATGTTTTCAATTTTTAAAATATATTCTAAAAAAATATTTTTTAATTGATTATCAAATTCATATAATGCATATATCTCATTAAAAGTTGTACCGGTTTTAAACACCTCTTGATTGTTAGTAGTATCTAAAAACAAGTCTTTATATCCATTAATTATATTATAATAGTTATCACTTAATAACTTACATATAGCATCTTGTTCATCTTCAAATAACATACCTCTTGATTTTAATAAATCGACTTGTTCAGTTACTAATTTAAAATCTTTCATAAAAAAACGTCTTCGGTCCACACGGGATACCGAAGATCAATACATAATTATTGTACTATAAATTAGTATCGATGTCAATACCCCCTGCACCATAAAAGTCCTTTCTAAATATAGTTTATCATAAATAAAAAATTAATCAATAGTAAATTGTCGTTTTTTAATTTTTTCACTTCACATTTTAATTTTTTTTGCATGTTTTATTTTCAATTTCGCAATTTTAAGGTATAATTAATATAGTACGGAGATGATAAACATGAAAAAAATAGTTGATGGAAATGCTGCATGTAGTAAAGTAGCTTATTATTTTAGTGAAGTATGTAGTATTTATCCTATAACGCCATCAAGTCCTATGGCAGCAAATATTGATTCATTAACTGGGACAAATTTACTTAATATATTTAATGATAAACCGAAAGTTTTAGAAATGGAATCGGAAGCCGGAGCAGCTGGAGCTATGCATGGAGCATTATTATCAGGTAGCCTAGCTTCAACATTTACAGCTTCTCAAGGCTTACTTTTAATGATTCCAAATATGTATAAAATGGCTGGGGAAATGCTTCCAGGTGTAATACATGTTGCATCGCGTTCTCTTGCAACTCATGCCTTATCCATTTTTGGAGATCATCAAGATATTTATGCAACGAGAGCAACAGGATTTTGTATGCTAGCATCATCTAGTGTAAATGATGCTCAGAATCTCTCAGCAGTAGCTCACCTTTCAGCAATTAAAGGAAGTCTACCTTTCTTACATTTCTTTGATGGTTTTAGAACTAGTCATGAACTAAATACAGTTGAAGAAATTCCTGAAGAAAAGCTCCTTTCTTTAGTTGATTATGATAAAATAAATGAATTTAAAGATAGATGTTTAAATGTTGGTAAGAAGTATCAATATGGAATGAGTGAAACTGAAGATATTTATTTTCAAACAATGGAAGCTAGAAATAAATATTATGATGCTATGCCTGATATTGTAAATGATTATATGACTAAGATTAATGAAATAATGCATACTGATTATAAACCATTTAATTATTATGGTAGTGAAAATGCCGAAAATATAATTGTTGCAATGGGTAGTGTAACATCAACTATTAAAGAAGTAGTAAAAAAACTTGGGGATGTTGGTTTAATTGAAGTTCATTTATATCGTCCATTTAGTGCTAAATATTTTAGGGAAGTACTACCTAAAAGTGTCAAGAGGATTGCAGTGCTTGACAGAACTAAAGAAAATGGTTCTGTTGGTGAACCTCTATACTTAGATGTTTGTAGTGTATTAAAGAATGAAGATATAGAAATTTATGGTGGAAGATATGGTTTATCAAGTAAAAACACAACTCCAAGTGATATTTGTGGAGTATTTAGAATGCTTGCAGAAAATCCTCATCATAACTTTACAATTGGTATAACTGATGATGTCACTAATTTAAGTATCAAACCTTGCCCAATAACTATTGATAATGATTTTAAAGAAATTCAAATTTATGGTTTTGGCTCTGATGGTATGGTTAGTGCTAGTAAAGATATTTTAAAAATAGTTCATGAATCACTTGATAAATATGTTCAAGGATATTTTCAATATGATTCTAAGAAAAGTGGAGGAGTAACAGTATCTAATTTAAGATATGGCGATTCCCCAATTGATGAACCATATTATGTAACTCATCCAGAAATAACAGTTGTTACCAAAGATGTTTACTTTAAAATGTTTGATGTGATAAGTAATTTAAAAAATGGTGGAACATTACTTATTAATACAATTAAAAATAAAGATGAACTATTAAAATTATTACCAAATAAAGTAAAGAATGCAATAAATAGTAAAAATATAAAAGTTTATTTTATTAATGCTGAAGATATAGCTATGAAAAATCATATTCCTGGTAAGATTAGTAAAATCATGGAATTATTGATATTAAAACTATTAGATGTGGAAAATGCTTTTGATTATATAAAAAATAGTGTGGAAAAAGCTTTTGCATCAAAAGGTGAAGATGTTGTAAATAATAATATTAACGCTATGCGTGATGCCGAAAATAAATTAGAAAGTCTAGAAGTAGATGGAGATTTTACAACTGGTATTGAAATAGTTGATGATAATTTAATCGATTTAATTAATAGAAGACTTGGTGATACTCTTCCGGTGAGTAGTCTTGTTTCTTATGAAAATGGAAGATTTCCTGGTGGTTCAACTAAAGATGAAAAAAGAAATATTTCTAATATCATTCCTGTTTGGCATAAAGAAAATTGTATCCAATGCGGAATGTGTGCTTTATCTTGTCCTCATGCGGTTATTCGTAGTATTACAACTATTGATGAAGCAAAAGGGATTCCATTTATGGGACAAGATGGCTTATATTATGAAATATTGATAAGTGAAGAAGATTGTACAGGATGTGGAGTATGTGCAAATGTTTGTCCTGGTAAAATGGGTAATAAAGCTTTAGTAATGGAAGAAAAGACTGAAAAAGAAAAATTGAATTTTGAAGATTTCTATCCGTTTAAAAATCCATTAAATAAATTTACAGTTAAAGGCTCGCAACTTGAAAGGCCATTATTTGAATTTAGTGGTGCTTGTGCTGGTTGTGGGGAAACTCCTTATATTAAATTATTAACCCAACTATTCGGAGAAAAATTAGTTATTGCCAATGCTACGGGTTGTTCAAGTATTTATGGTGGTTCAACTCCATCAACACCATATAGTATTCCATGGGCCAATTCCCTATTTGAAGATAATGCTGAATTTGCTTTAGGTATTTATACTTCTTACAAACAAAAAAGAGATCGAATTGCTCACATTATGGAAGAAGCAATAGATTCTGTAGAAAAGGGAGAACAGGAATTATTTAAGGATTGGTTAGAAAATAGAGAAGATTTTGAAAAAACTTTAGAAATAAAAGAAAAATTAAAGAATAAAACTATTCCTAAAGAATTAGTAGATTTACTTGATTATATTCCTGCTCGCAGTGTTTGGGCAATTGGTGGTGATGGCTGGGCTTATGATATTGGTTATGGTGGACTAGATCATGTTCTTCATTCTAATGAAAATATTAAAGTTTTGGTTTTAGATACCGAAGTATATTCTAATACTGGTGGTCAAGCAAGTAAAGCAACAAAACTTGGAGCTATCGCGGAATTTGCTAACATGGGTAAGAGAACTAGCAAAAAAGATTTATTTAAGATTGCCACATGTGTTCCAAATTGTTATGTTGCAAGTATCTCACTTGGTGCTAATATGCAACAAGCAATTAATGCCTTTAAGGAAGCAGAAGAACATCAAGGTCCAGCAATAATTATTGCTTACTCACCATGTATTGAACAAGGTATTAAAACAGGAATGGGTACAAGCATATTAGAAGAAAAATTAAGTGTTGAATGCGGATATAATATTTTAATGCGTTATGATAATGGTTTAAAAATTGATTCTGCTAAACCAAACTTTGATAAATATGAAGAATTTTTAGATAATGAAGTTAGATTTAATGCTCTAAAACTAAAAAATCCAGAGTTAGCCAAAGAAATATTAGCAGAACAAAAAGAAAATGCTATAAAAAGATATGAAGATTATCAAAAAATGTTAAATAAGGAGTAAGAGTTAATGAAGAAGTTTATATGTTTAATTATAGTTTTACTTTTAACTAGTGGTTGTGCAGTAAAGGAAGAATTTAATATTACAATTAATGATGATGAAACAGTTGTAATTACAGGTATTGCAGCTTTTGATGATGAATTTATTGATAATGTTATGCTTGATGAAATAGATTTAGCAACTGGTTATACTGATGAACAACGATGGGAAGCAATTGATACAATGTATAATGAATCTGAAGACAATCCGGTAGATTACGGATATGTTAAAGAACATTATAGTGATGATACTTACAAAGGTTTAAGTTTTTCTAAAACTTTTAGTAATATTTCTTCCTTGGTGAGTGTTGATGCTAACCAAAATCTTCAAGAGATGTTGACTACAGAAGATTTAAAAATATTTACTTATAGCGGTGGTGTATATTCTCTAAAGATTTATATAGATAGCGAAAGTGATTATAGTTCAGAAGAAAATAGCGAATATAGTGATTATATCGATGCGCTATTTGTTGTAAGACTACCAAATAAACCAGAAAATCACAATGCAACTAGTGTATCAGAAGATGGTAGAACATTAACTTGGGATTTAACTAAAACAAATGAAATAACTTTAGATTTTAAATTAAACCCTATACCTTGGAATTACATCTTAATTGGTGGCGGTATATTTATTGCTTTAGTTTTCTTGCTTTTAGCATCAAATCTAATCAAGAAAAAAGGTAAAATTGATGTTAAACATATGCCTAAAAGCGTTGCTGGTACTAGTAATGTTGTTGATGTACCAAATAATAATGTTGATAACTTGGAAGTTATTAACAATCAAAATATAAATAATAATGTTGAAAACTTAAATGTTACTAACAATCAAACCAATAATGCTAACGTTGAAAGTTTAGAAACTTTAAATATCGATGCAAAATTAGTAGATTCTTTAAATACTCCAGTTGGTAATACTGAAGATGTTGAGAGTTTAGCAATGGTTGAGACATTTAAAGAAACTAAATCTCCAGTTGATAAAGAAAATCCTAATCCACCACAATTTAGTTTTGATAATCCTAATAATAATGCTGCGGCAGATTATACTCATGGTAATAAAACTGACAATGAAAATAACAACTTACAATAAGTTGTTATTTTTACACAAAAAAATACGAAGCACTCATTCGAGTGCTTCAAAAGAATAAAAAGGGGTTGACTAGTGTGATACTAGCACCAATTCGCCTTTAAGTGAATTGGTGATTAATATCCTAACCGATTTTTGTAAGTTTGTCAACACTTTTTTGATAATTTTGTTATAATATTTTTAGGAGCACATTATGAATTTGAATTTAATTAAAAATATTGGACCAAAAACCGAAAATTTACTTAATAAATTAAATATTTATACTGTAGAAGATTTACTAACATTTTACCCCTATAGATATAATATTATTAAGTTAAAAAATATTGATGAAGTAACTGATGGCGAAGTGTGTTTTGTACCCGCCACTATTTTGAGTGCTTGTAAAGTTTTTTATATCAGGAGAAATTTTAATAAATTAGATTTTATTGCATCAAGTAATAATATAAACTTTAAAGTAACAATATTTAATAGAGCTTTTTTAAAGAATAATTTAACTATTAATAAAGAAGTAGTATTAATTGGTAAATATAATAAATTAAAAAATAATTTTGTAGCAAGTGATATAAAATTTAGTGTTGAAGATAACAAAATAGAAGTTAAATATCACTTAACTGAAGGGATTAAAAATAATACTTTAGAAAAATTAATTGGAGAAGCTTTAAAACTTGATTATGATATACCAGATTATGTCCCAGAAATGTTTAATATCCATTATAAATTGTTATCTAAAAAAGATGCTATAAGATTAATTCATCAACCTAATAGTGTTGAAGATATTAAAAAAAGTGAATTAAAATTAATATATGAAGAATTATTTTTATATATGTTTAAAATAAATTATTTAAGTACTATTAATAAAGAGGCTCTTGGCACTCCGAAATATTTTAGAGAAGATGAGTTAAATGAATTTTTAAGTAACTTAAGTTTTAAATTAACTACAGATCAAGAAACAACAATAAGTGATATTTTAAATGATTTAAAAAGTGATAAGAGAATGAATCGTTTAGTTTTAGGAGATGTTGGTAGTGGTAAAACAATTGTAGCTATAACAGCTATTTATGCGTGTTTTTTAAGTGGATACCAAAGTGCTTTTATGGCTCCAACAGAAATACTTGCTAAACAACACTATGAACAAGTGAAAAATTATTTTAGTGATTATGATATAAAAGTAGAATTATTAACTGGTAGTTTAACTAAAAAGCAAAAAGAAAAAATATATGAAAGATTAGAACAGGGAGAAATTGATTTAATAATTGGAACTCATGCTCTATTAAATGCGGGAGCAGAGTTTAAAAACTTAGGATTAGTTATAACAGATGAACAACATCGTTTTGGGGTAAATCAAAGAAATACCCTGCAAAATAAAGGTTATAAAAAAAATGCGGATGTTTTGTATTTATCAGCAACTCCAATTCCTAGAACTTATGCTCTAACTATTTATGGTGATCTAGATTTATCGCAAATTAAAACTAAACCAAATTTAAGAAAAGAAATTATAACTAAGGTAGTGCTTGAAAAAAATATTAGAGAAGTATTACTTAAAATGTATGAAGAATTAAAATTAGGTCATCAAATATTTGTAGTATCTCCCTTAATTGAACAAAATGATGAAATTAATTTAAATAGTGTTTATGAATTAAAAGAAAAACTTAGTAAAGCTTTTAATAGTGATGTAATCAAAATAGAAATACTTCATGGTAAGTTAAAACAAAAAGAAAAAGATGAACTGATGTTAAAATTTCAAAAGGGAGAAATAAGAATATTAATTTCAACTACAGTTATTGAAGTAGGTATTGATATTCCTAATGCATCAATGATGGTTATTTTTAATGCTGAGAGATTTGGCTTAGCAACTCTTCATCAACTTCGGGGCCGTGTTGGTAGAAGTGATATTCAAAGTTATTGCTATTTAGTTACTAATGTAAGTGATAATGCAAGGTTAAAAGTAATGGAAGAAAGTAATGATGGCTTTTATATAAGTGAAAAAGACTTTGAACAACGCGGTCATGGAGACTTATTTGGAGTTAAACAAAGCGGGGAAGAAACACTTAAAATTGCTGATTTCAAAAGAGACTATAAAATTTTATTACAAGCAAAAAAAGATTCGGGAATTTACCTAAAAAAGTCCCTATATAAGGGAAATTTGCTTTACGAAAAAGAATTAGAAAAAATAAATTTTTTAGATTAATTTAAAAAATTGTATTGACAAACTACAAAAAAAATATTAAGATTATACTAGCATGATACTTCATCATGCTGATAACCTGATCTCTCTTACGAATCTCAATGTGAAGAGATCAACCAAAACCCCCTGATGATCGGCCGAATGGCCGGTCTTTTTGTTTGCATAAATACTAATTAATGATATAATTATCTTAATTAAATGAGGTAATTATGAATATTGATTTTGAAAAAGAATTTGAATCTATTATTTTAATGCGTGGCTTTAGCATTTATGCAAAGGGAAATGTAACAAACGTTAAAAAAGATGGAGATATAATAACTGCAGTTGTTTATGGATCATCTAAATACAGTGTGCATGTTGAAATTGTCAATAACCAATTTTTGCACGGTGGGTGTAGTTGCCCGTATTCCGAGGGACGCTATAACTGCAAACATATCGCAGCATTATTATATTATTTAAGTAATGAAAACACTTTAGAAACAATCACTACTGAAAGTGATTTATCTACTATAGTGAATGAAATACCTATCAATCTTTTAAAAGAATTTTTAATTAATGAAGTATCAGCAAACCCAAAGTTATATGATAAATTTCGAGTAGAATTTATTGAATATTTCAATCCTTTAACTAAAGAAGAATATAGAATAAAAATTTATGACAGTATAAAAAACTGTGAAGGCAAATATGGTTATATAGATTACGAAAATGCATGGGAATATACCCATAATATGTACGAATTTACAAATGAAGCGGAAAAACTTACCCAAAAAGGGAACTATAATTTAGCTTTTGATATAGTATCAGTTATATTGGAATCAATTCCTGATACGGAAATTGATGATTCCAATGGTTCTACTAGTGAGGTTGCTAATGATTGTATAAAAGTAATTTATGATATTTTAAATAATAATGCTAATAAAGATAAAGAACTTACACATAAAATATTAGAATTTGTAATTACCGAAATTAAAACTGAAGATTTATCTAATTATGGAATTGAGTTATATCGTCTTGTTTCTTATTTTGTAGAAAATAAACTATTTATAAATGAAATAGAAAATTCATTATTGGAAGTTTTAGATGAAAACATAGATAAAGATTATTATTATAAAGCAAAATATTATGTTGATTATTTAATTGATATTTATAAATTAAAAAAAGAACAAAATAATATTAAAGATTTATTAAAAAATATTCTAAAGAAAAATCTATATTTTTAAAATATATTGATTTATTAATAAATGAACATTGTGTAGATGAAGCTATAAAGCTATTAAAAGAAAGGATTATAAAAGATGCTAAAGATTATCGGGTTAGAGATTTAGAAGAATATTTGATGAATATTTATTATGATAATAATATGATAAAAGATTATAAAGAGCAATTATATAAAATGTTTTTTCAATATCAAATTTATGATTTAGAAACTTATAATAAAATAAAAAAATTATATGATAAACAAGATTGGGATAAAGAAAAATTAAATATTATAGATAAATTGAAAAAAGCTAATGCCGGAAGTATTATATATAATATTTATGTAGAAGAAAAAATGTTTGATGATTTATTTTTAGCTATAAAAGATAAGGGAATGGAAGTTATAAAAATCTATGATCACTATTTACAACCGAAATATAATAAAGAATTAATCGAAATATATATTGATGAATGTCTAAATAAAGCAAAATTTGTGAGTGATCGAAGTGATTATCGTGCTCTTGCATATAACATTAGTCATATATCTAAAATAAAAGGTTCTGATAAAAGTGTTACTAATTTAATAGAAGAAATAAGTTGTCTTTATTTAACAAAGAGACCAGCTATGAAAGATGAATTTAACAAAGTATTGAATATTAAATAATACAAATGTTATAATTATCTTAACAAAGATAATTTATATGGAGGATTTATGCAAGAAATTAAACTAGATTTAGAAAACTTTAAAAATATTAAGAAAAAGAAAAAGTGTATTTATGTAACAAATGATAATATTACTGATTATATTAATTCAAATAATAAAGTTTTACTTGTTACAGAAAATAAAAATCAAAAAGGAAAAGTAAAAAGAACATATGAAGCTAAAAATATAACGGAATTAAAAGAAAAATTAGGTAAAAAAGTTAAATATTTGTATCCAAGTGATATAGATAATAACAATTTAGTATATGCTATTGAATTTAAAAGAAAAATTAATATGTTTATTTTTATATTTTTAGGTATATTACTAGTAATATTTATGTTGTTAATGCTTAATTTAATTAAAATAAAAATAAGTAATTATAATACTAATAAATTAATTGAAGAAATAAATACTGTAAAAGAAAATGAAATATCTTATGTATTTGTAGAAATAAATCCTAAAATAGTTTTAGAATTAGAAGGAGATAAAGTAATTAATAAATCTTGTTTAAATGAAGATTGCATAACTACTTTTAATGATTTAGATTTAGAAAATAAGAACATTAATGAAACTATAGATATTTTATATAACCAAGCTAAAGATAGTGGCTTTGATACTAGTAATGTCACAATATCTTCAGCTAATCCAAGTATTGAAGAAAAAGTGGCAAATATAGAATATAGTACTTATCAAAATATTAATAAAGAAGAAGAAAAAGAATTAATGAATGAGGTTATTGATAATACCAGTATTAGTAATTCTGATAATAAACTCAATTATAATGAAGAATTATTAGAAGTATATAAATCAGATAGTGCTTATGGTTCTATTTATACTTGTAGTATTGAAAATAATGATTTAGCATGTTACATTACAGAAGATTTTTATCAAGAATTAAGCAGAGATACAATTTCTCTTAATGAGATGTTATTACAATTTGATAAAGTTATAAATTTTATGGCTCTTTTAGATAAATTTAATATACAATACACTACTTCAGGAATTGAAGGTGCGGAAGTTGTTGGTCTAGATAAAATAACATTAGATCAAATATATGTTAACGGTGCTTATCGTAGTTGGGGAAATATAAGTATCTCATCTAATTCAATAAGTGTTGATGGCTCTGGTAATGCGAGTACAACTGCTGATGGGGCAGTAATACAGTTAGATGACTACGATTTAGGAGAAGCTATGATGTACGGCTATGATTATCATGTCTTACCATTAAATAAATTAAATTTAGTAGATTGCAGTTATAAGGCATCTGATGTTATAACTTATTAAAGAGATGTATTCTCTTTTTTCTTTACTATCAAATTAAGTAATGATATAATTAACTTAACAAAGATATTTTATATGGAGGGTTAATGAAAAAGATTTTATTATTTTTACTACTTTGTATTACACTTATAGGGGTAACTGGTTGTGATAAGGAAGAAAACAACATTCAAGAAGAGGAATACAATGAAGAATTAGTGAGTTGTTTAGAAAATCAACTTGGTGCTCATATTCTAAGTGAACAAGATGATTTAGAAGAAATACCTTTAAGTGATATTAAAGATAGTGATGAATCAATTAGTTATTACAAAGGATATAGAGCTAGTCAAAATTCTGATAATTTATATATTTTAATTGTTTGGAAAGATAAAATATACAGCTTTGATGAAATAAAAGAAGTAGAAGAATATTTTTATTCTAAATATGATGAATATCAAGAATATAGCATATCTTCTGAAGGCATTTCAATTTATATTCATAATGATTTTAATGATATAGATTTTGAAGAATTAAAAAAGGCTTGTATAAGTGATAAAAAAGATGCCACTCAAGTTTTTCCAGAGGATATTTCTGATGAGATAAGTAATACTGATAAAATAATTGTTAAATATGATGGTTATGAACTTGGTACAATAACTAGTATTGATGTAATAGATGAAATTTTAGATGTTGTTGTAAATAGCAAAAGATATGGTAATGATTTTTTAGCTGATAATTATATTTATAAACTTGAACTTTATAGTGATGATGATTTAGTTGATACAATTGGTTTGTGGGCAGATGGAAAAAGAGTATCATCATTAAATAATAATACTGATTATTATGTTACAGATGAGGATTTAAGAAAAGTTATTGAATATGGTATAGATTATAAATTTTATAATATAGTTGAGTTTTCTGATAATTGTGAGGATGAAACATATTTAATATATTCTGATAATTCTTATAATTATTATTTAAATTGTGCAAATAGTGATGGTGTATTAATAACTTTTGTTACTTGTAATAAGAAAATGAATATTGAATATGCAATGGACAATAATTATATAGATATAAAAGTACTTGCTAGAGATTATCCAGATTTAATAACTAGAGAAAGAAAATAGTTTTATATGCATTAGTACATTGAAACTATTTTTTAATTAAAAATAATAAGTTTAATACTAAAAGTAAAGATGAATTAGAAATTAAATTTATGGCATATTTAAAAGATAAATATCAAGATAAAAATAAAGATGTAAAAGAAATTAATATAATTACTGAAAGAAAAGAATTTTTACTATCCAAAAACTTAAAGTAGTGTTATAATAGAAGGCATATGAAGAAAATGCAAGAAATATACATCAATTTGGACGATTCCGGAAAGTTAAGTAATCATGAACATATTAGTGTTTATGGTGGTTTAGTATTTTTATCTAAAAGTGAAAAGGATAAATTTGTTACCCAATATAGAAGTATTGTAAATGATATTAAATGTAAATATTGTAAGAGTAAATGTAATAAATTATGTCCTGAAATAAAAAATACTAATATTAAAAATTCCGACAAAAGAAGAATAATGAATTATATCAAAAAATATTATGTAACAGCTTTAGTTATTAAAAATGATTTAGTCTATGAACATATTAAAACTAATAAAGGTGCTAAGGGAAGATTTTTAGATTATAGTTTAAGAAGAATGATCAAAGAGATAGTTAAAAATTTAATTAGCAGTGGTAAAGTTGATCCGGATGCACCAATTAGAATAATTATTAATATTGATGAACAAACAACTAAAAATAATGGCTATTATAATTTGCATGATGGCATACTTGAAGAATTAAAATATGGCATTAGCAATTTTGATTACTTTATGAGTGTTGCCCCAATTGTCAAAAGTGATTTAGAAATTAGATTAACATATCAGAATTCCGCTAAAAGTTATGTTGTCCAAGCGGCAGATTTACTTGCGGGAACTATAAGACATAAATCAATTGTGGCACTAAATAATAATCAAGAGATTCAAGATGAGTTAAATAACTTTGTTGATTTAAAAATGATTTTACCATAGAAAAAAAGCTCCATAAAGGGGCTTTTTCCCAATTAGGGCGGTGCACACACAGTACACTTATTTAAAAAAACGCTACCTAACTATCGACCTGACGAGTTTCCTCCGGTAAAAATATATTACTATAAGTAAGTGTTATTGTCAAGTAGCTATTTTTAAGATATAATGGATATAAGAAAGTAGGTATTATGAGTTTATTGAAGTTAGACAATTTATGTAAGTTTTATGGGGAAGATGAAACATTAGTTAAAGCAGTAGATACTGTTAATTTAACGGTGAAAGAAGGAGAATTTATTGCTATACTTGGAGCATCAGGCTCTGGTAAATCAACTTTACTTCATATGATCGGGGGAGTAGATGAACCAACAATTGGTCATGTATATTTAAATGGAGAGGACATTTATGCACTAAATGATAGTAAACAATCAAAACTTCGAAGAGAAAGTATTAGTATAGTTTATCAATTTTATAATTTAATACCGACCCTTAATGTTGTTGAAAATATTACTTTGCCTCTAGATTTATCTAGAAAAAAAGTAGATCAAGAATATTTAGATGAATTATTAAAATTATTAAAACTTGAAGATAGGAAAAAACATTTACCAAATGAACTATCCGGGGGAGAACAACAAAGAGTTGCTATAGGTAGAGCACTTATTGCTAGACCAAATATTATTTTAGCAGATGAACCAACAGGTAATTTGGATAGTAAAAACTCTCTAGAAGTCATGAATATCTTAAAAAGAGCTAATGCAATTTATAAACAAACTATAATTATGGTTACTCATGATGAAGAATTAGCTAAATATGCTAAAAGAATTATTACTATGAAAGATGGTAATATAGTATGAAAATACTTAATAAATTAACGTACGATTATTTAAAATTAAATAAAAAGAAATGTATTGCTACATTAGTTAGTATAATTTTAATAACAGTATTACTTTTTAGTGTGGGGATATTTGTATCTACAATTAGAAAAACAGCACTTGATGCTGTAATTGCGGAGTATGGTACTAAACATGTGTTGTTTAGTGAACAAGATTATAGTAATTATAGTATCTTAAATAGTGATGAAAATATAAAAAGTATTGAGATAACTTGTCTTATTGATATTATTAATGATGAATTATCTATTGAAAGTATTGATGATTCATTATGGGATAGTATTAGTATTTCTAAAGGTCGAATACCTAATAATACTAATGAAATTGTTATTTCTAGTGCTTATGCTAGTACTTATAATTTAGATGTTTCATTTTTCATTGGAGAAAAAGAAGTTGTTGGTATATATAATGATAGTACTTTAAAAAATGATTTATATACCGCATTTACAAAAGAGGTTGATTATAATAATCGAACTGTTAATTTTTATGTTTCTTATAAAAATATATTTAATATCTATGATAAAATTTATAATACGGCTGATAATTTAAGATTAAGTTATTCTATTGTAATGGGACATAAAAGTTATGCTTATACATGGGTTAATAGTAGTTATTTAGCACTTCTCGGACAATTTGCTAATAATAATATTAAATTAGGAGTTTATGCTTTAATATTTTTTGTTTTATTTATTACTAGTTTATTTTGTATTTTAATAGTTCGTAATTCTTTTACAATTAATTTAGTTGAAAGAAAAAAACAATTTGCAACTCTTCGGAGTATTGGAGCTAGCAAAGCGCAAATATTTAAAATGGTAATAATTGAAGCTTTTATGTTAAGTATTATAGCTATACCAATTGGTATTATATTAAGTATAATATTTTTTAACTTAATTATTTTAGTATTTAATAATATTTTAGAAAATATAATTGAACCATTAAGTATTTATTATTATCCTAGTTTAATTATTATATCTTTATTATTTATTATATTTACTATTTTCACATCAGCTTTTGTGCCAGCTTTAAAAGCTAGTAAGATAAGCCCTATATCAGGAATAAAACCAGTATATAACTTAAAGAAAAGTCGAGAAAAATATCCATTAATTAATAAATTGTTTGGACCAATCGGAGTTTTAGCTTATAAAAATACAAAGAGAAATAAAAATAAATTTAATTCAAGTATTATATCAATGAGTATTTCTATAATTTTATTTATTACATTTTCTTTTTTAATAAATAATATAGTTATTGTATCTGAAGATGTGCTTTTGGAAGACTTTGATATAAGTATTAATATACCAGATGATTCAGTATTATATAATGAGATATTATCTATCCCCGAGATTGATGAAGTAATTACTTATAAAAGCGCTTATTTATATTATGATAATGGAAAGTTTCCAGAAGAAGATATGGATTCCTTATTACTTGTGGGAGTAGATAATAATTATTATCAAGAACATTATGATAATGGAATATATGTAATAAATGCTCCTGATGATATAAGAGAATTTCAATTGTATGATAATGAATATAATTATGTTTATACTGTGAATGGGTTTAGAGAATCTAGTGATATGCTAGAATTTATTCATATAAATTCTCCAGTTATGGTAGTAGATTTTGATACTTATAATACTATATTAACTAATTATAGTTATGATTATGTTTGGTCAAGAGAATATAATATTGGAATAAATACTGATAAACCAGAAGTTTTTGATAGATACATGGAAGAAGTAATAAATGATTTTCCGGAATTAGATATTAATTATATTAATTACGCTTACTACAATTATGAAGCTAGACAAATTTTATTAGCAATTAAATTTGTGTGTTACACAGTAATTGGAGCCATAGCCATTCTTAGTATTAGTGCAATGTTTAATTCTCTAAATACTAATATAATAACTAGAGAAAAAGAATTTGCTATGTTAAGAAGTATGGGATTAAGTAAGAAAGATTTAAATAAATTATTAATATATGAAGGCATATTTTTAGGAATTAAAACTTTAATTATTAGTTTAATAATATCTATTATTTTAATATTTGGTATGAGAAAATTAATTAAACTCTTGAATATATCTTCTTTAAAAAATTTAATATTTCCAACTAAATATGTTATAATAGCAATAGTTATATTAATTGCTTTAATATTCTTAGTAATTATGTATAGTAAAAACAAGATAAAGAATAACAATATTGTTGATGCAATAAAAAATGAAAATATATAAGAGGTGATAAAAATGGTAGAAGTATCAGCATTAGATTATTTGAAGGGATTAGATTTTGATAATATGAAATATTATTATCATATTACAGCTTCTGGTATAGGTGAGAAGATTTGTAGTGAAGGATTACTTATGGCAGATAGTCATTTGTGGAGTACAACTATTGAGATAACTAGAGATATGCTAGATGATGTAGAAAAATTTTTATTAGATGAAAGAGGAGAGCATTTAAGAGATGCTGATGAAATGGTGATTTTAGGTTGTTATATCGGAGATGAAAACTATATGGTTCGCGAAAATCAAGAACAAAAGGCATGGAATGAAGAACAAATGGCACCATATATAATTGTAAATGAAAATATTTTAGGATACATTGATTTACAAGATGAAACATTACCAATGTATTTAAATGAATTTTATTTAGATTATACTGAACCTATTACTAGATAGTAAAAAACTTTGACTTTTTGATGAAGTTTGATACAATATATGGGTTGGAGGAAGTTTTATTATGGTTAAAATAAATGAAAATTTAAAATATATTGAAAGTGAAAATTCATTTGCAAAAGTTATAAGATTGGCAAATATTTATAAGCAGGAACATCCCGATAAAGATGTAGTATCTTTAGGTATTGGTGATGTAACACTTCCTATCCCTAAAAAAGTAGTTGAAGTTATGAAAAAGTCTATAGATGAACAAGATGATAAAGATACTTTTAAGGGTTATGGGGATTCCTCTGGTTATGAGTTTTTGAAGAGTACTATCTTAGAAAATGAATATAAAAATATGGGATTTAAAACTTCCGAAATTTATATATCTAATGGAACTAAAACTGATAGTACCAATATTTTAGAATTATTTGATATTGATGCTAAAATATTAATTAGTGATATAATGTATCCAATTTATCATAATGCTGCCCTTTGTTTAAATAGGAAAACTTATATGATGCCTTTAAGGGAAGAAGATAATTTTGTTCCTAAAGTACCTAAAGAACACTATGATATTATTTATTTGTGTAATCCTAATAATCCAATAGGTAATGTATATGATTATGACACTTTAAAATCTTGGGTGGATTATGCTAAGAAAGAAAATGCTATAATTATTTATGATAATGTTTATGAAGATTTTATTCATGATGATTTACCACATTCTATTTATGAGATTCCCGGAGCTAAAAATGTTGCTATTGAACTTAAGAGTTTTTCTAAATCCCTAAGTTTTAGTGGTATTCGTTGTTCTTATTATATTATTCCCAAGGAAATATATGAAGATGTTAATAATATTTGGGCTCTTCGAACTATTAATAGATTTAATGGGGTAAATTATATTACTCAAATGGGAGCAAATGCTTTTTATGATAAAGATGTGCAAAAAGAGGTAAACAATAATATTAATTATTATTTAGAAAATGCTAAAATTTTAAAAGAAGGTTTTAAAAGTATTGGTTTTAGTATTTGGGGTGGAGATAATGCCCCATATTTATGGGTTAAAATAAAAGAAAATATGACTTCATGGGAAATATTTGATAAATATTTAAGTGAACTTAATATTATTATTACGCCAGGTATTATTTTTGGCTTATCTGGAGATAAATACTTCCGTATTTCTGCTCTAAATACGAGAGAAAACACTATAAAAGCTGTAGAAAGGATAGTTAAATATTATGAAAAAAATAATTAGTATATTAACAATAATTGCTATACCTTTAGGTATTTTATTAGGATATTTTTTACCTAATGTTACAGAAGAGTTAGCATTTATTGGGACAATCTATTTAAATTTATTAAAGTTTTTAGTTGTACCTTTAATATTTTGTAGTATAAGTTATACAATTTATAACGCTACTTTAAAAAAAGAAAAAACAGTTGTTAAATCAGTAATATTATTTATTATTATGTTTACAGTTACATTTTTAATAACATCAGGTATAGTTTATTTAGTTGATCCTGTTATAGATATTAATTTAAATGAATTTCAGTGGGATGGGGTAGTATCTAATTTGTCAGTATCAGAAGTTATAACTAATATATTTCCAAGTAATATTATTACACCATTTCAAGAAAATGCTTTATTTACAGTAATCCTTTTAGCTTTGATGTTAGGTTTTTGTGCATCAAAGGTGGAAAACGGCGAAGCTGTTATGAAGTCCATTAATGGACTTTCTAACATTTTTAAAAAAATGTTAGAATATATACTTTATTTAAATCCTATCGGTGTTTTGTTTTTAATTGCGAGTGCAGTTGCGAACTACAGGGGAGATATTATTCTAATGGGAATAGGGTATATAATACTTGCTTATATCTGTAGTATAGTTGTGTTGTTTTTAGTAATGATGTTACCAGTTTGGATTTATGCTAAAATAAACCCAATTACTTATATTAGAAATGCTGCTAAAGTTTGGCTCATGACAATAACTAGTTGTTCCTCTTTAGCGACATTACCACTAACTTTAAAAACATGTATTAATGATTTTAAATTACCTAAAGAAAAAACTGAGATTATAGTTTCTCTAGGTTGTACTATTAATATGTGTGGGGGAGCAGTGTCTTTTGCTATATTGGGTTTATTTTGTAGTAAGATGTTTGGTGTTGATATTAATATAATGACTTATATTTTAATGTTACTTGTTGCAATACTAATTAACATGGCTGCTCCAGGTATCCCTAATGGTGGTGTTGTAATTGGAGCAACATATCTATCAATATTTAATATTCCTCTTGATTTTATTGGTTTTTATAGTGGTATATATAAAATGCTTGATATGTCTTATACAACCCTAAATGTTACAGGAGATATCACAGCAAGTATTTTACTTACAAAGGGAGATGTTAAAAATGAATGAAGTTGTAAAACGACTTGCAGAACTAAAAAAAACTATAGCTGCAATGGAATCTTGTAGTGGAGGGGCCGTTGTTAATGCTATAACTAATATTCCAGGGTCTAGTGAAGTATTAAAATTTAGTGCAGTAACTTATGCTAATGAATTTAAAATTAAAATGGGAGTAGATAAAGAGTTAATTGATAAATATAGTGTTTATAGTATGGAAGTTGCAAAAAATATGAGTTTGAAAATTACTGAGTTTGCGAACTCTAATTATGGAATTGGGATAACTGGTAAAATAAATAGAGCGGATCCTTATAATGATCAAGGTAGGGATAATGAAATATTTATAAGCATATATGATAAAGATAATGCTAAATATATTACTTTTAAATTAATAGCATTAAGTGCTGATAGAGAAAAAAATAAAGAATATATTGTAAAAGAAATTGCAAAAAAAATACTAGCTATTTTGGGATAGCTAGTAATACAGTTTCTGTAGGATAAAATTTATTACCAAAATATCTTAAATAAAATTTATAATTAGGATTAGTGTTATAAATAAATTTAGGAATATCGATAATATCCTCATGTTTATGATATACTGAAATTAATAATTTTGGTGTATCATTTTTTATGTGATTTACACATCCTTTTAATGCTTTAAGTTCACTCCCTTCAATATCCATTTTAATCATAGTTACTTTTTCTAATACATCATCATCTATTGTAATGCCTTGCACTTGTAATTCTCCCGAATCATCTAAAGTATTTGCAGAATCACTTACTAAATTGTTTTTGATATAAAGTGTTTCTGATTTATCTGTTGCGGCATTATTTCTAATATAAATATTTGGATAAATACTTAAATTTTGTTTTATATAATCTATACTACTTGGAGTTATTTCGTAAGCATAAATACTTTTATATTCCCGGTAAGTATTTATATAATCAAGAATTGTATCCCCTGTATAGGCTCCGATATCTACAAAAACTTCAGAATTATCACAATTGATCAAATCTAAATCAAAATATTGATGATAATTTCTCTCAATTGCCACATCTAATGTATCAAATAAAGAATTATACCAATAATTAAGGATACCAAATAAAACTATTTTAGAACGATAATCTCCAAGATTATCATATAGCCACATTAAATCAAATGTATGACTCTTTAAAATGCTACTTCTTCTTTCTAGTTCTTCAAATTCCCCACTCACTAAATTTAATTTTCCCCAGTAGCCAAACTGCGCTAAAAATATTTCTATTGATGCAATGGTACTAGAATTAAGTTTTTCATAATTTTCTTTAATATGATTAAATATTTCTTCTTTACTTTTATTATTGATTTCCCAAATTAAATTATTAAACTCTGTATCTATTTTTTTCATAATAAAATGTATGAAATATTTTGACAGATATGCAAAAATAGTGTATAGTATTGAAGAAAAAAGGAGTATTATGGAAAAAGTTGCTAGTGCATTATTAAAAAAAGTTGCTACTTACAATATTTCTGCTGTGGAAATTGTTAAAAAAGCTTATCTGTATGCTTATGAAAAACACAAAAATCAATTTAGAGAAAGTGGAGAAGCTTATATAACTCATCCTCTAGCTGTAGCAAATATCCTTGCAGACTTGCATGCTGATACTGCAACCATATGTGCAGGTCTTTTACATGATACACTAGAAGATACTAAAACTAGTGAAGAAGAACTGTTAAGTGAATTTGGCTCTGAGATTACTAATTTAGTTAAAGGGGTAACAAATATTACTAAGATGAATTTTTATGATAAAACAACATTTAATAATGCTAATTTAAGAAAAGTTTTAGTAGGTATGAGCAAAGATATTAGAATAAATATTATTAAACTTGCCGATAGAATCCATAACATGCGAACGCTAGAATATAAAAAAGATTTAAGAAAACAACAATTGAAAGCAAGAGAAACTATCAAAATATATGCTCCAATAGCAGAACATTTAGGTTTATATAGCACTAAATTAGAATTAGAAGACTTGAGCTTTATGTATTTAAACCCTGATGCATATAAAGAAATTAGAGATTTAAAAGTAAAACGGCAAGATGTTAGTTCTATTAAAGATGAAATAATTGAAAGTATTAGTAATGTACTTAATGATAATTATATTTTTTCAACAATAAAGTTTAGAATGAAAAATTTATATGGTATATATAAAAGTTTGATGAATGGTACTAGTATAGATAATATTCATGATTTATTTATATTTAATATATTACTTGATAATGTAGATAATTGTTATTTAGCATTAAAATATATTCATGAATTATATAAACCTAATACAATTTTTTTTAAAGACTATATTGCTCAACCTAAACCAAATCATTATGAGGCTCTCCATACTACTGTGTTTGGTCCTGATGATAAACTTATGCAAATGCAAATTAGAACACCAGAAATGGAACAGTTAGCAAGGTATGGTATAACTTATTATTGGCATCAAGATATAGATAATGCATCAATCATTATGCAAGATACTTTTAACAAGCAATATCCATTAATGCAATCAATATTAATTGCTAATAAAAATGCTAAAAGTAATGCGGACTTTGTTCAAATAGTTGAAGAAGATGTTTTGGGTGAAAAAATACCTATTTATAATAACAAGGGAGAACTTATAGAAATTGCTCGAGGTTCTACTCCGATAGATTATGCTTATCTTAATTTTTCAGGAGTTGCTAATCATTTAGCAGCAGTTATAGTAAATGGAGTTGCAGTTAATTTTGATTACACAATACAACCATATGATAAAATAAGAATAATTACTGATATTAATGCTTTAGGTCCTGATGAATCATGGCTAGAAATTGCTAAAACTGCTACTGCTAAGCAAAAAATAAAGGAATATTTAAGGAGAAATACTCAACGCTTGACTAGATCTCCTTGGTAAATATTCCTTTTTTTCATTTCTTTATCAATATCATTTAAGACAACAAATTTCTTTATTAACCAATCTGGTGCTATTAATTCTTCTTTTATTGGGTCCCCTGTAATTCGCTCAATAACTATATCTTCATCAAGTAGTCTAAGCTCATCACAAACTATATCAATATATTCTTCTTTAGTTAAAACATGAAAAGGGTTAGATTTATAAATATCTGCAAGTTTAGTATTCTTACTTATATATAACATATGAATTTTAATGCCATCAATTTTTAAGTCTTGTAAAAACTTAACAGTATTTAACATATCTTCTTTTGTTTCTCCTGGGAGCCCATTAATTATATGAGCAACAGTAAATATACCTCTTTTCTTCAAGTTTTCGCAAGCTTCTTTAAAACATTCGGCGGTATGGCCACGATTGATAAATTTTAGAGTTTCATCATTACTGCTTTGAAGTCCTAACTCAACCGTTAAAAATGTTTTTTTATTCAAGTCATCCAAATAATCTAACCATTCATCACTTAAAGTATCAGGTCTAGTAGCAATAGATATTCCCACAACTTTGTTCATAACTAATAACTTATCAACAATACTTTTAATATCTGATACACTCCTATAAGTGTTAGTTCCAGATTGAAAATAAGCAATATATAAAGAATTTGGCCATTTATGCTCTAAAATTTTTTTATTTTGATTAAATTGTTCAATATAATCTAGATTACTATTCGTAATATTATCCTTACTTCTGTTGGAGCAATAAATACAACCACCAGTAGCTATATTAGGACAAGTACTATTAATATCAATTGGTACTTTAAATACTTTGCTATTAAATTTTTTCCTTAAAAAATAATTTAATGTATAATATCTTTTATTATCTAATGTATTTTTAAACATTCTAATTACCTCAGAAAGTATTTTATCAAAAACTTGAAATTATGTCACTAATTATTGTAATTTATCATAAAATTTAGTACAATTAAATTGTTGCTGGAATAGCTCAATTGGCAGAGCAATGCCCTCGTAACGCATAGGTTGTAGGTTCAAGTCCTATTTCCAGCACCATTTTATATTATTATTGATTAATTAATAATGTTTACAATATAGAAAGGATACAAGTTATGAAGAAAGAAAACTTTAAAACAGAGATTATAGTAAAAGAACAAAAGATTAATGTTTTAAGAATTAATAATACAGAATATATATCTCTTACTGATTTGGCAAGATATGCCAATCCAGAAGAACCTAAAATACCTATTTATTCTTGGATGCGAAATAAAGATGTTCTAGCATATTTAGGTTTATGGGAACAACTTAATAATGAGAATTTCAAAGGTCACGAATTCGATACCTTTAAAAATGAGGCTGGTAGTAATACATTTAAAATATCTCCTCAAAAAATAATTTAATACAAAAGCCAACTAATTTAGTTGGCACATTAAATGGAGATTGTCTAATTCATTCATAAATTCTGAGTTAGACAATTTTTCTATTTTTTTAATAGAATCATCCGTATAATAAGCAGATATATTATTATACTTTTCTAAATCATCAAAAGTTAATATTGATGCAAAAGGTATCCTGCCTTCAGTTAAGTAAGTAGCAAAAGATTCGCCATATTCCCAGTTACTTCTTCTTTTATTTTGGAGATATACTGTGTTATGAAAAATGATATAATGATTATCATTGATGGTTTTAGTAGTATAATACATATTAAATACACTAATTCCTTTGTTTTGAAAAATAAGTTCATTATTTTGAATGTTACATTCCATTACTCTAGCATCATATTTTACATCAAGTTCTATATTATCATATAAAATATATAATCCTAAACCTATAATAAAACCTACTAATACTGTAGTAAAAAATATAATTAAGTATTTCTTGTATGTTTTATTATTTTTAGAAGATAAATTTATTATATTTTCTTCTAGTTTTTCTTGATAATTATCTTGATTTAGTTTTTCTCCACTCATTAGTTCATTAATGGAAATATCTAAAATATCACAGATTGGTTTAAACAAACTTAAATCTGGCATATTTCTACCATTTTCCCAGTTACTTACCGATTTTTCAGTAACTCCTAGTTTTTCTGCTAACTCTACTTGTGTCATCTTTTTTTGCTTACGACACTCAGCAATAAATTTGCCAATATGTTCTTGATTCATCCTTCATCACCTAGCAATATTATATAATAAATTATAAATAATAACAGGAAATGTAACTAGAGTTTGTTTAAATGGAGTGGTAAATTATTAATAGTGATAATTATTATTACGATGTTGTTAGAAAAAATATAAAGAAATATAGGAAGTTAGCTAATTTAACTCAGGCAGAGCTTGCAGATTTAGCGGGTATAACTATGAATTATTTAGCGAAAATCGAAAGTGAAAAAATGCAGATTGGTTTTTCTGTTGCTGTTATTGGAAGAATTGCTGATGCTCTAAATGTTGATATTAGAAATTTATTTGATATCGATTAATTAAAAAGCTTATAGTAGAAATGAAAAAGAACAGATGAAAAATGAATAAAATCTGTTTTTTTAATTGTATAATTATATTAGTAATGGTATAATTGAGTTAAGAAAAACTGTAAGAAGTGAGGTAGTAAAATGAATAGTAGTAAAAAATTATTTGGGGTTTTAGTTGGAGTATTAGTATTTTTAACTTGTATAGTAGATGTTAAAGGAATAGAAATCACAACTGATGAAATAGATAATTTAGAGAATAATGAAATTAATTTAAATATTGGGGACACTTTAATAATTAATGGTAATGATTCTATTGATGCTATGTATTGTAGAAGTACTAATTCAGCATTTAATGTAACTGATTATTACAATTATTGTGAAATAAAAACAAATAATTATGCTAAAGGTTATATTGTTGTTGATATACATGAAAATGATAATAATTATAGTAAATATTTTTATATTGATTCTGGTATTGACGAATATTTAGATGATATTTTAATAAGTATTCCTAATACTATTGAAGTGTTTAGTTATAATATTTATGATAATGTACCTGATTATATTAATATAAATACTGATTGCTATTTAGATAAGCCATCTCAAGTATGTAATTTAAGTGTTAATTATAATTATTCACTTAATACAAATATTCCAGGTCACGAATCACCAATTAGTAAGAGCAAAGAAGTAACCCTTGTTAATAAAAGAATATTAACATCAGAGTATATGATATCCGATGTAAATAAAGAAATACACTTATCTTTACAAAATTATTATGGATCATATAATAATTTAATATTTGTAAGTACCGATACATCTGTTGCAACCATAGATGGAACTGGTGTTATAAGAACAATAAAACCAGGAGTAACTAAAATAAGAGTATATAATAAACTAGAATATAGTTATCAAGAAATGGAATTGGTAGTTAAAAATTATACTATGACTCCAGATGATTTACATGAATTATATAATAATAGTAACATAAATATTAATATAAATAATGAATATTATTTAAATTATGATGGTGATAAAATATCTTATGATAATTTATTAAATAATTATTTATATAAAGAATTTAATAATTTTATATCTAGTGAGTATTTTTACAATGGATTAAATAATATTAACTGTCTAGATAATGTATGTAGTTTTGATTTAAGTTATCATTATAAGGGAGAAAATAAAACATTAAGTTTTAGTAATGTAACAATTAATTTAGAAGGATTATATATAAAAAATAGTAGTACCTTATATAAAAACGAATTATTTATGTTAGATTATTTTAATTTAACTAATGTATTAGAAGAAGATATTGCAGTTATATATGATCATAATTATATTCAAGATAATTTAGATGGCACTTATACTTCACTTAAAGCTGGGAAAACCGAAATTACTTTAACTGGTGGAGGTTATACAACAACTAAAACAGTATATATTAAATATGCTTATGAAGAAGATAATGAATTTTTAAATTATTATAATAATTATGATGTTACATTACCTTATAATGAATTATCTTTTATTAATTATCAAAACTTAGATTTATTAACATCTTTAGTTAAAAATAAAATAATAATGGACTGTCCTAATGAAGAAATAAGAGATATGTTAACACCAGAAGTATATTGTTTTTCTTCTAAAAATTGCCAAGTAAAAATTAATGCTACAATTGATAATCAATTATTAATTGGATCATACGATTATAAAACAGTAAATATAAATTATCAAGGATATGATCAAGAAACCATTGATAAAATAAATAAAATAGATAAAGAGATATTAGATGAATATAATATTGATATTATTGACACAATAAAATATCTTGATTTAGCTAAAGGAGATTTAAAAACATTATTTGATAGTATAGTAAATGATAAATTGGCTAATATTAATTCATTAGATGTAAGTTATGATTATATTGATACAATTGAACTTGCAAATGATTTAGTAATTGGGGCTAAATATAAAATAAATATTATCAATAATGGTAATGTAATATATAGTAAAGATATAATAATTAACATTGATAGAATAGTTGATGCTGATGTAACATTAGATATAAATAATTTAGATAGTTATTTAAAAGAATATGTTGATAATATACTTATGAGTGATGTTGTTGTAAGTAATTTATATGATAATGTATATAATATTACAAATAATGATTATTCATTTAATTTAATGCTAGATAAAAAAGAAGCGATATTAATATCTAGTGTTAGTTTAACTGAAGATATGATTGAATTAGATGTAGGAGATACTAAACAAATAGAATATAGAATTTATCCAACTGGAGCTACATATGGCGAAATAACATACACAAGTGGTAATGAAGATATATTATCAGTTAGTGAAGATGGTATAATTACAGCTCATAAAAAAGGCTTTACATATGTAGATATTAAAGTTAATTATTCAACTACTAAATTATTGGTAGCTGTTGGTATGAGTGCTAAAGAGGGATTAGATGAACTATTAAGTAGTTTAAATAAAAATTTAAATATTGATTATTCAGAACTAAATATTGGTTATTATGGAAACTTTGATGAAGCATTGAAAAATACAATTAAAAATAAAATAAATAGTGAATTACTCACATTTGGTTACTATAATTTTATGGTTGATGCAAAAGTAGAAAATGATGAATATTATATTAGAATAAAAACCTATAATTCTGATGAGTATAGTGATTATCAAAAAGTTACTTATAAACTTACAGGAATCCATTTGAGTAATAATGTTTATACCATTTCTTCTGGTGAAACTATTGATACTGAATTATTCTTTACTGAAGGCGATAATTTAAATTTATATACATCCATTAATAATAGTGATATCATAAGTTATGACAATAATGGATTACTTACTGGTCTTAAAACTGGAGTTACAGAAGTAAGTATTAATGATAAATACAAAAATTATTATAATTATTTTACTGTAATAGTAAATTATGACGAGTATATAACTAATTTATTTGCAGAAATGCGTACAACTGATTTGGAATTAGATTATAATCAGTTTGGAGAAAATAACACATATGAATCAATTGCTCATAGTTCATTATATACTAATTATGAATTATACTACTTAATTAGAAATCATAATATAGTGGTTGATTGTGATGAATCTAGAAATATTTGTACTGTTAATATCTATAATGATGATGTATCTTATGAAATAGAAGTTAATGTAGTTATGGTAGGTATTAAATTAGATGAAAAAGAAGTTTATTTAGATTTAAATGAAGAAAAAGACATAAATTATGAAATTCTAAATGATACAAACAAAGTAACAATTAGTTCTTTAAATGAAGAAGTATGTATAGTTGAAGACAATAAAATAAAAGGTATTGCTCCAGGCTTTTGTACTGTTAAATATGAAAGTGATAAATATATTAATTATCAACATGTTATAGTGGATGAAAAAGGTATAATAGATGATTATCAAGAAAAATTAAATAATATTCCTGATAATATAGAAATACCAATAAGAAATTTTGATGTAAATAATTCTGATATAGTTTATGATTCATCTGGTGCTCTACAAAATATATATTATAGTTATATGCAACAATATATATTAGATTATTTTTATCCAAATTTATCAATGAATGATTTAATGTATAAACTAGGAGAAGTAAATTTTAATTATGAAGATAATTATATTTATGATACTCATACATCTACTATAAAAGTAACTCCAAATTATTATTTTACAGAAGATGATTATTATTATAGTTTGCGATTAGATGATAGTGTATCTAAAGATGTAGTTATTACTCCAGTTAATGCAAGTGATGAATATATAAAATTAGGTAATGAAATTAAAGATGTAATTAAAACACAATATACTTTAACATTAAAACAACATTTAATTTTTGAACTTAATGGTGGTAATCAAATGGATTTAATTCATTACTCTAGTTTCCAAGAAGATTTATACAATATATGTCCAACTTGTGAAATTGGACCTGGTCAAGGTGGCATGGGAGATGCTGATGTTGGTTATATAATGTCAGGACAAGAATATTTAATTACAAATGAAGGCGTTCCTGTTGGCTATTATTTAATTGAAGTTATTGCGGATATGCGAGTAATTCAAGAAGATGCTATCCTTAGTGAAGATGAATTTATAGAACTTATAGAAGAAACAGTAAAAGAAGAATATATCGCTGCATTAGATGAACTAGAAGTAAGTAGAGTAGCTAGAATGGCTAATACATTAAGTAATGAAGATGATATTTATGTTAATGTCGAGAAAGTATTTGATGCAACTATTCCTAACCTTTATGACATAACTGTTGAAGATATTAATTTCCAAGCAGTTGTTAATACAACAGTAATTGGCGAAGAGAAATATACCTATTCGGTAACAGATATTATATTTGAGAATTCAGCAATTACTTTAGATGTTGGGGAAAGTAAAATAATTGGCTATACGATAGTTCCAGATAATGCTACTAATAAAGATATATTATGGGAAAGTAGTAATCCAAGTATTGTTAGCGTTGATGCAAGTGGAGCAATTATTGCTAGAAGTCCTGGTAATGCAACAATTACAGTTAAATCAAAGGACGGCAATACAACTAAAACAATTAATGTTACAGTTAATGCCAGTGAAACTCCAGAAATCGAAGTAACTCTAGGTGACATAAATTTAGATGGGGCTATTAATATGACAGATTTAATAAAGCTTCGTAAATACTTTGCAGGGTTAGAAACATTAGATGAAAGAGCTTTAAAGAATGCCGATATTAATAAAGATGGTACTGTTAATATGACAGATATTATAAGACTTCGCAAATACTTTGCGGGATTGGAGGATTTGAAATGAAAAAATATTTAAAAATATTATTAGTAGTTATACTTTTTAGTATAACTACTAATGTAAAAGCTTTTTCAACCTATTTATCAGGAGATAGAGAGATTAATGAAAATGCTACATTTACAGTTACCATTGGAGTTAATGACGCATCTAATCTTTGGGGATTTAGAGCTCCAATAAATTATGATTCATCTAAACTTACTTTGGTTAGTTCAACAGGTCTAAATGGTTTTGGAGTTGCCGTAGGATCATCTTTTGTTGCAGATAACTCAAGTGGAGTTAACGGTAGTAAAAGTGTTGCTACTCTAACATTTAAGGCCACAAGTAATTTCAAAGTAAATGAATCTACAACTATAAGTTTAGGTTCAGCTGAAGGTAGTGATGGCGAGCAAACTATTGCTGGTTCAGGAAGTAGTATTACAATAAGCATTGCTGCACCCAAAAATAGTAATAATAATTTAAGTAATTTGAGTATTGATGGTTATGATATAGATTTTGCCAGTAATAAAACCAGTTATCAGTTAACAGTAGAATATGAAGTAAATCAAATAAATATAAAAGCTAGTACTGCAGATTCAACCGCTAGAGTAAGTGGTACTGGAACTAAAGATTTAAATTTATATACTAATACCTTTAATATAGTTGTAACCGCTGAAAATGGTTCTAGAAAAACTTATACTATTGAAGTTATTCGTAAAGATATTGATGGCAATATTAAAGAACTAGCAACAGATAATACTTTATCAAGCATTACTATAACTGATTATAATATTAATTTTAATCCAGAAATATTAGAATATACTATTCTTTTAAATGAAGCGGTTATTCCTGAAATTAATGCTCTTGCAACTGATACTAATGCTACAGTTACAGTTAATAATCCAGATAGTATTAAAACTGGTAATAATGTAATAGAAATATCTGTTATTGCGGAAAATGGAGCAGAACAAATCTATAAAATAAATGCTATTTATCTAGATGAAGTCGAAGAAGAGAAAATTGCACCAGATTCCAAAGAAGATGATTCATTAAATGTTTGGTTAATTATAGTTATAATTGAGTCTTTATTAATAGTAGTTGCAATTATAACTAGTATAATACTTATTAAAAAAGAAAAAATTGTATTTAAAAAGTAAGATTTAAAACATCTTACTTTTTATAATGAAGCTATTTTATTATTGATAAATTCTTCGTCTTGTTCAATTGCTTTTATAGCATGTTCAAATAAATAATTTAAATCAACTCCCAGCATTTCTGCTCCAGCTTTAACAATATCTCTTGAGCATCCTCTAGCAAATGTCTTATCTTTAAATTTCTTTTTTAAAGTAGCAACCTCCATACCTTGAGCATTTTTACTTGGTCTCATATTAATAAGAGAGGCAATAATTCCTGTTAGTTCATCAGTAGCATATAAAACTTTTTCCATGTAATGAACCGGCTCGACATCAGAGCATATATTATATCCATGGGAAACTACTGCGTGGATAAGTTCATCGCTAGCATTAGCATTCTTTAATAATTCTACTGCTTTAATACAGTGCTCTTCTGGATACATTTCATAGTCGATATCGTGAAGTAATCCTACAATCCCCCAAAATTCTTCATCATAATTATTAATTCTTGCAAATTCCCTCATTATTGCTTCAACCATTAAACCATGTCTTATATGATAAGGTTCTTTGTTATACTTTCTTAATAATTCAAATGCTTCTTCTCTATTCATAAATAATCACCAATTTAATTTTATCAAAAAATGATTTTAATATCTATAATTAGTTTATTTTTTTAAGTATTAATGCTAAAATTATATAAAGGAGTGGCGTAAGTTTGAAAAAATTTCAGAAAATAGTAGAATATTTTCAAAACCTATGTTATTATAATGGTTACAAAAGTTTAAAAAAAATGGAGGTGATTGATATGCCTGATGTAGTAATAAAAGGCATTTATAACGAAATGTGCAATTTTGAGGTTAGTCAGAAAAGCAAAACATCATTCTTTGATTTGCTTTATTACTATTTTAAATTAAAAAAAATTGCAAAAAAAGTGGATTGGTCTTTATATATATCAGAAGATAAAAAAATTTGTAACGGAGATGCTGTAATAAAAGGAACTAGGATAAAACCTGAAACTATACTTAATTATTATTTGAAACTATGTAAAACTCAAATTGATGCTAACGAAAGAATAATTTTTATTAAGAAAGCATATCCTGCTCTTGGTGAAAAAGAAATATCTTTAAGTATTTTATATATGGTTAAAAAGAAAGGAATTAGATTTATAATATGAAGCAAACTTTATTATTAGATGTCGATGAAGTAATAGTATTTTCCGGTTTTTTAGAGGCTATTAATGATTTTTTAGGTACTAATTATGTTATTGATGAATTTAGTGAATATTATATTGATACTGTTGTTATTCCAAGTGATAGAATGAATGAGTTTAATGAATTTTTAAGAAATAGAAATTTATATGATTATGCTCCATTATTACCTAATGCTATAGAAGTTATAAAGAAATTAAATCAAGTATATGATATTTATATTCTATCTTCTTGTGTGAATTTCTTAGATGTTGATGGTTCAGGAAGATATTTTGCTGATAAATATAATTTTTTAAGAAAAACTTTACCTTTTATAGATCCAGGCCATATAATTTTAACTAGTTCAAAACATTTATTTACTGCTGATATTCAAATTGATGATCGAATTGATAATTTTGGTTCACATGTAAATTTGAAAATATTATTTCCATCATATCATAATAAAGAAATAACTGATGAAGAACTAAAAGAAAAAGGAGTAATCAGAGCAGGATTTGATTGGAGAGATGGTTGGAGCAATGTGGAAGAAATATTGCTTAAGCCAGATAATAATTTAGATAATTAGTCTTTTTTTAGAAAATTTTAAAAATTGACTTTTTTTTTTTTTTTTTTGATTTAATGGGAAAAAATTGAGGTAAGGGTGTTAAATTTAGAAATAATAAAGGTGTTGTTTTATTTTAATTTTTGTCAAAATTGTGGAAATGAA
>UREA01000001.1 GCA_900546715.1 uncultured Mycoplasmatota bacterium | reverse complement strand
GTTTCATGCATATGACTGCATATTATTTCTATCGATGTGAATGGTGTTCATTCGTTTGTTCTTGTGTTCTAGGCCCAGCAGGAACGGCGGGAACTACTGGAGCAACAGGACCTACGGGACCAACTGGAGCATCTGGAGCAACAGGACCTACAGGCCCAACTGGACCGACAGGACCAACTGGACCATAGGGAGATTATGAAAGATATCAAAATTTGTGTTTATGCTATTTGTAAAAATGAAAGTAAATTTATTAATAGATGGTTAGAATCAATTAAAGATGCAGATTATATATGTGTTTTAGATACTGGTTCTACTGATAATTCAGTAGAGTTATTAAAAAATGCTGGAGTAATTGTAGAGACAAAAACTTTTACTAACTTCCGTTTTGATGAAGCTCGTAATGAATCAATAAAACTAATTCCTGAAGATACAGATGTATGTGTATGTATTGACATTGATGAAGTAATGCTTCCAGGTTGGAAAGATGCAATCAAGAAAGCTTGGAAGAGCGATACTACAAGACTTAGATATATTTATAATTGGAATTTAGATGAACATAATAATCCTAAAGTCAGCTTTTACCAAGATAAAATACATGCATACGTTGGCTATAAATGGGTAAATCCAGTTCATGAAATATTAAAGTATTCTGGAGAAGAAGAACATTACGTGACAACCGACGAATTAATTATTAATCATTATCCAGATCAAACCAAATCGCGTAGTTCTTATTTGCCACTTTTAGAATTATCAGTCAAGGAAGACCCTGAAAATGATCGTAATATGCATTATTTAGGTCGGGAATATATGTATTATGGAAAGTGGAATGAAGCAATAACTACTTTAAAAAAACATTTGTCTTTAAGAAGTGCTACATGGAAAGATGAACGATGTGCATCAATGCGTTTTATAGCCAGAAGTTATTTAGGATTAAATGATATAGATAATGCAGTATATTGGTATAATGAAGCGATTAAAGAAGCTCCTCATTTAAGAGACCCTTTAGTAGAGTTAGCACTAGTTTATTACCAATTAGAAGATTGGCAGGAAGTTATAAAATATTGTAATACCGCTTTAAATATTCCAATAAATGCTAAAACATATATTAATGAAGTATTTAGTTTTGATGAAACAATAGATGATTTATTATCACTAGTATATTATAATACTGGGAATATAGACAAAGCTGTAAAACATGCAACAAAAGCTTTAGAAATTAATCCTGAAAATGAACGTATAAAAAACAATTTAGAAATAATGCGAAGCAAACTTCAAAATTAGAAGTTTGCTTCTTTTTTGCGTCAAATTTGCGTCAAATTGCAATTTTTTTGAAAAAAATTTTTATAAAAAAAAGAATTTGGACTAAAAAAGTTGAAGTTATATAGTGAAGGGAGGGAAATATGTTATTTAAAAAATATCGTTTAAAAAAACTTTGGAAAAGCTATCATATGATTTTTTATTTAGAAAAATTGGTTAGTGAAATATGTAATGTCAATTTAAAAAATGTGCATAATAGAATAATTATTAATGATGCTAAAATAGTAAATGATTCTTGTTTTAAAAAAATTAAAAATAAATTTATTGTAGTTTGTTATGATGATTATCTTATAGTATTTATAAGACATACATTTATTTTGTCTAAATATAATTCTAAGTATGAAAAATTAGCTTTATATTTAGTAGATAAGTATCCAGATAAATTTGTGAAAATAATTCATTTAAATATTTATTGAGAAAGGTTAATTATGAATATAGAAAATATTAAGCTCGGAGATATTCTATGGGCCAAAAGATTTAAAAATAAATTAGAAAAGTCAAGTATTCCTGAGGGACACCAAAATGGGCCATTTATTGTTATTAAAAAAACTAATAAAAGAGTTTATGCTTTAATGGCCACATCTAAACCTAATAAAACACCATGGGATTTAAAATTAAAAATAAGTAAAATGCCTATAAATACTAAAGAAACATATGTTTTTTTGGGTAAAGTTTTTATTATTAATAAAAACAATTTTATTAAAATTATGGGAAATATTAGTAATGAAGATTTAGAAATTATTAAAAAAAGATTATATATTTTACATAATAAAGAATATAAAATGAAATTTATTACTAACAAAGATTTATCATTTAATTATAATATGGGAGATATTGTTACTTATAAACATATAAAATTTTATATTGAAAAAGTTGGTTATAATTATGTTTATGCATATAAGTTAAAAGAAGTAAGAGATAATACTAAAATTAATATATTTAATAAATGTTATGAAATAAATCCTATATTAAATAAAATACCAATTAATAAAATAAAACTAATTGAAGTTGTTACATTATCTCAAAGAAATTATATAAAAAATATATTAATTAAAATACATAAAATAGAAGTAGGTAAATTAATAACTTATAATAAAAAGAAATATTTTATTTATAAAATGGATAGTAGTGGTATTAAAGCAATATTATTAAATAATAAGTATCATACTAAAGTAGTTATAGATAATAATAGATATTTTTCTAATTTAGAGATTTATAATTTAAAAAAAGATAAGAAAATGCAAGTTAAAGCTATCGCTAATAATGATGAATTAGAAAAAATTATAAGATTAATAAATTTTAATGAATCAATTACTAGGGGTTTTTTAATTAAAAATGATAGTAATTTGTATTATGTTTATAATAAAGAAAATAATAGTTATAATGTTTTTAATGTAAGTATAAAAAAATTATATAAATATCAAATAAGTATTAATAATAAACCGTATTATACAGATTTTAAATTACTTAATATAAGTAATAATATTAAGTATGAAATAATAGATATTGCTAAAATCACAGAAATAGAAGGAATTAAAAATCAATATAATAAAACAAAACAAATACTAAAAACAATACATACAAATAATTTAAGAAAATATAAAAGTTTTGTTGTACAAACAATACTTGAAAATGAAGTAACTAAAGAAGAATATGTAATTTTAAAAAGAAAAAATGATTATATATTAATTGTTAATAAAAATAAACAAGATGAAGTATTAAATATTAATTTGTGGAATAATAAAATACCTTTTAGAGTTGCAGGTCAAGTAAGAGGTGAAGATTTTGATAAATATATGTTTAATTATAAATATTTAAGAAAGAAGAAAAGAGAAGGTCTATAAGGTACTCTAATATAAAATGATTGACTACCAAAAATATGTTTGATATAATAGTTTGCATATAGACAATCAATGCAATTTTAAGGAGGTAAAACTATGAATAACAATAATATTTTAATATATGTTTCAAAAGATGGTAATGTAAAAGTTGATGTTAATTTTCAAAATGATGATATTTGGATGAGTCAAGAAGTAATGGCAAATCTTTATGGTACATCAAAACAAAATATAAGCTACCATTTAAATAATATATTTAAAGAAGAGGAACTTATTAAAGATTCAGTTGTCAAGGATTTTTTGACAACTGCAAATGATGGAAAAAAATATAATATATTACATTATAATTTAGATGCTATTATTGCTGTTGGATATCGAATAAATTCTAAAAAGGCAACAGAATTTAGAATATGGGCAACAAAAGTTTTAAAAGAATATTTAATTAAAGGATTTACTTTAAATGATGAAAGGTTAAAAAACAATGGAGAAAGTACCTATTTTGAAGAATTACTTGATAGAATTAGAGAAATAAGAGCATCAGAAAAAGTTTTTTGGAGAAAAATTTTGGATATATATTCAACAGCAATTGATTATGATCCAAAAGATAAATTGTCGATAAATTTCTTTAAAACTGTTCAAAATAAAATGCATTATGCTACTCATGGACATACTGCTGCAGAAATTATATTTACAAGAGTTGATTCCAAAAAAGATTATATAGGTTTTACTAACTTTAAAGGAGATTATCCAACAAGAAGTGAGGTAGAAATTGCTAAAAATTATTTAACAGAAGAAGAAATTAATATTTTAAATAGAATGGTTTCTGCTTATTTAGATATTGCTGAAATTAATGCTTTAGACAGACATCCTATGACTATGCAAGATTGGATAAATGAATTAGATACTTTTTTAAAAATGACTAGAAAAGATATCTTAAAAGGAAATGGTACTATTTCTCATGAAGAAGCCTTAAAAAAAGCTCATGCGGAATATGATAAATATATGCAAACCCACTTAACTAGAGCTGAACAAGATTATTTAACAATGTTAAACAAAGAGGTTGCAGAAATTAAATAGAGTTAACACTTAAAAGAAATATTTGAAACAAATGAATAAAAAAAATCAGTTAATCAAAAAATTTGAGTAACTGATTTAGATGGAAAAGTAATTTTATTTGATAATACATGTAATTATAATTAAATAAGTGAATTTTTTGCAATAATTACGGGGGTTTTCTTATTTGATGGCTATTTGATTAATTAAAAAATTCTAGGGTATCTAGATTTCCTTCAATAAAGGTAATTATTAAAATACCTGTTATAACTAGACTTAAATTAAATATTTGAGTACCATAGATTATTAAATAATTTAAAGCTTTTAAAATTATATTAGCATATGTTATAATTTTAATAGATAATATCAATGTATTCTTATTATTAATGTGAAGGAGTATAGTCTATGGCAGAAAAAAAACAATTGATAAAAAACTATATTACTAAATTAGCAGACCAAATAAACGAACAATATCAAGGATTAATAGATGAAGACAAGATAAATAAAGCGATGAGTATGTTTGTAAATTCTTCAGATGAATATGATGTTATTATTGAAAGGATAAATGAACTTGTTAATCAAGTAATTCAAAATTATTTAAAAGAACAAGAAAAAAGATTTTCACCAGAACTTGTGAAAGAAAATCATGAAGAAATATATAATAAATTAGAAATATTAATAAAAAAATTAAATGAAAAAGGTGTGGATTATCAACTTGCAGGGGCTTTATGTGCTTATGTAAAATATGGTGTTGAATCTAATAGAACACATGATGATATAGACATTAATTTAAATGAAGCAGATATTAATAAATTTAAAGAAATATGTGAGGAAATGGGACTTCAATTTCATGATAACAGATTAACTACTTCAAGAGTTTTAAAAAACGGCATCCCATCTGGTGAACATGAAGTAATTGCAACACTAGATGCATCAGACTTTCATATTGGAGCATTTTGTTTTGAAAGAAAACCAGATGGTACTGTTATAAACAAGGGCTATTATCACGATGGAAATGGGCAAATATTTAGTAGAAATGATATTATAAGTCCAGAGCTTGCTAGCGAAATATTTGGTAGAGAACAAGCCACATTTAGAGGACAAAAATTATTTATTACACCACCTGAATATATTTATAAGTTGAAAAGCTATACACAAAACCCTAAAGATAAAGTTGATCTTTCATTTATGGAGAGTAGAATTGATAGAAATAAACTTGCAAGAATAAATGAACTATCTAAAACATCTCATATAGAACACCAAAAAGTAAGTAATTTTACACTATCTCAAAATTTTAATTATCACACTCATACTTATAGGTCTGGTCATAGTGAGTATATTAGTGATGAAGAGATTTTAAAAACTGCAAAGCAAATGGGAATTACTGCATTGGGTTTTAGTAAACATATACCAAACCCTGGTTTAATATTACCAGATGAAGACAACAGAATGTTGCTATCAGAAGTTGATGAGTATATTTCTTTGGTTGATAAAATGAAAAATGAAAATCCAAATATGACTATACTTGCAGGATTTGAAGCGGAATATGACCCTATGAAAGAATCTTTTTTAGGAACAATGAGAAATAAAGTCGATTATATGATTTTGGGGCAACAATATGTATCAAGAAATTTAAATAATATTAATGGTATAAATAATCCTAATTATCCTATTGAATATGCTAATATGGTAGCAAAAGGAATAGATAGTGGAATTTTTGATATCGTTGCCCATCCGGATTTATTTATGCAATTTCGAAACTCCATGATCGATGAAGAATCAAAAAAACTATTTGATAAAAACAGCATACTTGCCAGCCAAATAATATGTGAAAAATCAAGAGATATGGGAATTCCTTTAGAAGTTAATTTGGGATTATTTTCAAAAGATGAAAGTATGGCTTATCCAAGTACAAT
Organism: uncultured Mycoplasmatota bacterium; assembly: GCA_900546715.1. Classification (GTDB taxonomy): domain Bacteria; phylum Bacillota_I; class Bacilli_A; order RF39; family UBA660; genus Onthocola_B. The sequence continues at coordinate 89,666 of UREA01000001.1, read as the reverse complement.
TTTTTGGAAAGTAGCAAGTGAAATTGATGGCTTACAAGTGTTACTTGGTATAGATTCTCATAATTTAAATGCAATTAAAGGTATTGATAAAAGTTTAGAAAATGTCTCTGGTATAATTGAAATGTTACAAGATAAAATGGTATCTAGTAATTATAATCCTGTTGTTGCTAGAGAGAATAATCCCAAATTACAAGAGGCATATAATAAAGGCCAAGAAAAAGCTTTAACTTTTGAGACACATATGATAAATCAAACTTTAAATTCAATATGCGATAATTTATCAGATAATTTGACTCCAGAAGAAATAGCTCTAGGAATTAGTCAAGGGTTAGATATGACTATGAAAGACTGTGTTAGATATGCTAATGCTAAAGATAAAGTTATTGTAGATGAAATAACAAAAATAGGTAATAATCCTAATATGCCAATGGAAGAAAAGAAAATAAAGGCTAGTCGAAAAAAGAAAGCGGTTGAAGAAACAAATCAAGTTTTAAAAAATCAACAAAGCGCTATTGAGAATGCTAAAAATAATGTGCTTAATTCTATGAATATTGGTTGTCAAAGTAAAGAGGAATTTGTAAATATGACAACCCAAATGATAGAGTATGGTTCTACTGCCAAAGAAACACATAAAGCCAAAATAGAAAATCAAATCACTGAATTTCAGGCAACCAAAGATATTTCAAATACAATAGTAAATACCAAAAGTCCTACTCTTGTTAGAAAACAAAATCCAGATAATCATAACAATAATAGTGGATTTGCTAATACTCTTGCTATAATATTAGTGGTAACTTTTATTGCTTCTTTTGTTGCAGTTATCACATACACGATTTGTAGTAAGTGGTAGTGTAAAATGGACAATATAATTAACTGATATTTGATGTGAAAATCAACAAGATAGTTTTGATTTCTCACTAAAATTATTTCCATAATTAACATGTCATCCTAGATACGGGGAGATTTGAGTTAATCTCTAATGAATTAAAAGGAAATTCAGTTATTCGAAAAAATCGAATAACTGTTTCTAATGGTAAATAGTTGTATTAAAAAATTCTAGGGTATCTAGAATTTTTTAATTAACTTACCTTCAATAAAAGTAATAATTTTATAAAGGATATAAGATATAACAACTAATATTAAAATACCTGCCATAACTAAACTTAAATTAAATACTTGAGTACCATAGATTATTAAATAACCTAAACCTTCTTTGCTTACTAGAAATTCACCCATAATTACACCAATAAGGCTCATGGATATATTTAATTTAAGGCTTGAAATAATAGTTTTATATGAACTAGGTATTACAAGTTTAGTTAATATTTGTAATTTGTTGGCTCCAAAAGATTTAATCATTTTGATTTTTTTCTCATCAATATTTAAAAATCCATTATATATAGTAATTATACTAACGATTAAATTAATAAGTAAAGCCATGACAATAACACTTTTGGTATTGGCTCCAGCAATAATGATAATTAATGGTCCTAAAGCAACTTTAGGAAGTGAATTAATCATAGTTAAGAATGGATCAATTATATCTGCTAGTATTGGAAATTCATAAAGAATTATAGCTATTATAAATCCTAGTATAATACCTAGAGAAAAGGCTATTAATACTTCTTTTAATGTGGTAAATATATGATTAAATAAATTATTAGCTTCTATTAATCCAATAATAGTTTCTAGTATTTTACTAGGTTTTGAAAAGACAAATGTATTTATTATATTTTTATTAGCTAAATATTCCCAAATTCCAAAAAAAGCAATAACAATCAATATCTGACAGAAGATTACTAGATATTTTCTTAATCTTAATTTTTTTAAATATTTTCTTTGTTCACTAGACATTTTTATCTAATTCCTTCCAAAGTAAATCATAGTATGGTGCAAAGCGTGGTGATTTTCTTCTTTCCATTGGAGTACTTCCTTCAATATCTATGTTGTATATTTTTTTGATTACTGCTGGTCTTTTAGATAAAACAATAATTCTATCTGCTAAACTTAGAGCTTCAGCGATATCATGAGTAATCATAACAACTGTTTTTTTCTCGTTCTTAATAATCTTTGATACATCTTCACTAACCATTAGTCTTGACATATAATCAAGAGCTGAAAATGGTTCATCTAAAAGTAAGATATCTGGTTTGGTAGCAAGAGTTCTAATTAATGCAACTCTCTGACGCATTCCTCCCGATAATTGGTTAGGGTATTTTTCTAGAAAATCACCTAAACCATATTTTTCTAATAAATTTTTAACATATTTAATATTTTCTTCCGTTTTAATATGCATGATATCTAGACCAAGCATTGCGTTATCAAGTATATTTAACCAAGGAAGTAGGCAATCTTCTTGTAACATATAACCAATTTTTAGATCATTATTCTTAATAATTTCTCCTTCAGATAAGTAATCTAGATTTGCTAAAATATTAAGCAAAGTTGATTTACCACAACCACTAGAGCCAATTATACATAAAAATTCTTTATCATAAACATCAAAGCTTATATTATCAATAGCTTTAACTTCTCCCATTTTAGTATTGTAATTTTTACTTAAATTTTTTATTTCTAATAATTTATTCATTATAGAAATTGTTGACTAAATCCTTATATGGAACATAGTCATTTAAAAGCTCAAAATCAATTAAGAAATCTTCTAAATTTGTAAATATTTCTTCACTAACAAATGGGCTTTCTAGCCAACAATCATATTCTTTATATCTTTCAATCATTTGTGTTAAATCTTCTATACTTGTATCAGGAAATTGATTGATTATATCTTTAGCTATATCCTCAGCATCATTATTCATTGTATAAGTTATACCTTTAGCTATAGCTTTAGTAAAGGCATCAATTACATCACTATTTTCTTCGATATAGCTTTTACGTGCATAGAAGGCCGTATATGGGACTTCACCAGACATCTCCCCAACACTTGCAACAACCTTACCATAACCTTCTTTTTCTAGGGCTGTAGCATTTGGTTCAAATAGATTAACAAAATCTCCAGTACCTCCGATAAATGATCCTGATAATGCCGCAAATTCAACTGAATAATTAATATTTATTTTATCAATGTCAATGCCCATATTTTTTAGGCCATTTAAGAAATTTAAAGCAGGCATTCCCGTAGATCTTCCTACTAATATTTCTTTATCGTACAAGTCTTCCAAAGAAAAATCTTCATAAGAGTCTCTTGCAACAATAAATTGACCATCTCTTTTGGTAAGGCCAGCAAAAATCTGTAAGTAATCAGCTTCTTCTTGTTCATAAACATATATTGCAGATTCAGCACCTGCAAAACCAATTTCTACATCACCAGATAAAACAGCAGCACTTACTTTATCAGCTCCTGGTGTAAGTATTAACTCAACATCTAATCCCACTTCTTCAAAATATCCTTTTTCAACGGCTACATAAAGAGGGGTATAAAATGAACTATGAGTAACCTCTGCAAGCTTGATTTTTGTTAATTCATTATCATCCTTTTTATTAAATACTATCAATAAAGTAATTATAATTCCAATTATAATTATACCAATTATACTAATAATTATTTTCTTTTTCAAAAATATTCCTCCTTCTAAAGTAATATATGAACCTTTAATTTCTTTTGTACCTACAATTGTCCTGAATTTAAATATGTTATGATATTGATTGTTTTCGAAATAATGGGGTTTTGCAGTTAAGAGCAGTTAAGTACCAAAGCATATTGACGAAATCTCTAAAATTATATTAAAATAATTTTGGGAGGTTATCATGTATAATATTAGTACTGAAGATATTGTTAAAACATTATTTGCAATGGGGTTTGAAAAAGTAGATGCGGTATTATTTGGTTTAGTTTTGGCAACTGCTAAATTTGAAGAAAATGGTTTATATTTTAGTGATTTGCCATTTACCCAAATTTTTCTTAGGTATATGGATTATGATGGATATGTTTTTACATTTAAAGAAGGAGTTACATTAGATACAGAGATGCCTATTTCTAAAAATTATAGTTGGACATTAAGAAAATTATTTAGTCATAATAGATTAATAAATTATTTGAGCACATTAGATTTTGAAGATATAGTACTTCGTAAGATAGAATATCTGGGTGAAGAAAGATTAGAAGAGTTTGATTATTTATTTAGTGAAAAAGAAAAAAAGTTAGTGCCAGAATATTTTGAAAATATGAAAAATATAAGAAAACCACAATAATAACAGATGTTGTGGTTTTCTTATTTACATTTTTTAAAAAATTTGCTATAATCAATTTATAATAAAGGGTGTGATAAATTGAAAGCATTATCAAATGAAGTAAAGAACCTATTAGATAGGTTATATAATTTAAGGGGAGAAAATAGCGTAATTCTTACTAAAATGAATAAAGAAAGAGAAGAAGCTATTGAAACTCAAGAAAGAACTAAAAATGAAAAAGAAGTTCTTTTACAAGAAATTGATAGATTAAGTGAAGATGAAAAAACTTTAGCAGAAGAAGGAGAAAAATTAACATCTGTATTAAGTAGTATTAATAGAGATGATTTTGCTAATGTTTTAGAAAGATTGAAACTTGATTTTGAACCAGCACTATTAAATGAAAAAGTAAGTAGCATGTTACCTAATACTATTTCTGAGATTGTATCTGAAAAAGATGCCGCTAGTAAGAAGTTAGAAGAAGTAGAAGCAGAAATGAATAATGCTATTACTAAAGTAGAAGAATTAGGTATTAGAAAGGATGAAGCATTAAGTAATCAAGCTAAACTTAATGAATACTTTGATCTTGCATTATCTGGTAATATAAATATTACTCGTGATGCAATTACTAGCTTGCTTGATAAATTTGATTTTAATGAAAATGAAGGAAGAGAAGCAGCAAAACTTTTAATGTTCCCAGAAGATGCTTTATATGAATATGATGCAACATTAAAAAGTGGAGATAAGCAAAGTGGTAAAACAATAAGTGAGGTTATTGCTGAAGCAAAACAAGAATCAAAAGATCAAATTTTTGATACAGTAGCTTTGGATCAAAAGGTAGAAGTTGAGAGCGAAAAAGAGGAAAATGTTCCAAATATAGGAGAAGTTAAAGAAAGTGTTAATGAAACTCCTATACTTGAAGATATATTTAGTCAAGTAATTGAAAAAATTGAAATACCTAAAGAAGAACAAGTAAAAAATGAAGATAATAAAAGTGAAAAAGAAAAATTATTACAAGTATTAAATGAAAGTGGATTAAATGAATTTAATTTTAAGGATGAAGATTTAAAGAAAATAATGGAACATTATGATAAAGATACTTTAACAAAAAATGTTAATACGTTAAAAAGTAATAAGATTAGTTTAGATATATTAAAAGATAATGTAGAATTACTATATGATAAAGAATTAGATGAAAAAATCAATAAATTATTAAGTTTAGGTAAAGTTGCTAGAGATATTAATTTAGTGCCAAGTGTTTTGACTAAATATGATTTAAAAGGTTTAAATAATACAATTAATGTGTTACAAATTAGTGGACTTGATCCTGAAAAAGTTCCATTAATGGCATATTAGAAAGGAGTATTATGACAAGAGAAGAATTTTTAAAAACACTTAAAAGTAATTTTAGTGAAAAAGAAAGAATAGAAGATTTCTTGGTATCTGCAACAGATTTTGATGAAAAGAACATAAAATTGCTTGAAGATAATGATATTCATATTTCTAAAGCATCACAATTAATAGTTTTACAAATGGATAATGAAGAATTAGAAAGAAATATTAAAAGAGCAGAAGAATTAGGTTTTATTGATGCTTATAAACAAAATCCAAGAAATGCAGTTAGAGATGCTAATGTAGTAGCTAGAAGAATAGCGGAAAGTGAAGCTCATAATATACCGTGGAAAAACGAAGAAGGTAAAATTTCTCAACATTTATTTGGTAATCGTTTATATAACTATGTTTTAGGACAAACAAATGAAGAAAAAGTAACTGAAGATGTTACTAAAGATAATACAGAAGTTTTAGAACTAGCTTATAGATTATTAGAAGAATTTGCTTTAGATGATAAAAAAGAAGAAGTAAAATTAAAGTTAGATGAAATAAAAGATAAGGGATTAAGTACTAAAGAAATGCTTATGGAAGTTATGAAATCTTATGGAGGTAATTTAGAATTTTTAAGTAGTAAAATTGATGAATTGCTGGAGCATGAAAAAGGTTTAAGAATGGGGAGAGTAGCATGAAATTTTTAGAAAAATATGGATTTGATAATGAAGAAATACAAGAATGCTTAGATAACACTCCAAAAAAACTTCAAGATAAAATAAGTAAACATTTAGATTTAGTAGAAGAAAATTTGAAATTTATTCAAGGTTTGGGAATAGATACTTATAAAGAAATATTTATTAATTATCCAGATTTGTTTTTAATGGATGCTAGTAACTTTAATAAAAAGTTTTCACAATATGAAGCAGAAGATTTAATAGAAAGATTAAATGCTAATTTTAAATTAGTAGAATATTTATAAGATCCTAGAAATAGGATTTTTTTCTTTGAAAAAAAGAGCTATTTACTACTCAGGCGATATAAATTAATTTCAGGTTTATTAAATAGTCTATAATAATAATTGTTATCAATTCCTAGGCCTCCGGATACATACATTTTAGTATTATTTACTTCATAATAATTGTCGATGTATTTATTAGCTCCATCTTTTTTTATTATACCTCCGACAAATGGGATTTTTATTTGACCAAGTAAGGAATGTCCTGCTAAGATTAAGTCAACATTATATTCAGATAAAGTATCAATATAATCGGGATAATGGGTTAAAACAATATTATATGTTGTGTTTAAATTATCTGTAGTGCTTAATGCTTTTTCAATGTTGGAAGTATCAGTTATTCCTGTGATTTTAATTGGGGTAATATCTTCATAGAATATATAGTTTGATTCATTATCTAAAACAATGAATTCGCTATCAGTCATTATTTCTTTGTAATTGTTTAAATCATTGTCTCCGATGACAGCATATTTATATAATGTACAATCTAATTTTCTTAAGAGTTCTTTTATTTGTTCAATTTCTTCATTTTTGATATCATAGCTTTTACTTATTAAATCTCCAGTAAATACAATTATATCAGCATCCATATTATTTATTTCATTAACGATGTCTTCTAAATCACTTATGGATTTAGTGGAACCTAATAGTAAATCACTAAATTGAGCTATTTTGAAACCATCAAATGATTCATTTAGATTTTCTATTTCTATAGTATGTTCGGTTATTTTATAGTTGTTGGTTCCAATAAAACGAGCATATAATATGATACTTATAATTAATAATGTAAAAACTATTATAAATTTCTTCATTTTTTCCTTCCTTATTATTTATTAAATAATATCACATTTTTATATTATCGGTCAATTTGTAATTGAAAAAAATACTTATATGTGGTAAACTAAATCATAGGTAGGTGTCGAAATGTCTAAGTTTAAATATTTAATTTTAACATTATTAATATTTGGTTTTGGTATTACTCCGGTAGGAGCAATATGCAATTATGAAGAACAAGCTCGACTTAATAGAGAAGTTGGCAATGTTAAAGCAAGTTATGAAATAGTAGAAAAAGAAATTGACCAAGATAGGTGTTCACCTCTTGAAGGTTTTGAAGATGAACCATATTATTGTCTTGCTGAATTTATTCAAATTAACATTTTGAATATAAATGAAAATATGATTGTTAGAATAGAAAATGAAGATTATGATTTTAGTCGTGATTATACTTATGAAGATACCGATAATGGAACGATTACTTTGTTTTTAACTGATGAAAATGGAAATGAAATAGAATATAATCCTAAAGTAACGGAATATTCTATAGAAATACTGGCTTCTGATGAAACTGGTTGTGAAGGCTCAACGTTAAGAACTATTTATTTAAGTATTCCTAGATATAATTTATATTATGGTTTGGGATATTGTGAAGGTTTAGATGATTATTATTTGTGTCAAAAATATGTTACTTATCCAGAAGTTACATATGATCAGTTTTCTGAAACTATAGCTAAGGAGATTGCTGAACGTGAAGAACAACAAGAAGAAGAATTAAAATGGTATGAAAAAATATGGGAATTTGTGGTTGAACATAAAACAGTATTTATTGCTGGAGGAATAATTATAGTAGTTGCCGGAGGAGGTACAGCTGCTTATATAATTATTAGACGTAGGAGAGATATAGTATGAAAAAGAAGTTAATAAGTTTAATTTTAATAACATGTTTATTTAGTTTTGTGGGAGTTGCTAAAGCTAGTGATTTAGATGAAGGTCAATCTTTAACTATAAGTGAAAGTGGTGAAATTGGAGGATTATCTTATACTAGTCCTTTATATTATAGTGATTCATATACAACGCATCAATATAGTGCAACAGGTGCAAATGGTACATACGATGCCTTTTGTATTGACCCTCATGGTGTATCTACCAAAGGTTCTGGTTTTATTGTAACACCAGTAAGTGATCAAAGATTTGCTGCAGCTGTTTCAGCAATATTGTCTAGTAATGCAGATTATTTATCAAAAAGAACTGCTTTAGTAACTTTTATATATGGTGTAGGTAATTTTGCTGGAATGACTGGTGATATTGCTAATTTGGATAGTTTTACTTATAGTGGTAAACCTGTTCCTTATTCATCATCTTTTACTAATGCTGGTATTGAATGGGCATGTCAAAACTCTAGTACAACAAGTCAATTAGTTAGTTTTTCTGGAGATTGTAATTCATCACTTAAAAGCATGGCTCAATCTAGATATACTAATTACGATCCAAATGCTTCTTTGTCGGGTTCTACTTCTGGTGCTTATTCATTGTTTGTTAATGCATTAAATGCAGCTGCCAATGCCGGTTCTGGAGATTCAGAAAGCGAAAGTATGACATTAAATGCTACTTTAAATGATACGCAAGTAAATGAAGATTCAGTAGTTATTACAGCTAATTTTGATATAACCGATATGTCAGCAAATGGATATTTAAGAAATATTAATTTTACATTAGATGGTTCAGGTTATGGTGAACCTACATTAGAATATTCTGTTAATGGTGGAGAATTTCAATCTTTGACTAATGCTTCTGATACTAATTTAGCAGAATCTTTAGTAGAAGGATTAGGAGAAGGCGAAACTGCTAGTGGTACAATAACTTTAAGAATAACTTTATCAAAAAATGCAAGTGATGATGAAGAATGTACCCCTGCAAGTTTTACTATAACTTATGATTATACTGGTGTATCTAATTATAAAATTGCTATATTAAAAGGTGGAAAAAATACTGGTTTGGGTCCATCTCAAAATTATATTGCTTATTTTGCAACAGGTGAAGAACAAGAAACTGAAAATTCAGGTACTTTAACTGGTGAAATTCCTTGTGAAGAAGGAGAAGAAGTTTGTGGTACTTATATAACTACTCCAATTTGTAGTGATAACGAAGAAGAATCAACTTCAGATATTGTAGCTCCAGAAGATATTAAAAAATGTATTCTTGATAATGAAGATGATGCTGGAAATACATATCAATTAGATTATGATTATGGTGGTTTAAAAGACAATGACTATTGTGATGTATTCTGTAAGGAAGATTATAAGGATGTTTTAAATAGTGGTGAGTTTGCTCATGGTATTATATTACAACCAAAAATTGATGATGTAGTCTGTGGTGGATATTTTCAATTAAAAGCACATATTGAAGGAGCAAAAGATTGTTATACTGGTGGTGACGGTTCTGAAAGCTCTGAAAACGGATTAAAAAGTATCGATAAAGAAGCGTATTTAGAAGAAATTCAAAGAATAGAAAATAATATGGTAGATGCCTTAACCAGATATAATGAAGCTATTAAAACATTAGAACAATTGGAAGCTGCTGAAAGAACTGAAGAAACATTTTCTTGTGGTGGACAAACAGTAACTAATGTAACAATTACTACAGAATCTACTGAATATACAGGTTTTACATTTGAATGGAATGAAGAAGATGAATCTGGTTCATTTGAAGAAGTAACTGGTACTACTGAAGTACCACCATTTAGTGATAATCAAACATGTGTATATGATGAAGAAACTGATACTTATTCTGTAGAAGGGGAAGCAGAAGCTGAATCTGATTATCAAAAGAAAATTAGTGATGTTCAAGATAATAGAGATAGTGCAAAAGCTGATTACGACCAAGCAGTTAAAGAATATAGAGAAAATATAAGTATGTATAATGAATGTGTAACTGGTTGGACGATGACTTATGATTTTGCACATACATTAAGATATTATTATGATGAAACTTATGAACAAGATGGTCAATATGAATCAACTATACCATATTATGACTTAATTAAAGATAATGCTGATAATACAGTAATGGTACCAGATGAAGAAGATGGTGTTTATGAATATTTAGTAGATGTTGAGGTTTGTAAAGAAACAGCAACTAATGAATATGAATGCGAAGGAGACTCTGTAACATATGATAACTTTGATGAAGATGATGTTGGTCAAACAAATATTATTACAGAATCTGATGTTATAGGTAGTTATGCATATGGATATGATAATAGATATGCTGATATTTTTGAAGAAAAGAATTATGTATTATGTAAAATTGATGGCGATGGAGAAGGTATTTGTGATAACGATACTAGAAATATTTCTCAAGCATCATTTGTTAGAAAGTCTATTAAAAAAGCACAAGATTATATTTCTCCAAGTGTATTTTGGCAATCTGAAGTAAGTGGTAAAATAACTGCTTCAGAGGTTGAAGGTACTGAAAGCTTAGAACATAAATTACCTGTGTCTTCTAGGTCTGTTCTTGGTGGAACATTTAGATTGATACTTGAAGATTTTGGAGAATTTTATGCAGACCCTGAAAATGGTGGAAAGAGAATTGATAATTATGGTAGATTAATTGATTATAATGGTAACAATGAATCTGATAGTGTAGCTAATGCTTTAGGCTATGATGCTAATAACGGATTTGATGGTAATTATGAATGTTATTATGTAAATAATTGTAAACCTGATGATTGCCCAAACTGTGATTTTGATGGTACTGAAATACCAGATTGTCCAAATTGTGACTTTACAGGTTCAGAAATTTGTTTGAATTGTATATTTAATTGGGATGAGTTGCAAATTAATGTTAAACCTATTAGTCCGAGTGAAGTAATTAATCCTAGTCGGGACTATGGTTATAATTGGAATGTTAATACAGAATTTGGACGTTTAGAATTGATTTCGCAAAAAGCAGAACAAACTATAAATGAAATTACAGAACAAAATGATTTAATTTATAGTAGTACTAAATATACTGATAAAAATGGATTGGCATTTAGTATTAACTTAACGCCAAGCATTATTAGTTATTTGAAAGAGTACAATGCTTTACATGATGGCGGCGGTGATGATAAAGGTGATGGCGGATATGCTAATGATTCTCTAACTTGTGAAGATGCTCAATTTGGTGAAACGACAGTTAAAAATTTATATTGTTATAGTGAAGTAATTGATTATTTACTTGAAGATGAAGAATATAGAAAACAAATTCCAAATGTAGATGAATTTGAAGAAAAGAGATCAGATGTAAATAGTTATTGGACAACATTCCCTAATTGGGAACAAATAGTTGGTGATGAATTGACTGACGCTGGACAAAACTATGTAATTGGTGGACCAGCATGGAAGTAGGTGAAATTAGATGAAAGATTCATATTGGGCATATTGGTTAATATTACTTGGTATATTTATTGTAGTAATAATGATGTTAGTACAAAACTTAACAACTACTAGTACCCAAGATTATTATCTACTTAAAGAAATTAATGAAGCGGCAATGGTAGATGCAATAGATTATTCTTATTATCGTAAATTTGGAGAAATAAGAATAAATAAAGAAAAATTCTATGAATCATTTTTAAGAAGATTTGCCGAAACTACTTCTTTAGCAACTGACTATACTGTAAGCTTTTATGGAGTTTATGAAGCTCCACCTAAGGCTAGTGTTGAGATAAAAACTAAGAGTAGAGCAATAAGTGTTGTTGGAGATGCTACACAATTTGATATGGTAGAAAGAATAGATTCAATTGTTGAAGGAAATAAATTAGAATAATTACGGAGGATAAAAATGGGATTTAAAAAATTTGTAATTAATAGAACTACAGTTACAATTTTAGGTATTGTTGCTGGTGTTGCAGTTTTAGTAGGGTTTTATATGTATCGCGTTAATAACGCGATAAACCCTACTAGAGTGCCAGTTGCAACAAGAGATATATCACCAACTGAAGAAATAACAGCTGATGATATTGAAATGGTTAATATTAGTAGTAGTTTTCTAAGTGATGCTGATATTATTACAAGTACAAGTGAACTTATTGGTAAATATGTAACTACTGGTACATCAATTCCTGAAGGTGGACTTTTCTATGGTAATCAAGTTGTAGAAAAGGAAGATTTACCTAATGCTGTATTTGAAGAAATACCAGATGGATATACAATATATCAATTACCAGTAAATGAAACAACTACATATGCTAATTCAATATATCCAGGTGATAGAATTGATTTATGGATTAAATCAACAGATCCTACTACTGGTAGAGTAATATTTGGAGAATTTATTTCTAGTATTGAAGTTTTAGCGGTAAGAGATTCTGCTGGTCAAAATGTATTTGATGTAACTAGTGGTAGAGAAGCAGACTTCTTATTGTTTGCTGTTCCAACTGATTTATATCGTTATTTAAAACTTGCAGAAAGATCATCTAATATGGATGTTGTTCCTGTTCCAAGAAATCAACAATATACGGAAGATGCGGGAGCTACAGAATACGATAATGAACAATTAATTAATTTAATATTACAAAATGTTCAAGATATGGGTGGAAATTATAGTAGTGGTAGTAGTACTACTGAAGATACCCCTACAGAGGTGGAATAATGGCTGGATTAATAAATGGAATTAGAAAAGTTTTAATGAATAGAAATACTATAACAATAATTGCTGTTATTGCTGGTGTTATACTTTTGTGGTTTTTCTATAATATGACTTTGGAGAACGCTATAAATCCTGTTAGAGTGCCTGTTGCTGCAAGAAATATCTTAGCAACTGAATATATAACTGCTGATGATATTGAATATGTTGAAGTAAATAAAAGCTTTTTAAATAATGCTGGTAGTGTTATTACTAGTTCAAGTCAATTAATTGGTTATTATGTTAATAAAGGAACTTCTATTCCTGCTGGTGCAATGTTTTATGGTGATCAAGTAGTAACTAGAGAAGTAGTATCACAAACTGATTTTGATAATATTCCTGATGGATATACTATTTATTGGTTACCGGTTGATATGGAAGCTACTTATGCTAATTCAATTTATCCAGGTGATAAAATTGATTTATGGATTTATGGTAATGATCCAGAAACTAATAGAAGAATATATGATGAATTTATAAATAGTATAGATGTTTTAGAAGTAAAAGATGGAGATGGATTGAATGTATTTGATGATGCAACTAATAGAAGTCCTGCTAGACTATCTTTTGCGGTAACTGATGAAATGTTTACTTATTTAAATGTTTTAGATGAAAGAGGATTTGAAATAGTACCGGTTCCTAGAAATAAAATGTATACTGTTGCTGGTAAAGAAGTAAGTTATTCTAATGACTTATTAAGACAATTAGTTGAAAGTTTATATCAACCAACATCATCAAGAGTAAATGAATAATAAATAAAGGGGTGGAATCAAGTGAATGATGCAATATTTTCACAATTAGATTTTGGGCCTTTAAAAGAGTTTTTAGAAGAAGATAATATCACCGATATTTCTTATTCCAATGGTGGTCAAGTATGGCTAAAAACTCTTGATAAAGGTGTATATCGGGTTGAAAGGCCAGAGATAAATAATGCTTTAATGGAGAAACTTGCCTTTCAATGTTCTAATGTAATGGGTAAAACATTTAATATGGCTCATCCTTTTTTGGATGCTGAATCAGCAGAACTTCGTCTTAACTTTGTGCATGATTCAATAGCTACTAATGGTATTGCTTGTTTAATTAGAAAAACTCCTGCCAAAATCCGTTTGAATAAAGAAAAATTGTTAAATGAACAATATTTAACAGAAAACTTACATGAATTTTTAATGACTTGTGTTACAGGACATTGTAATATTATAGTAAGTGGAGAAACTGGTAGTGGTAAAACAGAACTTGTTAAATATTTAGCTAGTCATACTAAAGAAGATGAAAAAATTATAACAATAGAAGATACACTAGAACTACACTTGGATAAAATATTTCCTCACAGGGACATTGTTGCTATGAAGACTAATAATATAGCATCATACTCAGATGTATTAGTCACTTGTATGCGGCAAAATCCTCGTTGGATATTGTTATCCGAAGTTCGTTCTGCTGAAGCTGTTACAGCTGTACGTAACTCGATATCATCTGGGCATAATATTATATCAACTATCCACTCAGATAGAGCTTATAACATACCAATGCGTTTATATAGTTTGCTTGAAAATAGTCAAGATATTGATCAATTTTTAAAATCAATTCATAGATATGTACAACTTGGTGTTCATGTTAAAGGATTTATGAGTAAAGAGCTTGGTAGATTTCAAAGAGAAATTGTGGAAGTTGTAGAGTTTTATGTTGATGATAACAATGAAGCTGGAGCTAATGTATTATATAAGAAAAGTTTAGATGGAACTGTAACATTTAATAATCCAACTAAATATTTACTTAGATATTTAGATTCCCAAGGAGTTGAGATGGATCCACATTATTTTCTAGAAGATGATGGATCTATTAATGAAGATTATGAAAATGCTAGTTATAATATAAATGATGTAGATAATAAAGAAATGCAAACTGTTGAAAGCTTGTAAGAAAGGAGTATATAATGAGTACAATGTTAGAATTAATACTACTTCTTGGTATTGCCATATTTGTATTAATTTATCGGAAAAATCCTCAAGAAGGAGTTTATAATTATGTTGCTGGTAATGTAGAGAGAATTTATGATAAATATGCTCCTTATTCTTTTAAAATGGTAAGAGAAAAAGCTAAAGAATTAGGGCAAGAATATACTCCAAGACAATATGTTGCTCAAGTTGCCCTAATCGGTGGCTTCGCGGCGTTAGTTGGTTACTTTTATTTTTATAGTATAACTTGGGCATTAGTTTATAGTATTGCATCAATTGCTGTAATACCATATCTGGCATATTTACGCTTGCAAAGAGTATATAGTGAATATATATTTGAACAAATTCAAACTTATACAACAAATGTAATCATGGAATTTAATACAACTCAAAGTTTTGTTAAATCACTTGAAGGAGTAGCAAACTCAGGAATACTTGAAGAACCAGTTGTTAGTGATGTTAAAAAAATGATTGAGATGTCTTATCAAAATGGTACAATTGATGAATCAATTGAGTATTTTAATAATAAATATCCATTTTATATGGTTAAGAATATGCATCAATTATTCTTACAAATCACTAAAGAAGGGGCAAGAGATTCTGGAGAAGCTTTAGAAAATATGGCAATGGATATCGATGCTTTAGTTGAAGGCGTTTATCGTGACCAAATGGATAGAAAAAACTTCCATGGTAGATTTATTAAATTTGGAGTTATGCTATATTTACTTGTAGTTGTAATGCGTTTTATGTTAGGTGAAGAAAATTATTTGGAACTTATTGAAATATGGTATGTCCAAGTAATACTTCATGCAATTGTTATCTTGAATGCGTTTTTCTTACTTAGTGGTGAAAAATACTATAATGAAGATGTAGGGGTGGAATAATGCAAATAGAAATAATTATTATTGCAGTTATAGTTTTTGTGGTTATGACTGTTGGGGGACAAATAAATATCAACCAACTTATTAGTGATAATCAAATGCTTTTCTTAAAATTAAAGGAAAGTGATTATGATTTTTACTTAAGAGCTAGATATGGTAATAATGTAAATACGGATATAATGTTTAATAAAAGAATTAAAAATGCTTTAATTATTATGGTATTAGGTTTATTTATATCTATTCAAAACTTAAGTTCAATTGTTATATTATTTATATTTGTTGTTGGATATTTTGTCTTTAAAATGCAATATAATGATTTAAAAAAATATTATACTAGACATATGCATGAAATAGATTCAATGCTACCGCATTACTTAAAAAACATGGAAATACTTATTCAACATTATACTGTTCCTGTTGCAATAGGTAAATCAATGGCTGATGCTCCAGAAATATTTAAAGATGGACTTCAAGAAATGGTTGATGCTATAAATGCTGGTGATGATACAATAGAGCCTTATATGCAATTTGCAAGACGTTATCCAGTTAGAGATTCAATGCGAATGATGCGGCTTTTATATAGACTTAGTTTAGGTAGACAAGAAAGAAAACAAGAACAAATATTAACATTTTCAAGAACTATATCCAATCTTCAACAAAAAGCAAGAGAAACAAGATATAAAAATAGACTTGAAAAAATGGAAAGCAAAACAATGCAAATGCTTGTATGTACTGGTTTTGGAATGATGATTTTACTTATTTTAGCAGTTGTACAAATGATGGGCATTTAGTTTACAAAATTATTTAAAATAAATTGATATTTAAGAAAAAATAAGTTATAATAAATATGTAATATAAAAGGAGGAAAAAAATTTATGAAAGAAGCTACTGGCGAATTAAATATGACTGTTGTTACTGTTGTTGCTATTGCAGCAGTTGGAGCATTCTTCTATTTCTTTATTTGGCCATCTATTCAATCTGGTCTTACTATGAATACATGTAAAAATATTTGCCCAGATGGGGAAGTTTCCGGAGTAAAGGATGGATGGTGTGTATGTGCAGATGGCACTGAAATTGATCCAGATAAGTGGAATCCAGAAAATACAACAACAACTGGATATGTATCTTTAAATAATGACGGATATATTGCAATAGTAGAATAATTTAATGAATTTAGAAAGAAAGGTTTTAAGTTATGAAAGAGGCTACGCAAGATTTAAACATGACTATGGTTGTAGTAATTTCTGTTGGGGTCTTATTGACCTTTTTTTTCTATTTCCTTTGGCCAATATTAAATGCTAATTTTACTGTTAAATCTCAATGCTCTAAAGCCGCATGTGATTGTAGCAATAGAGTAGTTGTTGATGGTATTGAATATTGTCAAGGCTGTGTTGTTGATGGCGTAGAATATGATGATATGAGATGTTTATATAAAGGATAGGGATGTAAATGAGAGAATCTATAAGTATTACAACAATATTTCAAATATTTATTTTATTTGTTTTATTGTTTACGGCGATAATGGCATTAACTATAAATAATTCTAATGCTTTTGGGGTAAAAGATTCTATTGTAAATGCAATAGAAGCATTAGATGGTAATTATACAGATGGTGCTGATTTAAATGAAGAAATAGTTAAAGTTATTCAAGAAACATCATATCGTACTTCAGGAAAATGTCCTGATGGATATGATGGTTTTGATAGAGCTGGAAATTCTGTTGGAAGCAATAGTAGTGATGCTGCTGTATGTATAAGTGAGGTAGATGTTACTGGTGGTTTAGATAAAGCCTTTAGTGGTTTTGCTCAAAATGACTTTGTTGATGGTAAATATTATAAAGTGGTTTTATTTTTTCAATTAGATATACCCGTATTTAAACAAATATTTAATTTTAAAACTGTTGGAGAAACAAGAATTATTTATAATACTATAGAAGATATTGATGATAATATTATAGTTAGTTCTAGTGAAAAAAAAGAGTTACCTAATTCCCCATACAGAAATCAAGGTAATCTAGATAGTAGAGAACCTACTAGAGGTGATGATAGTAATGTTAATCCGGTTCGAAATCCTGGTGTAAGCTCTTCTGGTGGAGGCAGTACAACAGAAGAACCAGTTGAAGAGGAAGAAGGGGAAACACCACAACTTACTTGTAATACTGAAGGATTAAATCTTGATACTAAACTAGCAGGAGTTCAAGGTGTTACTTTAGGTTCTGGACAATCACAAGGAAATTATGGATTATTATTTACCGAACCAGAATTAGCAACACAAATTACGAGAATGACCCCAGGTACAGTATTTACCATACAAGGTACTGCATCTGGTGATGATACAAGATGGTATATTAACTATGAGGGTCAATGTGGTTGGGCAAATGGTGCTAATTTAGGTATTGATTTTGGTGGTTATGCTCAAAAAATTGGTGCTAAAGTCCAAATGAATATCACTAAAAATTCTTCTAGTATTTTCAAAGTTTATGGACAAAATATAACTAACGTTACGGGAAGAAAATTATATAGTGGAATGACAATAAGTCCTTTACAATATAATTTTGCAAAAATTGTTGGACAAGCAGCGTTAAATGCCAATAATGGTGGAGATACATTAGTTATTTATGAAACATATCGTCCTCAAACTATTTCTAATAAAATAATGCCTTATTATCAATCAACGGTAATGGGAAGCACCGAACTTTCAAATAATTTTAGAGCAGCAGGATATAGTTTGCCTAGCGGATTGTCTAACTTTTTAGCTGGTAATTCATCTAATCACAATAGAGCATGTGCTGTAGATGTTTCACTAGCTGGTAAAGATATGCCTTCAGCTATGCACGAAATTAGCCCTTTAGCTAGTGCAACAAATTCAAATTCAAACGTTTTACGAGGCTATTTTACTAGTGCTGGAGCTAAACCGATGGGAAGTGAATGGTGGCACTTTGATTATGGTACAGCATCAACTGGAACCTGTGGATATTATTATTCGTCATTTTGGGATGGTTTTTAATCATGAGAGAGGTAAGTGGTTCTACCTGGGTATTTCAAATAATGATACTATTTATACTTATTTTTGCTTGTTTTTTAACATTAGTACTTAATTATAATAAAGCATATCGAGTTAAGAATAGTATGGTTTCAATTATTGAAATACATGAAGGAATAACAGATGAATCAATGTCTTTATTAAATAATGTTCTTAGAGGTGAAGGTTATAATAATACTGGTGCTTGTCCTCAAGGTGATGATGGCTGGTATGGTGTTACTAACTTTGAAGGTGATTATGAAGAAGCCCAAGATGGAAAAAGATATAATTTTTGTTTTAAAAGATATAAAACTGTTGAAGATGATGAATATTATGAAATAAAAGTATTTTATGAGTTTTCATTGCCATTTTTAGGGCAAATTAGTGTATTTCCCATAACAGGTAGAACTGATAACTTTATGGGAAGTAACTCACAAATAATAGATGAAAGAAGGTGAATATATGAATGTAATTATAGCAAATAAATATCAAGCATTACTTTCTAGTTTGGATATAGATGTTATAAAAAATATTCAGGGAGAATTTAGTGTTGATGAATTGATTGCTCAATTTGCAAATTTTTATTATAACAAAATGATTATTGATATAACTGCAATAAGGGATTATCAAAATATTAGTGTTATTCAAAATTTATCAGTAAATTTTGATACATCAAAAATAATTTTATTATTAGATGATTCTGAAACAGTTAATTCTCCAGTGTATTTATCCCAATTAGTATCAATGGGAATATATAATTTTGCAACTAATGTAAATGATATTAATTACTTAATTAATAATCCTAATTCTTATAAAGATGTAGCTAAATATCATAATATAAATGGTTTTGAAAAACCAGCATTAAATGAAAATGTTAAGGATAATACTAAAGGAAAAATTGGTCAAAAGATAATTGGATTTAAGAATGTTACTGAACATGCTGGAGCTACTACACTAGTTTATTTACTTAAATTACATTTAGAGGCTAATTATAAAGTAAAAGCAGTGGAAGTTGATGGGAATGATTTTATATTTTTTAATGATGATTCTTTAGAAAGTGTCTCAAGTGTAACATTTAACGATTTTTTGGCGCAGAATATTGATTGCGATGCAATACTTGTGGATTTAAATGATTCATCTGTGGAAAATTATTGTCATGATATAGTTTATTTAATTGAACCGGGAAGAATACAACTTAATAAATTAATTAGAAAAGATAATGAAATATTTGAAAAATTACGAGGTAAGAAAATAGTATTAAATAGAAGTGTATTAAGTGATAAAGATGTTGAAGATTTTGAAAAAGAAAGTGGTAGTAAAGTATTTTTCAATTTACCTTATTTAGATGATAAATTGGATAATCAACCAATTCTTAATGCCTTTTTATCAGCATTAGGTTTTAGTAGAATAGATCAAAAAGGTAGTTCGGGATTATTTAGTATCTTTAAATAGGAGGTTTTAGGTTATGAATTTTTGTTATAAAAGTGCTAGAATATGGCAAATAGTAGGGTATATAATTGTTATTGTAAAAATTGTGATACCTCTTGTAATTATTATTTTAGGTATTATTGATTTAGGAAAAGCGGTTGTATCAAGTGATCAAAAGATTATAAAAGATGCTGGAGGAAATTTAGTTAAAAGAATTATACTTGGTATATGTATTTTCTTTATTCCTACAATTATTGATTTTATATTTGATGTTGTTGGAGGATTGTCGGAAGAAATGCATGCTGATTATGAGAATTGTTTTAATTGTTTAACACATCCAGATTCATGTGATACTTCATATGATCCAAATGATTTAAATAATGATGCGATTTATCCAGTAGGATAGAAATTGCGGGATAAATGTTGACTTTATAAGGATTTTATCGTAAAATAAGATTATGTAATGAGAGGAGTGTGTGTATGACACCAGATGTTTTTTGTGCAGAAACTGCTAATATATGGCGGCTGGTAGGATATTTTTTAATGGTTTTTAAAATTGCTATTCCAATAATACTAATTGTACTAGGAATGATAGATTTAGGAAAAGCGGTTGTATCAAGTGATGATAAAGCTATATCAAAATCAGTAAAATCATTAGCAATGCGTATTGGTGCTGCAGTTTGTATTTTCTTTGTTCCAACTGTTGTATCATTTGTAATTGGAGTAGTTGATACTTCGGTTAATGATGATTCTGCAATTTGTAGATCATGTATATCTAACCCTGGCGGTGATACTTGTAGTGGCGCATATAGTGCTTTAAATGAATAATAATTAATTAAAAATGAAGCCATTCAAATGGCTTTTTTAATTTATTGTTTTTATAGAATAAAAAACTCTTCATATTATTTTTATGAAGAGTTTTATAATTGCAATTAAACTTCTCTATCTTCGTAAACACCTGTGTATGTCCAACCACTTTCTGTTCTATTAGTTGTCCATTTATATTCTGGTATTCTATGTTCCCAAGTTGTTTCTTTTTGAGGATCAGTTTTAATATATCCAGGATATTTACTACTGTTTTCTGCTGTATCTCTTACACAATCAGATTTATCAGCATATTCAACTACAAATTTAACTGGAACACTGTAAATGTAAAATCCTAAATTATTAGAATAGTATGGACTTACACCACTATGATTACGATAATTAATTGTTACACGAGTTCTATAATAATCACCAGATAGATAAATATCACTTAATCTA
This sequence comes from uncultured Mycoplasmatota bacterium, assembly GCA_900546715.1. Taxonomy (GTDB): domain Bacteria; phylum Bacillota_I; class Bacilli_A; order RF39; family UBA660; genus Onthocola_B. Next base: position 68,148 of record UREA01000001.1, on the reverse strand, counting down.
AATGTAAAGTTATTACTCTTAAGTGCTGCATTTCTCATAGCACTAGCACTAGACATTTCAGAATCGTATTCTCCGGTATTACCAGTCATAGCTAAGAATCTATCTCTTTGATCTAAGTATGCTTGATAATCGGTTGTACCACTTGAGAAATAAGATGAACTTACTAAATCCATTGATCCATCAACAATGTCATTTGGATCTATATCTAATATTTGTAATTCATAATTGTAAGTCATTGGATAGTTATCAGTTGTTGATACATAACTATCTGTATAATATGTTTTTTCAGTTAATTTACAATAGTTATAAGTTGTTTTTGTAGTTGATCTGTTTTCTGCTCCATCAGCATTTGAATAACCATCAGACCAGTCAGACCATCTTACATGTTTATACCATCTTACAGTTTCAGGTTCTTCTGGAGTTGTTGGTTCATTTGGTTCTTCAGGTTCACTTGGGTTATTATTGTTGTTATTGTTGTTATTATTATTATTATTGTTATTATTGTTATTGTTATCATTATCTATAATAATACAACCTGAATTACATCCTCCGCTAGCACTCCATTTAATATTAATTTTAACTGTAGTAGTAACCTTAACTGTAGTTTTGCTTGATGAAGATGTACTTGAACTAGAGCTGTTATTTGAGCTACTAGAACCATTATTTGAACTTCCGCTGCTGTTGTTTCCGCTATTGTTGTTATCATTATCATCATCAATTACAACGTCATTATTAGTATTATCACAATCACCATTAACTACACAAGAACTTTGTTCAATTGTTGTAACAATAAAGTCTGATTTATCATTACATTCCAAATTAACTTTTAATGCGTAGTTACCATCACTGGTCTTGGTAGCTCGAATGTAACTTTCATCAAGATCACATACTTCACCATCGTTAGTAAAATCGATTAATAATTTTTGATTAACCATTTGTCCTAAAGTTAATTCTTCAGAACCACCGATTTTTTCTGGTAAGTTTGATAATGTGAAATATTCAAACGCCGCATCTTTCATTGTGTTAATATTATTGATATAGTCGTTATCTCCCATAGCTAAAGTATTGGTTGATTCATTATTGTTTCCAACTACCTTAGTTATAATCAAACAGACTATAAATACTACCACTGCTAAAATAATTAATTTAATAGCTAGTGATCCCCAATCTAAACTTAATTTTTTGTTTCCTTCTTCGTACATATCAGTACCCCCTTTATAATAGGAAAACCTATATTTCTTAAGTCCACATTATTTTACCATAAAATGCTCGTTTTGTCAAATTCAAAACGCGGCATTTACATTTTTGGATGTAAAGTGCAAAACAAACTAAAGTTTGTTAAAAAATGATTGTATTATCACAATGTTTTGTGATAGAATAATTAATGCAAGAAAGGAGCATATTATGTCAAATAATGATAAAATAGTAATAAAAGGTGCTAGAGAAAATAATTTGAAAAATATAGACATAGAGATACCTAAAAATAAATTAGTAGTAATGACTGGTGTATCAGGTAGTGGCAAAAGTAGTTTAGCTTTTGATACTATTTATGCGGAAGGTCAAAGAAGATATGTGGAAAGTTTATCCGCTTATGCGAGACAGTTTATTGGGGTATCAGAAAAGCCTGATGTTGATTCTATTGAAGGTTTAAGTCCTTCAATTTCTATAGATCAAAAATCAACTAATAAAAATCCGCGTTCTACTGTTGGGACAATTACGGAAATATATGATTATTTAAGATTGTTATTTGCACGGATTGGAATACCATATTGTCCAAATCATCATATACCAATTACTAGTCAAAGTATTGAAGAAATGACTAATAAAGTAATGGAGTATGAAGGACTTACTGTAACAATATTATCTCCGATAGTTCATGGGGAAAAGGGAACTCATAAAGATTTATTTGATGAACTTCGTAAAGATGGTTTTTCAAAAGTTCGTGTTAATGGTAAAATTATGAGTTTAAATGAGGATATTGAACTAGAAAAAAATAAAAAAGATAATATTGATATTGTTATGGATAAAATAACTATTGCTGATGTTGAAAGATCACGGGTTTTTGAAGCAATTGAAGCATCTACTAAAAGGGCTGATGGTAAAGTAGTTATTTTAGTTCAGGATGAAGAAATACTTATGAGTGAGAAATATGCTTGTTTAAAATGTAACTATTCGATTCCTGAACTTGAGCCAAGACTTTTTTCTTTTAATGCTCCATATGGTGCTTGCGAAGAATGTAAAGGTTTAGGTACTAAACAAAAAATTAGTGAAGAGTTGCTTATACCAGATCCTAATAAATCCATAATGGATGGAGCAATAAATGGTATAAGTATGGATTCAACAACTTATTTTACCCAAGTTAGTGCTGTATGTGATTATTATGGCATTGATATGACAGCTAAAGTAAAAGATATACCAAAAGAAAAATTAGATTATTTATTATATGGAACAGATGAAATACTAGAATATAACTATGTTTCTAAAAATGGTAATACGAGAAATACTAAAGGTACTTATGAAGGAATAATACCCACACTTGAAAGAAGATATTTAGAAACTAAAAGTGGTTGGATTAGAGACTGGTTACAAGGATTTATGGTTGAGACCGCTTGTCCTGTTTGTAAGGGAAAAAGACTTAAAAGGTCTGTTTTATCTGTTTATATAAATGGTAAAAATATTTATGATTTATGTGATATGTCAATTGGAGATTTACTGGAATTTGTTAGAAAATTAAAGTTAAATAATGAACAAAAAGAAATTAGTGAACTTATTTTAAAAGAAATTATATCAAGACTCGAATTTTTAAATAATGTTGGTTTATCATATCTTACTTTAACTCGTAGTGCTGGAACTTTATCTGGTGGTGAAGCACAAAGAATAAGACTAGCAACTCAAATTGGTTCGAGGTTATCTGGGGTTTTATATGTTTTAGATGAACCAAGTATAGGGCTTCATCAAAAAGATAATGAAAAACTAATTAATTCTTTAAAAGAAATGCGTGATTTAGGTAATTCTTTAATAGTTGTAGAGCATGATACAGATACCATGCTTGCTGCAGATTATTTAATTGATATAGGTCCTGGAGCAGGTGAGTTCGGTGGTCAAGTAATGGCTGTAGGCACACCAGAAGAAGTTATGCATAATCCAAATAGCTTAACTGGTAAATATTTATCAGGAGAATTAAAAATAGAAGTACCTAAGAAAAGAAGAAAAGGTAATGGTTTAAAGATTAGTATTAAAGGTGCTAAAGAAAATAATTTAAAAAATGTTTCTGTTGATATTCCTTTAAATAAATTTATTGTGGTAACTGGTGTATCAGGTTCTGGTAAATCATCTTTAATTAATGAAGTATTATATAAAACTTTAGCTAATAAATTATATAAAAGTAAAGTTGTTCCGGGAAAACACAAAGATATTGTAGGACTTGAAAATATTGATAAAGTAGTCCAAATTACTCAAGATGCCATTGGTAGAACCCCAAGAAGTAATCCTGCAACATATGTTGGAGTATTTGATGATATAAGAGATATATTTGCTCAAACTAAAGAAGCTAAATTAAGAGGCTATGATAAAGGTAGATTTTCCTTTAATGTAAAGGGAGGTAGATGTGAGGCTTGTTGGGGTGATGGTGTTAAGAAAATTGAAATGCATTTTTTAGCAGATGTTTATGTCCCTTGTGATGTATGTAAAGGAAAAAGATATAATAAGGAAACACTAGATATTAAATATAAAGGAAAAAATATTAGTGAAGTTTTAGATATGCGAGTTAGTGAAGCTTTAGAATTTTTTGAAAATGTTCCAAAAATTTATAATAAATTAAAAGTTATGGATGATGTTGGTCTTTCTTATATTAAATTAGGAGAACCTGCACCTAATTTATCAGGAGGAGAAGCTGGAAGAGTAAAACTAGCTAAAGAATTACAAAAGAAAGCTACTGGTAAATCATTATTTATTCTTGATGAACCAACTACAGGACTTCACACTGATGATATAAAAAAATTATTAGTAATATTAAATAGAATTGTTGATAACGGGGATACTGTTATAGTAATTGAACATAACTTAGATGTTATTAAAGTAGCAGATCATATAATTGATTTAGGTCCAGATGGTGGTTCCCTAGGTGGAAAAATTATTGCTACAGGTACTCCAGAAGAAGTAGCTAAATGTAAAAGTTCATATACTGGTGAATTTTTGAAAAAGATGCTATAAAATATTTATGAATATGTTAAGGAGATTTGCATAAAATAAAAAAGAAAATACTTAAAGTATTCTAATTTGGATAAGCGCTTAATCTACTGAAGTAAATTGAGTGCTTTTGTCTTATTAAAGTATAAATAACAAGTGAACAAAAGAGTGTTCTAGACAATGTATTAGTTATTTGATAAAATATATATAAAGAATATGGAGGCTAAATATGGATAGATATCTATTTACAATTGGTGATTTTAAAATAGAATGGTATTCAGCACTTATTATAGTTGGGGCATTCTTAGCAATAATTATGATTATGAAGGAAGCTAAAAGACATAATTATCCAACAGATTTTGTGTTTAATATGTGTTTTTGGGCGATAATCTTTGGAATTATTGGAGCTCGTCTTTATTTTGTAGTTTTTAATTTAGATTTATATTCTAATTTTTGGGATATTTTTAAAATTTGGGAAGGTGGTCTAGCTATTCACGGAGGCATTATTTTTGGTCTTATTACTTGTCTTATATATTGTAAAAAATATAAAGCTCGTTTAGTAAGATTATTAGATTTTGTAGCTCCAGCCTTACTTTTAGCTCAAGCCATTGGGCGATGGGGTAATTTCTTTAATCAGGAAGCCCATGGGGCAGCAACAACACTAGAACACTTGCAAAATTTACATATTCCACAGTTTATTATTGATGGTATGAATATTGGAGAAATATATTATGAACCAACATTTTTATATGAGTCCCTATGGTGTTTTATTGGTGTAATAATTATTCTTATTGTTAGAAGATTACCTAAAGTTAAAGTTGGTCAACCAACAGCAATATACTTGATGTGGTATGGATTGGGACGTTTTGTAATTGAGTCTATGCGAACTGATTCTTTAATGCTTGGAGGATTTAAAGTGGCACAAATAGTATCTGTTGTGATGATTATAATTGGTCTACTTATGTTAATGATTACTAGTAGAAAAGGACGATATGAAGATTTATATGATCAAGATTCAACTAATGCTGTTAGATTTTAAGGAGGAGACAACATGTACGATATAATAATTATTGGTATGGGTATATCAGGTATTACTGCTGGAATTTATGCTAAAAGAAGTAATAAGAAAGTTTTAATTATTGATAAAGGAATGCCTGGAGGATTACTTAACAGTATTGATATGATTAGTAATTATCCTGGATTAATTGATATTAAGGGGCCGGATTTTGCTCAAATTTTATTAGAACAAGTTAAATCTATGGATATACCTTTTGTATTAGAAGAAGTAACTAAATTAGATTTAAGTAGTGATGAACTAATAGTTACAACTACTAATCAGGAATATAAAGCTAAAAAAATAATTTTAGCTATGGGAAGAAAACCTAAATATTTAGGTTTGGACAATGAAAAGGATTTGTTAGGTCGAGGATTATCTACTTGTGCTATGTGTGATGCTAATTTTTATAAAAATAAAACAATTGCAGTAGTGGGTACAGGTAATAGTGCTTTACAAGAGGCATTATATTTAGCAAGAATAGTTGATAAAATTTATTTGATAAATCGTCGTGATGGATTTCGAGGCGAAGAAATGCTTGTGGATGAGGTTAAGAATAATTCTAAAATTGAAATAATATATAATGCTAATATTAAAAAGATGCAAGAAAAAGATGGAAAATTAGAATCAATTATTTTAGATAATGGAGAAAATTTAAATGTTGCAGGAGTATTTATTTATATTGGTTATCGTCCCGCAACAGAATTTGTACCAAAAGAGATATTAGATGAACAAGGTTATGTTGTTGTTGATGAAAAATTAGAGACACCAATAAAAAACGTTTATGCTATTGGTGATGTAATAAAAAAAGATGTTTATCAATTAGTTACTGCGACAAGTGATGGAGCAAGAGTTATATATAATATGAAATGGAATTAGAGGTGTGGAAAATGGAAAAAATTGATACAAAAAAAATTATTCTAGGAGGAGTTTTATTAATAATTATAGTCCTAGGAGCTTTTTTATATTTTAATTATTTTAGAACTTTTACAGTAACATTTGATGTTAGATTAGGTCCAGGGATAAGAACTCAAGAAGTTAAAATAAATGATACTGTTACAAAACCAGAGGATCCAACTTATGAAGGTTTTGAATTTGTGGGTTGGTATGTTGATGATACTTTATATAATTTTGATGAACCTGTAAAAGAAGATTTAACAATTACTGCTAAATGGGAAGAAATAAATGATGTAAACTAGGTTGCAAAGCTAAAAATAAACTGAAAAGTAACAAAAAGAAACTGAAAATTGGTAGAATTTAACTACTAATTTTTTTATGCTTTAAATGGTGGTGAATTATGCTTTATAAAATTAGAGAATTAATTGAAGAAATTAAAGCAACAGCTAGGGTATTTATTTTTGTTTTATTTGTTATAGTAATACTCATGATAATTGTTTATGTTATTAAATTGTTTGGTTAATGTTGCATAAAAATTATATTTAATATATACTTTTACTAGGTGGTATATTATGTCTTTAAAAAAATTTTTAAATAAAAAAAATATTATAATTATAATTTGTTTTTTAGTTATAATCATTGGTATAGGTAGTTACTTTTTAATTAATTATTTAAGGGTTAAAAATGCTGTTATTAAAGTTACTTTAGATGAAACATTAGAAACAGATTTTTTAAGTGATGTTAAAGTATCTGATTTTATTAGTGATATTAATGGAACAATTGTAGATGATTATGTGATTGACACAACAGATATTGGTAAAAAGAAAATTGAATTTGAATATATAAATGATGATAATATCAAAGTAAAATATAATTATGAAATTAATATTGTTGATAATGTTGCTCCTTTGATTTGGTTGAATAACAGTTATACGGTAAATGTTGGTAGTGATATTTCCCTAACTGATAAAATATTATGTGGCGATAACTATGATAATGATCCGGTTTGTGAGGTTATAGGAGAATATGACATGTCAGAGGCCGGTACTTATCCTTTAGTATTTAAGGCAACCGATGATAGTGGTAATGTTACTGAAAAAGAATTTAATTTAATTGTTCGTGAACCTAAGACTAGTGGTACTTCTAGTGGAGGAGTTAGTACTAAAACCTTATTTTCGGAAGTAGTAGATGCTCATAAAAATGAAAATACAGAGATTGGTATCGATATTTCCAAGTGGCAAGGCGATGTTGATTTTAATGCTCTTAAAGAGGCCGGAGTAGAGTTTGTTATCATTCGGGTTGGTACATCTAGTGGTATAAATGGCGAAAATTTAGTTGATAGTAAGTTTGAACAAAATATTAAGGGGGCAAATGAGACAGGTATTCCAGTTGGAATTTATTTTTATTCATATGCAAATAGTGAAGATAGGGCAATAAGTGATGCGTTGTGGGTACTTGAACAAATCAAGGATTACAAAGTGGATTTACCAATTGCTTTTGATTGGGAAAACTGGAGTTTTTATAATGAATTTAATTTAAGTTTTTTTGGTCTATCTAATATGGCTGATAGTTTTGTTAAAACTGTTAGGGATGCCGGATACGAAGGAATGCTTTATAGTAGTAAAAATTATTTAGAGGATATTTGGTTTAAGGGAGATTATCCAGTATGGCTTGCGCATTATACAACTAAAACTAATTATGAAGGAGATTATGAGTTTTGGCAACTTTGTAATAATGGCAGAGTTGCAGGTATCAATGGCGATGTTGATATTAATATTAGATATTTAGATTAATTTGCTACCCGGTTGCCAAAAAATATCAGAATATGTTAAGTGCAGCGAAATGCAACCTAATTCCAACAAGATGCAACTGAAAGTTGGTAGTTAAACTTTAATTTTTTTAATAGAATTATGGCGAGGTGGTGAATTATGAAGTTTTGTGAAAAACTCCAAAAGTTAAGAAAGGAAAAAGGTTACTCTCAAGAACAACTAGCAGATTTACTAGATGTTTCAAGACAATCAGTATCTAAATGGGAAAGTGGTACAACATACCCCGAAATGGATAAATTATTAAGTCTATGTAAAATATTTAATGTTTCGCTAGATGAACTAACTAATGATGAAATTACTGATAAGAATATAATGGATAAGAAGAAAAATAATTTTAGCAACATCTTCTATGCAATACTTGATATGATTAATAAAAGTATTGAAATGTTTAAAAATATGAGCAAAAAAGAACTTGCTAAATGTATTACAGAATTAATAATTTTATTTTTAATATTATTAGTTTTAAAAATACCATTTAATTATATTAATGCATCAGTACGAGATATATTTATTAATTTTTCTCCAAAAGCATTTGATATTTTAAATAGTATTTGGTTATTTTTATCAAATGTAATTTATCTTATTTTATTTGTTACAATATTTATCTTTGTTTATAAAAGTAGATTTCTAGATAAATATAATGGTGTAGCAAAAGTAAAAGAAAAAGTTAATAAAGAAGAAAGTGAAGAAAAAACAGAAGTTATTAAAGAAGAAATAAAAATACCAGAAAAAGCCGAAAAACATTCATTTGTTATTTTTGATGTACTAGGAAGATTATTTACAATATTTATTAAGATATGTTTATTCTTTATATTGATGCTTGTTTTACTATTTTTTATAATACTAGTAATTGGTACAACTCTATCTTTAATTGCTGAATTTATTGGCATTCATTTTATCGGAGTATTTATAACTTTACTTGGAGCAACAGTTGTTTTAGGAATTATTACAGAACTATTAATTAGATTTTTGTTAAGTAGTACTATTCCTTTTAAAAGAATGTTTTGGGTATTTATGAGTAGTATTGTTGTATTTGGTATTGGTTGTGCTACTGCCACTTATGAATTTACTAGAGTAGAATACATTGATAGACTTCCTATTAATGCTAAATTAGAAAACGAAGAATATGTTTTTGATATGCAAGATAATTTAGTAGTTTCAATTGGTGGCTATTATGATTTAGAATATGTAGTTGATGATACTTTAACTGATCAAATAAAAGTAAATGTAGAATATTATGAAGATTATTTAAGTATGAATGTGGAAATATTTAATAAATATTTAAATGCTTATAGTTATGTTCCATGGAATAAAACTATGAATTACCTAGACTTACTTAAAGATGATTTAAAAGATAAAGTTTTATATAATTATGATGATTTAAGTTATGTAAGTATTACTATTACAACCAGTTCAAGTAATATTGAAACATTGAAAAATAATACTATTTTAGAACAAAACAAGTATGAGGAAGAAATGGAACAAGAATCATATTACATTAATGAAATTAATAGATTAGAAGAAGAAAATTACAATAAAGACGAAACAATTAGTGAATTAGAAGATAAAATTGCTGAACTAGAAGAAAGACTTAATAATATTAGTTCTATAGTTGAATAAAAAAACATACATAAAAACCGAACAATCGTTACTGCGTGAGAGGGCTCCAATTGCCCACCCGTTTCACGAATTGTTCGGCTTTCTGTAAGTATAATATCACAAGTTCAAATGAATGTCAAAAATATGTCATTAGCATGTGTAAAAATATTATTATACAGAAAAAGAAGGATTGATTTAAAAACCAATCCTTAATTTTATTTTTCTAATTCTTCAGTTAATGTTTTAATTGCTTTATTAATTTTAGTACCTGTTTCTTCTTCTAACTCATAAAAACCATTTTTATAAGCTAGATTAAATACTTCTTTAGCAGATTTATTGATACTTTCAAACATTTTGAAATATTCTTTATATAATTTATCACAACTTGCTTCATTTAAAGCATATGTCATATTGACGGACATACTTTTTTCTGTATCCAGTATATCCATGATATATTCTTTATCACTCATTTGATCCACCACTTTCTAATAAGTTTAAAATAGTATTACAATTATTAAAATGTAAATCTACTAAATTTTCAACTAATTTAGCAATCTCTTCATCTTGAATAGATTCTAAATAACTATCAAACTTTTTATACGCTACATAATTCCAATTAAACATATCTTTTATGTATGCACTATCTTTTGTAGATATCATTTCAGGAATATCTTTCATAATCTTTACCTCCCATAATTATTATTTGTCAAATTAAAGTATTTACTCTGTTATTATTTGGTAATTTATGATAAAATTTTAGTAGTGATAATTATGAAGAGGACTAGTAAATTAACAATAGGAATTATTCTTACATTATCAAGTATATTTGTAATTGCTGCCATATTTTTTGGAAGCGTAATATTTTATAGTGTAAATCAAGAATTAAAAATTGAAAATAATTTATCAGAAATAGATTATTTAGTAAATTATGATATGTTTGATCCGAGAATTGATGATTTATTAAATAATTATGTTAGTTCTGGTGATTATTTAGTAGTGGAAAAAGCTACCAAAGAGTATTTGAAAGATATATTATATTATGCTAGAAGAATTGATGAATTAAATGACAATGAAGAATTTATAATGGTTTTAAGTATGGAAAACTTTTATAGTGATATGCCAGAATTTAATGATTCTTTGAGAATAATTAGTGATGTTTCTTTAGAAATTACGGATATACAAGAAAATTTTGTTAATTTATTACAAGAAAATGTAGTTTTGTCTTATCTAAATGATAATATATTTAGTTATTATAAAGATTATTATAAGGAATTAATATTTGATGCTGATTCAATTGAAGATGATGCTTTAACTATTGAATCAAATTTAGATTTTGTTTTAAGTGTGCTTGATTTATATGAAGAATTTTATACTTTTCTGAGTGATAATAAAGATGATTGGATAGTGGATGGGGAATATATATATTTTTCTAATACGGATTTAGAAGAAGAGTATTTAGATATATTATATAGAATAGAAAATATAGAATATTATGATAATTCCTTTAATTTTGTCTAAAATAATAAAAAGTCATTTAATAGTCATTTTAGAAAAATATACTAATATTGAAAGGACTGATTAAATGGAAATTTTAAAAGTAGAACATTTATCAAAAATTTATGGAAAAGGCGAAACAATAGTTAAAGCTGTTGATGACATTTCTTTTTCAGTAGAAAAGGGAGATTTTGTCGCTATTGTTGGAGCATCAGGTAGTGGTAAGTCAACACTTTTACATTTACTTGGAGGTGTAGATAGACCCAGTACAGGTAAAGTATTTATTGATGGCGTGGATATCTATGAAATGGATAATGATGCCCTAGCAATTTTTAGAAGAAGACAAGTTGGGATAATTTACCAATTTTATAATTTAATTCCCATACTTGATATTGAAGAAAATATTACTTTGCCAGCGAAACTTGATAATAGGAGCGTTAATGGGGATTATTTAGATGACTTAATTAAAACTCTAGGTTTAAGTAAAAGAAAAAAGCATTTACCTAATGAACTTTCTGGTGGAGAACAACAAAGAGCATCAATTGGTAGAGCCTTAATTAATAATCCTGCTTTAGTTTTAGCGGATGAACCAACAGGGAACCTAGATTCTAAAGCTAGTGATGAAATTGTGTCTCTGTTAAAAAAATCTAATGAAAAATATAATCAAACAATTATTGTTATTACTCATGATTTAGAAATTGCGGCATCTTGTAATCGGATTATCACAATTGAAGATGGAAAAATAGTTAGTGATGTAAGGAATTAATTATGAATATATTAAATAAACTAACTATTAAGAATTTAAAACTTAATAAAAAAAGAACAATAGTAACAATAATTGGGATAATGCTTTCAACTGCTCTTATATGTGCTGTTGCGGGTATGGTAAGTAGTTTTATGGCAACTTTAGTAGAAAATGCCAAAGATGAATATGGCAATAGACATATAACTGTAGAAAATGTAAGTGCCGATGATTTAAAATATTTTGAAAACAATCGTTATGTTGATACTATGTATAAAGTAGGAATATTAGGTTATGCAAATTTAGAAGGTAGTGAAAATGAATATAAGCCATATTTGTATATTTTAAGTTATAATAAAGAAGCTTTAGAAAATAGCAAAGTTCATTTAATTGATGGTAGATTACCAGAAAATTCTCATGAAATAGTAATACCGGAGACAGTTTTAACTAATGCTTCAGTCAATATGCAAATTGGGGATAGAATCACCTTAGAAATTGGTAATAGAGTTTGTAGTGATGGCAGTGCTCTTACCCAAACTAATCCATACTTTGTACCAGATGGCGAAACATTAGATGAGTGTCATGAATCTTTAGCTAATACTTATACCGGGGAATTTACAGTTGTAGGCATAATGGAGCGGGTTAATACTAGTATTGAGTCATTCAGTGCTCCCGGTTTTACTGCAATTACTTATAATTCAGAAAACATTCAAGGCTATGATGTATCCTTATTATTTAAAAATCCTAGTTATTATGAAACCTTTGTAGAAAATTTGGAAAATTCTAATGCCCTAAAAAATTATAGTTATAATTTAAATAATGAATTATTACGCTGGGAAGGTGTATCTTTAAGTGATAGCAATCAAAGTATGCTTTATGCTATTGCGGGAGTTGTAATTGGTATAATAATTGTTACAAGCATCTTTGTAATTCGTAATAGTTTTAATATTTCGATAATGGAGAAAACTAAACAATATGGAATGCTTGCAAGTGTTGGAGCAACAAGTAAACAAATTAAGAAAAATGTTTTATATGAAGGTTTTATCCTAGGTGTTATTGCTATACCTTTAGGTATACTTTGTGGGATACTAGCCTGTTTCATATTATCTATAATTGTTAATCTTTTACTTGGAGATTTTCTAAATGATATTAAATTTGTCTTTAGTGTTCCTTTAATACCTATATTGTTAAGTATAATCTTAGCTAGTATTACAATTTATCTATCAGTAATTAGTGCTGCTAGAAGATCTTCTAAGATTTCTCCAATTGAAGCTATTCGTAATAACAATGAAATAAAAATTAATGCAAAAAAATTAAAAACTCCAAAAATAATTAGCAAACTTTTTGGTATCGGCGGCGAAATTGCTTATAAAAATTTAAAAAGGGCTCGCAAGAAATATAGAACTACAGTTGTCTCTTTAGTAGTAAGTGTTGCAGTATTCATCTCTTTATCTTCTCTACTAAATTATGGTTTTAAACTAACTGGTATGTATTACAGTGACTATCAATATAATTTTATGGTGTTAGTTAATTCTGATAATAAAGATGAAGTAGCAAAGGCTTATGAAGAAATATTATCTTTTGAAGATATTGATAGATATGCTCTTCACAGAACAACTCTTTTAGAAGTTAGTGCTCTTGATTATATGAGTGAAGAAGGATTCTATCAAAATTTTGGAGAATATTTAAATAGATATGATACTTCTGAAGAAGAATTAATAGCTAATATTTCTGTAATATCTTTAGGCAATGAAGAGTATGAGAGATTCATTAAAGAAATCGGTGGCAATGTTAGCAGCTATAAAGATAAAGGAATACTTATAGATGATGTTTCAATTTATCAACTTGATCACTATGAAACTATAAATGTTTATAAAGATGTAACAAGTTTTAGTGGTGTAATTAATGGATCTAATGTAACAATCCCTATTGCTACAAGGACCGAAAAAAGACCAATGGGTCTAGAAGGAGTTTACACTGATTCTGGCTACATTATAGTAAGTGATGAATTTATGGATAATTTAACATATAATTATGAAGGATTATATATTAGTAGTAATGATGTTGAAAACTTAGAAAAAACAACTAATGATTATTTAAAAAATACAACTTTTAATTCTTATGTTTATAATGTTGATGCTGAAGTTCAAGCTAATAGATCAATGCTTATTTTAGTAGCAATATTCCTTTATGGATTTATTATAGTTATAAGTTTAATAGGTATTACAAATATATTTAATACAATAACTACTAATATGAATTTAAGAAGTAAAGAATTTGCAATGTTAAAATCAATTGGTATGACCAAACATGAATTTAATAAAATGGTTAGATTAGAAAGTTTATTTTATGGAACTAAATCATTAGTTATTGGTATACCTTTAGGTATAATTGGTTCAATTCTAATTTATAAAGCTTTTGAAGTTGGTAATGATTTAGGTTATGTTATACCTTGGGAGTCTATTATTATAGCTAGTATTGTAGTATTCTTACTAATAAGTATAATAATGCATTTCTCAGTTAAAAAAATTAATAAACAAAATATAATTGAAACTATTAGAAATGATAATATCTAATTTAAAGTGCAATTATTTAAATTTAAAGTGCAAAATTTGCACTTTAAATTGTTTTATAAGAAAATTAATGATATAATATATAGTAGTAAGAGGTATTGAAATGGAAAAAGAAAAATGGAATTTAGAATTATCAGAATATATAAAAAGTTCTGAAGATAATACTGTAGAGAAAGCTAAAAATTGGGAAATTGCTATTGGCCTTCAAGATGTTGATGGATTAAAACCATCGAAATATTTAATTGAAACCGCCAAAGAACATATTGAAGGCAATATCGATTTAAAAGAAGCAGAAAAAAGAATTAATCAATATTATAAAGTATTAGATAATAGAAAACATGAAGAGGCTAGTGAAGAAGCTGATAAAGTTTCTGTAAGAATTACTGAATTATTAAGTGAAAAATCTTTTACATTTAATCCAACTGAATTAATTAATATTCATAAAAGATTATTTTCAGGAATCTTTAAGGATGCTGGAAAAATAAGAGATTATAACTTTATAAAAAATGAATGGGTTTTAAATGGTGATACAGTTACTTATGCATCTTTTGAAACAATTGAAGCAGCTTTAAAATATGATTTTGATGAAGAAAAAGAATATTCATATAAAGATAAAACTCTCGATGAAGCAATAAAACATTTATGTAAATTTACTTCTAACATATGGCAAATTCATCCTTTTTGTGAAGGTAATACTCGATCTGTTGCAGTATTTATCATAAAATATTTAAAAACATTTGGATTTGATATTAATGATGATACTTTTGCTAAATATTCATGGTATTTTAGAAATTCATTAGTTAGAGCAAATTATAAAAACTATGAAAAAAATATATTTGAAGATATTTCGTTTTTAGAAAAATTCTTTTATAATCTTTTGACGGATACAAATTATGAATTAAAAAATAGATATACTCATGTTGATTATAAATACAATAAACATTCTTTAGAAGAACAAGCAATTATTAATATAATAAAAAATAATCCTTCGATTACTCAAGAAGAAATTGCTAGGCTTATTAATAAATCATTAAGAACAGTAAAAACAAGAATGACTGAAATGCAAAATAAAGGATTAATTACTAGAAAAAATAGTAAAAAGAATGGAGAATGGATTATATTATAAAAACTTACCTAAATCAAAGGTAAGTTTTTTTACCTATCAATATCTTTAAATAGTTCTAATATACTTATATCTAATACTTTAGCTATGTGATATAAACTTCCTACAGATATAGTTTGAAATACTTTAGTACTTTCTAAATTACCTATAAAACTTAAAGAATAATTGCATTTTTCTGCTAATTGTTCTTGAGTTAAGTTTTTTAGTTTTCTTTGTTTTTTAATATTTTGTCCTATTACATAATAAATATAATTTTCATCGTTTCTATCCATAATTTATAATCACTCACTTGTTACTTATATTATCTCAATATATTAGTTTAAATTTTATCTATCGTTCGTAGATAAAGTGTGATATAATAATTTTGTAAGGTAAGGTGTAGTACATGAATAAAAAAATATTGTTGGTAAGTAGTGTGTTATTAACATTAAGTTTAGTAACTATTATTTTCTTTAATAATGTGGATAATAAAGAAAATAATATAATATCTAATGTTGAAAAAAATAAACAAGTAATAAATAGTAATATGATAACTTTAATGTATGAAACAGAATCAGGTTCAGGTGAGTACGTTGAAACCAAAGATACAACATGGCCAGAATCCGGATATATTTTTAATGAAAATTTAAGTGGTTGTGAAAATGGCGGAGAACTAGAGTATAATTCTGAGAATAATACTGTAAATCTACTTAGTAATTCATCAGATAGATGTTATGTTTATTTTGATAAATATGATGGAGTGTGGATAGATAATGTTAGTATTACTAATGTAACAGGATCATCTGTTACATTAGATGTAAGTGCTACTAGTGAAAACGGAAGTATAACAACATATTATTATGTATTAAATGATAGTGAAGAATATCAAGAGAGTACAAGTAATGTAATAACAATAAATGATTTAAATAAATTAACAGAATATAAAATTAGCATTTATGCCGTAGATAGCACAAATGCTAAATCTAATATATATGAACTTAGCGTTAGTACTACTGATGTTTCTATACCTGTTATTAATAGTGTTAGTGTAAGTAATATAACATATAGTGGATTTACTTTAACAGTAAATGCGACAAGCGATGTTGAAATAGAAAGATATTATTTTTATGTGAATGGGAATGGAGAAAATCAAGCTGGTACTAGTACAACTAACTCTTTTACTTTTAATACGTTAGAGGATGGGGTAACCTATGATATATTGGTTTTTGCGGAAGCTGTTAATGGTTATTATTCACAAAAATATAACATATCAACAACAACGGAAGAGATTACTATTTATTTTGCAGATTATATAATCGATTTATATAGTCAGGATGGAAGTAATAATTTATATTTAATGGATGAATCAGGTACTTATGGGCGATATGAGATTGGTGATTACTCATATAGATATGTTGGAGCAGACCCAAATAATTATGTATGCTTTGGTTCGACAGCAAGTACATGCCCAAATGATAATTTGTATCGCATTATAGGTGTATTTTTAAATCAAAATAGAATATATGAGGTAAAATTATTAAAATATGATTATGCAAATAGTAATTTGTTAGGAACCAACGGTCAATATATGGCTAATAGCACTATTAATAGTTCAAGTAATCCATATTATACTGGAAGCTTAAATAGTGTAAGTACATATCGTTGGAATTGGGATGAGTCATGGAGGGATAGCACTCTTAATACGGTTAATTTTAATACTAATTTTTTAAATAATATTGGAAGCAGTTGGAGAAATATGATTTCGGATCATAATTGGTATAATAGTAGAATTGAAGATAGTTATAGTGGGATGGCTAAAGATTTTTATGAACAGGAAATTGCTAATCAAACTTTTACAACTAAAGTTGCCTTAATGTATGTATCAGACTATGGATTTGCAGCAAGTCCAAATAATTGGTCATCAAATGTAGGAAGTTATTCAGATTCATCTTTAATTAATAATTGGATTTTTATGGGAGTAACTGAATGGCTATTGCCATATGAAAGTGGTTATTATGCTTATAACATAGAAGCACGCGGAGGTTTAAGAGCAATAAATGGTAATGCTAATCATGCTGTAAGACCTACCTTTTACCTTAACTCTGATGTAGAATATGCATCTGGATCTGGAACAATTTCTGACCCAATTAGAATAAAAATAGACTAACATTAAAACTGATAATTTCATTTATCAGTTTTAATATTCTATTAAATTTGTTAAAATATAAGTGTGATTGCTTATGTATAAAATATTATTAATCGAAGATAATGAGTTTATTATTAAAGGAATTGTCTATTTATTAAAACAACATAATTTTGATGTAGATGTTGTTAGTACTTTGAGTGATGCTAAAAAGTATTTAGAAAATAATTATAATTTAATAATACTTGATTTAATGTTACCTGATGGTGATGGTATTGATTTCTTTAAAAAGACTCTAACTAATAAACCAACTTTAGTCTTAACTGCTAAAGATGATGAAGATGTAATTAGTGATGCCCTAGATAATGGGGTAGAAGATTATATGGTTAAACCTTTTAGGGCTAAAGAATTACTTTCTAGAATAAATAAAATAATTAGAAAGAATAAAGATAATAATTTAATTAAAGTTAAAAATATAGTTATTGATACTGATGCTGCTAGGGTATATGTAGATAATGTAGAAGTAATATTTACTAGTTTAGAATATCGTATTTTATTATTACTATTTCAAAATTTAAATAGAATTGTAACTAGAGAAATAATTATGGAACAAATTTGGGATATCTCAGGTAATTTTGTTGAAGATAATACCTTAACTGTTTATATTAAAAGAATTAGAGAGAAATTAGGTAGTGATATTATTAAAACAATAAAAGGCTTAGGTTATCGGGTGGATGTATGAAAAAACATTTTATTATAGTATGGATAGTTGTTGTAATTACATTTTTTATAATTTCTTTTGTAGATTATAAAAGTTATGTTAGAATTACTAATAATTTTACTAATAATATAATTAGTGAAGTAGTTAAAAACTATCCAGATGTAACGGAAGAAGAAATAATTGAAATTATTAATAGTTTTGATAATGAGGCTAGTGATATTTTAGCAAGTTTTGGCATTGATATAAATTCTATGGGAGTACTTAAAAGCATTAATGATAATTTTTATCGTAATTTAATTATTAATAGTATAGTGTTATTAATAATATCTATAGTTATATTTTTATTAATTTTTTTCTATGATAAAAAAGAAAAAAGAGAACTTGATAAAATTATTGATTATTTAAAAGAATTAAATCGGGGAAATTATGATTTAAAAATTGATTTAAATAGTGAAGGAATTTTATCAATACTTAAAAATGAGATCTATACAACAACAGTAATGTTAAGAGAAATGGCAAGTCGCGAATATCTTGATAAAATTACTTTAAAAGAAAATTTAGCTAATATTTCGCATCAATTAAAAACACCACTTACATCAATAGCAATTCTTGTTGATAATTTGTGTGATGAAGAAGTTGATAAGAAAACAGAACTGGAGTTTTTAAATGATATTAAAAGACAAGTTGATAATATCAATTATTTAGTTATTGTTTTACTTAAATTATCTAGGTTTGATGCCAATGTAATAACTTTTAAAAAGGATGATATTAATGTAAAAAAATTAATTTTAGAGTGTATGAAGAATCTTGATGTAATTAGAGAAGTTAAAAATATCAATATTCATGTAAGTGGAGCAAATGATGTAGAATTTATTGGAGATTATAAATGGGAGAGTGAGGCAATAAGTAATATAATAAAAAATGCTATAGAACATACACTAAATGATAAAAATATATATATTAGTTTTAAAGATAAATCTTTATACACAGAAATTATTATAGAAGATGAAGGTTTAGGGATGAGCGAGAAAGAAAAAAATAGAATTTTTGAAAGGTTTTATAAAGGAAGTAGTACTAATAGTAATAATTTTGGAATTGGATTATCTTTAGCTAAAGAGATAATTACTAAAGATAATGGAAAAATTATAGTTAAATCGGAAGTTAATAAGGGAACAAAATTTATAATAAGGTATTATAAGTAATTTGCTTAAATATTAATTATTTAGTATAATAATTGCGGAGGCAAAATGAAAGAATTTAAAAAAATAGTTAAAGTTAAGAAAATTTTATTAATTTTAGGAATTATTATATGTTTTACTTCATTAGGATTCTATCTGCTGTTAAATAGTTATTTAAAAAATGAAGATGTAGCTTATTTAAATGAAGTAGATAAAGAATATGCTGCTTCTGATGTTGAAGTAACACTTCTTACTGATTATTTTGCAACTTTAAATGAATCTGGTGAGTTAGAAAGGTTTTATTTGGTATTTGATAGTAATGATAATATATTTGTAGTTGTGCTTGATGATAATGAATTTAATAATTTAAAGGAAATACATGAATATACTTATAATGCTGATGCTGAAGAACCAAAAAGTGTTATAATCAAGGGAAGAACAAAAGAAATACCTGCAGAAATTAAAAATTATGCCCTTGATTATTTAATTGAAATGGATGTAGATGTTAATGCAAGTACAATTGATGAAGTTATTGGCAAATATTATTTAGATACTACTTTGACTAATGATTATATTTTAAAACAAGTAACCACTTTAGTTATACCTTTGTTTTTGGTGGGCATACTTTTCATATTAATAAATGTAATTAAAATAATTAGAAGAAGAAAAGTATTAAAAGTAATAACTGATAAAGAATTAAATAGTAGTAATCATAATACAATATGTCACACAATTATTACTAAAAATTATTTAATTAATTATAAACCTAAACTATATATTATAAAGTTAGATGAAATACTTTGGTTTTATCCATATGAAGCTAGAGTAAAAAAGAAAGTTGATGAGCGAAGTATATTTATTTTAACAAAGGATAATATTAAATATAATGTGGGAATAGTTCATAAATTTAATGAGGAATATGAAAATGCTTATGGGAAGCTTTATCAAGATTTAGTGAGTATTTTACCGGATTCTTTAAAAGGATATACAAAGGAAAATAAAGAACAAATAAGTGACGAGTTTAAAAAATAAATCTTGACTTGGAGTCTGCTTTAAGTGTTAAAATGAATTTGGAGGGATGAAAAGTGAAATCAAAAGTTTATTTTACAAAAGAAATTAGTAGTGATGCTTTAATTAAAATTTATGAAGCATTAGGTAAAAAATTAGATGGCAAAGTTGCTGTTAAAATGCATTCTGGTGAAGCCGGTAATAAAAATTATTTGAGACCAGAATTTGTTAAAGATTTAGTTAATCATGTAAATGGTACTGTAGTTGAATGTAATACGGCTTATGCAGGTGCTAGAAATACTACAGAAAAACATCGTGAGTTAATTAAAGAACATGAATGGGAAAAATATTTTCCGTTTGACTTAATGGATGCTGAAGGACCCGATTTAGAATTAGATGTTCCAAATGGTAAAGTTTTGCATAAAAATTATGTTGGTAAAAATTTAGCTAATTATGATTCTTTACTTGTATTATCTCATTTTAAAGGTCATGCTATGGGTGGCTATGGTGGAGCACTAAAACAACTTTCAATTGGTTGTGCATCTTCTGCTGGTAAAACTTTAATTCATACTGCTGGAGAAACTGATAATCAATATGAATTATTTAATAATTTACCAGAACAAGATAGATTTCTAGAAGCTATGGCCGATGCGGCATCAAGTGTTGTTGCTCACTTTAATGGTAATGCAGTATATATCAATGTAATGAAAAACATATCAGTTGATTGTGATTGCGATGGTAATGCAACAGAACCATGTATGAAAGATGTAGGTATTCTTGCAAGCCTTGACCCTGTTGCAGTTGACCAAGCTTGTCTAGATATTGTTTATAATAGAGCTGATCCTGGCAAGGATAAGTTAATTGAGAGAATCGAATCACTTCATGGAGTACACACTGTTGAAGCAGCAGAGGAAGAAGGCGTTGGTAGTCGTGAATATGAGATTGTAGAAATATAATCTCTTTTTCTTTTAGCTAAAATATGGTATACTAAACAAGTGATGTTTATATGAAATTGGTAATTAAAAATTTAGAAAAGAAATTTGGGACCAAAGAGGTCTTAAAAGATATTAACTTTGAATTTGAAAGTGGTAAAATTTATGGACTACTCGGTCGTAATGGTGCAGGAAAAACGACTCTTTTTAACTGCTTGAATGAAGATTTAGAAATTGATAATGGTTCCTTTTTTATAGAAGATAAAGAAAACCGTAAGGTTGAAGCTAGTGATATTGGTTATGTTTTATCTACTCCTGTTGTTCCAGAGTTTTTAACAGGTAGAGAATTTTTGAAATTTTTTATTGATATTAATAAAGATAAAATAACTGATTTAAAAAGTATTGATGAATATTTTGATTTAATTAAACTTGATGTAAGTGATAGATATAAACTTATGAAAGATTATTCTCATGGAATGAAAAATAAAATGCAAATGTTAGTAAATATTATTGCTAACCCTAGTATTTTACTATTAGATGAACCACTCACTAGTTTTGATGTAGTTGTTGCTGAAGAAATGAAAGAGCTACTTAAGAAAACTAAAGAAAATCGCATTTTAATATTTTCAACACATATTTTAGAATTAGCCCTAGATTTATGTGATGAAATAGTAGTACTTAATAATGGAATGCTTGAGCGTGTTAGTAAAAGTAATCTTAATAATGCTAAATTTAAAGAAAAAATTATTAATGTCTTAAAAGGTGAAGAAGATGCTGAATAATTTTTTAATATCATTTAGGGTGAAAAATGCTTATATTGTTAATGAACTTATTTATAATATATCAAGAATTCCTTTAATAGGAAAACTTATTCCAAGTGAATTTTATAAATATAAAATATTCAAAATAATAAGTATTATAATTAGTATAATTTATAATATTATTAAAATATTTGGTTATAAATTATTGTATATTTATTTCTTTTTAATATTTCCATTTAATACGGAAGCAAATTATTTAGAATTAATGCAAATATTTATTTTTTTAGCAATCCTTGGTAGTTTTATTAATACCGAAATATTTAATCCTACTAAAGATAAATATTATATGCTTGTTTTAATGAGGATGGATGCTTACTCACATACAATTGGAGCTTTTCTATTTTTCATCGGAGGCATATTTATTGGGGAATTAGTAGCATTACTTTTACTTACATCTATTCCTTGGTATTATGCAGGTTTATTGGTTACTTTAACAGTAATGTTTAAATTTATTGCAGTTAACTTTTATTTTTATCGCATGAAGAAAAGTGGTAAAGTAATTAATGAAAATAAACCAGAATCATGGCTTTTATATTGTTTATTGATAATCCTCTTTTTAGGCCTTGCTTATGGGTTGCCTTATTTTGATTTAATTATGCCGGAATATGTATTTTGGATTTTTGCAAGTATTATCTTTATACTTGGAATAATATCTATTAAAAAAGTTATTACTTATCCAAATTATGCTAAATTATATAAAAAGTTATTAAATAAAGATAATGTATTTTTGGATAATTTTGCTGTACAAAGAGATGCTCAAATAAGTACTAACTTAAAACAAATTAGTGTAGATACAAGTATTACTAGTGAAAAATCCGGTTTTCAATATTTTCATGATTTGTTTGTTAAAAGACATAGTAAAATATTACTTAAAAGTGCTAAAAAAACAACAACAGGTATATTTATTATTGGTCTTATTTTAATTGTTTTACTTTATATTTTCCCAGAATTTAAAAGTGGTGCTAATAAAATTATTTTAAATTACTTACCTTTTGTTTTACTTTTAATGTATTTTATTAATACCGGCAAAGCCGTTACTAATGCTATGTTTATGAATTGTGATCATTCAATGCTTAGTTATCGCTTTTTTAGACAACCCCAAACTTTACTTTCTTTATTTAGAGAAAGATTAAAGACTTTAATAATACTAAACTTAATACCGGCGTTAACTCTTAGTTTAATGATTTCTATTATTCTTTTTGTAAGTGGTGGTGCATCACTAATTACATACGCCGTAATATTCTTCTCAATATTATCGATGTCAATATTTTTCTCAGTACATAATTTAGTTCTTTATTATTTACTTCAACCTTATAATATAGGAATGGAGATGAAAAGTGCTTCGTTTACTATTGCTAGTCTTATTACTTATTGGGTATGTTACTATATATCTGATATAGAAGTTTCATCATTAACTTTTGGTATAATTATGATTGCTTTTGCCATTATCTATTCTTTGGTATCACTAATTTTAGTTTATAAATTAGCACCGAAGACATTTAGATTGAGGTAATTATGTATTATAATATTTATTTATCAAGTATTGGAAATATTGTTTTAGAAAGCGATGGAGTATATTTAATGGGATTATATTTTGATGAACATATTCCTAGTATTATAACTGATTTAAAAATTTTTGATGAAACTAAAAAATGGTTAGATATTTATTTTGCAGGAAAAAATCCTAACTTTAAAATACCCGTTAAATTTAGAGGAACATCATATCAAATAAAAGTATGGCAATTTTTAGAAAATATAGAATATGGAAAATATACAAGTTATGGCGATATTGCTAAAAAACTAAATACATCTGCTAGAGCTGTTGGTAATGCTGTTGGCAAAAATAAGATAGCTATTATTATTCCTTGTCATAGAGTACTTGGTAAAGATAAAAGTCTTACGGGTTTTGCATATGGTCTAGATAGAAAAAAATATTTACTAGATTTAGAGAAAATTGAATATAAGTTATAAGTTAAAGCAATAGCTCTTTTTTGTTATAAATTTCTTGACTATATATATAATAGATTATATAATTAATATGAAATATGTTTCACATAGAAAGGAATAACATGATAGAATTAAAAAATATAAGTTTTATAAAAGATAATAAAAAAATTTTAGATAATATAAATTTAAAATTAGATGATACTAAATTTTATGCTCTTACTGGACCTAATGGTAGTGGTAAATCAACACTTGCCAAAATAATTATGGGGTTAATAGAACCAACTAGTGGTAGTATTCTTTATAATGGCGAAGATATTACTAATAAAAATATAACCGAAAGAGCTAATATGGGGATAGCTTTTGCTTTTCAACAACCAGTAAAATTTAAAGGTATTACAGTTTTTGATTTGCTTAAATTTGCTATGAATAAGGATATCAATAGAATGGATGCTTGTAAATATTTAGCTAAAGTAGGATTATGTGCTAAAGATTATGTAGATAGGGAAATTGATAATTCCTTATCTGGCGGCGAATTAAAACGGATAGAAATAGCTAGCATTTTAGCGAGAAATCCTAAAGTAGCCATATTCGATGAACCCGAAGCGGGTATTGATTTATGGAGCTTTAAAGCCCTAAACAATATATTTAAGGAATTAGAAAAAACTAATAATGGCGTAACTTTAGTAATAACTCATCAAGAAAGAATTCTGGATATTGCTGATGAAATAATACTCTTAGAAAATGGCAAGATTAGTAAGATTGGTAGTAAGGATGAAATGATGCCATTAATTGTAACAAGTGAATGTTGTGGGGTGGTAAATAATGAATAAAGTAGAAGATAAATTATTGAGTGTTCTTGATCAATCTAAATATGAAGAGGCTGATGCTTATAACATAAGAGTAGATGGAAAGTCTACTAGAAGAAAAGTATCACCATATATTGAAATAGAATCTAAAACTGATAAAAACGGTATTAATGTCTATATTAAAGATGATACTAAATTTGGAATAGTTCATATTCCCGTACTTCTTACTAAAAGTGGTTTAAATGATGTCGTTTATAATGATTTTTATATTGGCAAAAATGCTAATGTGATAATACTTGCTGGTTGTGGTATTCATAATGATTTACATGAAGATAGCAAGCATGATGGAATACATCGCTTTTTCTTAAGCGAAAATTCCACTGTTAAGTATACGGAAAAACATTACGGCGAAGGTAGTGGAAATGGTAAAAGAATTCTTAATCCCACAACGGAAATATATATGAAAAAAGATTCATCTATGACGATGAATACTACCCAAATTAAAGGAGTAGATGATACTTTTAGAAAAACTTACGCTGAACTTGATCAAAATGCTACATTAGTTATTAATGAAAAAATACTTACTAATAATTCAAACATTGCTAAAACAGAATTTAATATTGAATTAAATGGGGAGGATTCTAGTACTCATGTAGTATCAAGATCAGTTGCTACAGATTCTTCTTATCAAGAGTTTATTTCTAAAGTTGCAGGTAATACCAAGTGTTATGCTCATGTTGAATGTGATGCCATTCTTAAAGATAATGGTAATGTTTTAGCGATACCCGAGATTTATGCAAAAAGTGTTGATGCTAACCTAATTCATGAAGCAGCAATTGGTAAAATTGCGGGAGAACAATTATTAAAACTTATGTCTTTAGGAATGAGTGAAAAGACTGCTGAAGAAGCTATAATTACAGGCTTCCTAAAATAGGTGTAACAATGGGTAATGTTAGAATTCCAGTAAAAGAATCTTCTTTAAAAAAAAAAGAAAAAATAATAGATGTCGGTTTTCGTCTTATGTGTGAAAAAGGATATCATAATGTAACTTGCATAGATATTGCAGCTGCTGCCGGGGTTTCAACAGGTATAATTTATCAATATTTTAAAGATAAATTAGATATCTTTGTTGCGGGTGCTAATAAACATATGAAAGAAATTATGTTTCCAATGTTAGATATATTAGATAATGTAACAATTACTAGAAATAACTTTAAAAAAGTATTAAAACAAATAATTGAAGAAACTATCAATGTTCATACATTAACTAGAAATGCTCATCAAGAACTTATGTCGATGAGTTGTTTAGATAAAGATGTTTTTGCTATATTTAGTTCTAATGAAATAGCAGTTACCGAAAAGTTTATAGCTAAATTTCCTGAAAGACCAAACTTAAAAGAAAGAGTGCATTTAATGATTCATTTAATTGATAATATGTCTCATGAAATAATTTATCATCAACATGAAGATTTTAATTATAATTACATGATTGATGAAACAATTAATTTGATAGAATATATGATGGAGGATATATATGAAGACTGATAAAAACATTTTAGTAGCTTTTTTACTTAATTTAGGTTTTTCTATTTTTGAAATTATCGGGGGAATACTAACTAATAGTATTGCCATTATATCTGATGCCTTTCATGATTTTATCGATGCTTTTAGTATTGGTCTTTCCTATTTTTTAGAGCGTAAAAGTAAAAAGAAAGCCGATTATAAATATACTTATGGCTACATTCGTTATTCAGTACTAGGGGCTTTAATTACTACAACATTTTTACTTGTTGGTTCTATTATTGTAATCATCGGGGCTGTAGATAGATTATTTAATAGAGCGGATATTAATTATAATGGCATGATTATTATTTCAATTATTGGTATTGTAGTAAATTTTATCGCAGCTTACAAGACAAGAGAAGGAGATTCTCTAAATCAAAAATCAGTAAACTTGCATATGCTTGAAGATGTTCTTGGTTGGGTTATAGTATTTATTGGTTCCATTCTTATGAAATTTACTGATATAACTTATATAGATTCCATAATAAGTATAATCATTGCAATTTATATTTTAATTCATGCTCTAGAAAATTTAAAATCAGTATTAGACTTATTTTTAGTAAAAACTCCTAAAAATGTGGATATTGATGCCTTAAAAAAAGAACTATTAAAAGTTAAAAATGTTAGTGATATTCATCATATTCATATTTGGAGTATGGATGGTGTTAATAACTATGCTACTATTCATGCTGTAATTAATACTAAAGACTTTGAAAAAGTTAAAAAAGAGTTAAAAAAAGAATTAGAAGAACATGGCATAGTTCATAGTACTATTGAAATAGAATCTAAAGACTCTAAATGCGATGAATTAGATTGTGAAGTAAAAAATATTAAAAATACTACACATCATCACCATTAAATTTAACCTTCCGGTTTTCGAACGAAATCGTCCGGTTTTTGAACGAAATCGTCCGGTTTTTGTAGTAAGTTTAAAAAAATTATATTATAATATTGTTATAGATTACAAATAAAGAAAGGATTTTGGATGAAATTAAAAGATTTTCAAAAAATAGAAGCTACACACATTGAATTTAAAGAAAAACTAGAGGAAAAAAAGGCTAAAAATTGGTTGAAATCAATATCTGCTTTTGCCAATACATCAGGAGGCACAATAATTTTTGGGGTTAGAGATGTTGATATGATGGCAGTTGGCTTAGAAAATGTAGTTTATGATTCAGAAAAAATAACAGAATTTATAAATGCACATATTGATCCGTTACCGAGATATGAAATTAATTCTTTTCAAGAGAATAATAAAGATTTTATAGTGGTTAATGTTGGCGATGGGCCTAAAACACCATATTATTTAAATATTAATGGAAAAAAAGAAGTTTATATTAGATCTGGGAATCAATCTATAGTTGCTCCAAAACATGTTTTAGACAATTTAATATTAAAAGGGCAAAATATAACCTATGATGAACTTCCTAGCAAATATACAATTTCAGATATCAGCTTTACATTGTTAAGTGCTACATTAAAAAAAGAAACTGATAAGGAATTAGAAGAGAAAGATTTAATATCATTTGAATTAATAGATAAAAACGGTAAAGTAACTAATGGTGGTGTTTTATTATCTGATCAAGGATTATCGCCAAATTCTAAAATAGTTTGTACCCGTTGGAACGGAAATATAAAAGGACTAAAAAATGAAGATGCCATTGATGATAAAGAGTATGTTGGAAGTATTATATCTTTATTAGAAAACGCTGAAACTTTTATTAAAAACAATTCTAAAAAAAGTTGGAATATTAAAGGAATGAAACGTGTTGAATATGAAGATTATCCAACCAAAGCTATAAGAGAAGCATTAGTTAACGCCATTATTCATCGTGATTATCAAATAATAGGGGCTGAAATACATGTAGATATGTATGATAATAGACTTGAAATTACATCTCCAGGAGGAATGGTAGATGGAAATATTATTCAAAATATGGATATTACAAAAGTTGCTTCTATGAGAAGAAATCGTGTAATTTCTGATATATTTAGTAGATTGCATTTTATGGATAAAAGAGGAAGTGGCTTTATAAGAATAATTAATTGCTATGATGATTTTAATATTAAGCCAAATTTTTTATCGGATTCATCTTCATTTAAAGTAATACTCCCAAACAAGGGATATGAATTTGATTCGGAAATAAATGAAAATAGAAATCAAAAAAATATAGTTGATGATTACGATTATTTTATGTTGCAAATGTATAAAAAATTGCCATCTACTATTAATAAAAATACTTATCAAAATATTTTGAAAATTTTTGAAAAATATACTTATAACAATAATTTTAGTAGACGGGATATTGAATTATTATTAAATATAAGAAAATCGAGAGCTTCTGAAATTATTAAGTTGCTTCAAGAATATAACTTGTTGGAAAAATATGATGTTAATTTGTATAAATTTAAACTATAACATTTAATTATAAATGAGGTGTTTTCTTTTAAATAAAAAGATATGAAACTTTTATTAATTTCATATCTTTTAAATTTCTTATAAAAAATAGTTTTTATTAAATATTATTTATTATTATTGTATCAGCCCAATTTTTAAATATTAAATCATATTTTTCGCTATCTTCTGCAAAACAGAAGAAGTTTATTAAATAAAATTCATCATTACCTTTAAATAAGGCAGCCATATAATGATAGTCAGTGCCATCTACTGTTGAATCATAGTAAAAATAAATGTAATCTTCGGCATTATTTAATTCATATTCAGTATCATTACTGGCCATTACTGCAGCTGCATAATCTTCTAAAGTAGATTCACTATTTAATCCTATTGCTTCTAAGTCAGTAAATGTTTCTTCTGCTACTGTGATTCCAGCTTCATCATTTTCTAAATAAGCTAAAAAACCAGTCATATCTTGCTTTGTAAAAGAACTAGGTAAAGTAATAGTTAAATCATCAATAGTATATTCTTTATCAGATTCACAGCCAGTAAGTAAAAACAAACTAGTTATAATTAATAATGATGCAATAACCTTTTTCAAAATTTAGTCTTCTTTCTAATTTAATTATACACAACAACTATTAAAAAGTCTATCAATATGTGATTTAAATATCAGTTTTAAAGATTACTTAACATCAAGAAGAATAAAATTTCTTCTTTTTTCTTGACTTGAAGTTAGCTTTAAATGATATGATATTAATATAGGATGGAATATGAAAAAAGTAATTATAATTGTTATTATATTATTATTAGGGACAGTTTTATTTTGGTTTATTTATAAAAAATTTGAAAATGATGCCCTAAATAATGCAGTTATCAACACAAATATAAATAATGAAACGGAGGATAATGTTATGAAATTAAATATTAATGGAAGTGAATTTGAAGTTGTATTAGAAAATAATGCAACTGCTAAAGCTTTAGTGGATATGTTACCAATGGATGTAGAAATGAGTGAACTTAATGGTAATGAAAAGTATTATTATTTGGATGAAAATTTGCCAACAAATAGTGAAAGAATAGGATATATAAATGCTGGTGATATAATGCTTTATGGTGATGATTGTCTAGTTTTATTTTATGAATCATTTAATACAAGTTATTCATATACTAAAATTGGCCATATAGAAAATACAAGCAATTTAAAAACTGCTGTAGGAATAGGTAATGTAAATGTAAGGTGGGAAAAATAAAATTATAAACTTAAATAGATTTTTTTAGGAGGAGAAAAAATGAACGAAAAAGAATTTGAGCGTGTTAATGTATTTGGGAAAGGAGAACCTAATGATGCTTTTGCTGCGTATTTTATTGGGAAAAGTTATCTAAATCCATTAGTAGATAAAACAAGTCCTTTGTTTTTAGCTAATGTGACATTTGAGGCAGGATGCCGTAATAATTGGCATATTCATCATGCAGATATTGGTGGTGGTCAAATACTTATTTGTACTGCAGGTTTTGGATGGTATCAAGAAGAAGGAAAAGAAGCCATTAGTTTAGAACCAGGTAAAGTAATAGTAATACCTGCAAATGTAAAACATTGGCATGGGGCTAAGAAAGACTCTTGGTTTAGTCATATTTCCATTGAAGTTCCTGGAGAAAATACTTCTAATGAGTGGTTAGAAAAAGTAAATGATAAATATTATAACACTTTAGGTGGCTCAAATGAATAAAACGATAGTGTGTTATTTTTCGGCTAGTGGAACAACTAAAAATGTTGCTCGCAATCTAGCTCATATGATTAATGCTGATTTATTTGAAATAGAACCAGCAGAAAGTTATAGTGATGCTGATTTAAATTGGATGGACAAAACAAGTCGTTCATCAAAAGAAAATGATAATCCAGCATCTAGACCAGAAGTTAAAGAAAAAATTGATTTATCTAATTATAATACAGTATTAATTGGTTATCCTATCTGGTGGGGAGTACCTCCAAGGATAATTAATACATTTATTGAAGAAAATAATTTAGAAAATAAAAAAATATATTTATTTGCAACTTCTGGTGGCTCTAATATCAATACTAGTGTTACTTACTTAAAAAGAGAATATCCTAATTTAGATATTATTAGTGGAAAATTATTATCAAGTTATTTAGATAATGAAGAAATTCAAAATTGGTTAACTTAATTTGAAAGGAATGGTTAAATGAATAAAAAAGTATTAGTTTTAATAATAGTTTTAGTAGTACTTGTATTAATTGGTGGCGGAATTTACTTATTTACTAGAGATAGTGAAGAAAAAAATGAAAAATCTCCAGTTAATAATAACAATAATAATGTTAATAATGAAAATAATAATAATGATAATGAAACAGATGAATTATCTACATTAGTAGTATATTTTTCTAATAGTGGTAATACAGAAATATTAGCTAACTTTATTCACAATTATGTTGGTGGAGATATCATAGCACTTGAACCAACTGTTGCTTATCCAGAAGATTACAATGATCTTTTAGATGTAGCTCAGGAAGAACAACAAAGTGATGCTAGACCAGAATTTAATGATTTAAATATTGATATAGAGGATTATGATACTATTTTTATTGGATACCCTAATTGGTGGGGCGATATGCCAATGATTATTTATACATTCTTTGATACTTATGATTTATCTGGAAAAACTATAGCACCATTTAATACCTCTGGTGGTAGTGGATTATCTAGAACTGTTGAAACAATTAGAGAATTAGAACCAGATGCAACAGTAACGGATGGTTTTACCGTTTTAGGTGATAATGTTAATCGTGCTATGAGTGATGTCGAAGAATGGATTGATTCTTTAGGTTTATAAAATGTCTTAAATTTAAGGCATTTTTCTTTATATTATGTTATAATTTTGTTGGATGTGTTATTTATGAAAAATAAGAAATTAATTAATAGTTTTAAATATGCATTTATTGGTATTGCTTCAGCATTTTGGACTGAGAGAAATATGAAAATTCATGTATCAATTATGTTACTGGTTATAATTATGGGAATAATTTTTAAGATAAGTGTAACCGAATGGATTGTTTGTATTTGTTGGTTTTCAATAGTTATTGGTGGAGAGATGTTTAATACCGCAATTGAACAAGTAGTAAATATTGCTATGCCAGAAAAGGATGAAAGAGCAAAACTTGCTAAAGATGTATCTGCTGGTGGAGTACTTGTATTTGCTATTGGTTCTGCAGTTGTTGGTTTAATCATCTTTTTACCAAAGATAATAGCATTATTTTAAGGAGAACAAATGACAGAAGATTTAAAAATTATCAAGAAAAAATACGGCGAAGATATGATGCATTTATGCCGTGATTTATTTCCGAGCTTGCTTGAAAAGCGTGGTTTATTATCCCAAATACTATTAAATAATTTTCATGAAAGTCATTATCTATGTCAAGATATTGTAGCCAATAATCTAGAATATGATTTTAAAAATTTTATTTATAGCTTTGTTGATGTGGAAAATAATTTTGTAATGCGTAGTGATAAAACACCTAGTGAATTACTTAGGGAAGCCGGTTATATTTTATATGAGTGTAAGAGTGAAGAAGATATGACCAAGTTTAAAAAATATTATGCACCTGGAGAAGAACTTTGTTTCTTTTGGTTAAATAGACTTGAATCATCTTTTGTCTTCTTTGCGGTTAAAGAAAATGTAGATGATATAAAAAGAGAAGATTTTAAAAATCCTAAAAGGCAAGATTTATATGGAACAAGTGTGATAAGTATTCAGTTTACTAAAGATGATGCTCACACTTTATCAATTAAAAACAGATATAATCATTCAGTTAATGATCCTGATGCTACTTTTTCGAATAATTTAGATAATATTATTCCTGGTTTAACTGATAGTTTTGCAAAATATTATGGTTTGGAACAAAGAATTTTTAATAAAAAATTAGATATCCCCGGTTATGTTAAAGCAACTGATGGTAAATATTATAAATATAATTTTGAATTTAATAACATATATTATTGTCCCGATAATATTATTGTTGATAATTTTGAAGTAAAAGAGTATGCTCATGAAAAATATGTAATAATGGATTATTTTGTATTAGATTTAGTGAATAAAAAAATTAGTGTGTATGATGATTTTTTAAGAGACTCTTTAGCTGATACTATAAAAGATATAGTAAAGATAAGTATTATAAATGAAGGAGAAAATAAAAGAATTATAATTATAACAGAAAATGGTGAGATTCAAATAATTATTAATAAATACAATCAAATAATTGGACTTATTAATAATATAGTAAAAGTAATTGGAGATAACTTTTTAAGACATAATAAAACATTAGAACAAATAGATTTAGCAAATGCTGAGGCAATTGGAGATAACTTCTTATATTCTAATAATTCGATGTTAACAATATATTTGCCGAAGGTTAAAGTTATAGGAAATAATTTTATGAATTATACTACTGTTTTAAAGAGTGCTGATTTTCCAGAACTTGAAAGTGTTGGAGGGGGATTTTTAATGATGGATACTAATTTAGAAGAATTAAATGCTCCGAGATTAAACGGAGGCAGAGGAAGATAATGAAAACTTTAGAAATTATAAATATTGATAAATTTAAATATACATTAAAAGATTTAGAAAAGGAATATATTCTAAATATAGAATTTGCGGGATATAATCCGGTAGTTCATGATAAAATAATTATGCATGAAGAATTATTAAATATTTTATATTTACTTAGTTTTGGACCACTAGATAGTATCTACGGTAAAAATATTCAAGATAAAGATGATCAAGATATTATTGTGATTATACATGATGATAAAAAAATATATTTGAAAAGGTTATATGGGTGATTTATGATAAGTTTAGATGATTTTAAAAAAATAGAATTAAAAGTTGGAACAATAATTGATGCTAGTATAAATAAAGGAGCAAGAAAACCCGCATATAAAATGAGGATTGATTTTGGAGATGCCGTATTAAAAATACTTCGGCACAAATAACTAAACTTTATGAACCAAGTGATTTAATTGGTAAACAAGTTGTAGCAGTAGTTAATTTTCCACCACTTAAGGTAAGTGAAGTTAAAAGTGAAGTTTTAGTACTAGGTGCAGAAACACCAGATGGTGTAGTACTTCTTACAACCGATAAATTAGTCGCAAATGGAGCAATGGTTGATTAATATGAAAAAATTAAGAATTATAATTGATATAATAATGTTTATTTTAATAATTATCCTAATGGGTTATCATATTACGGATAATAAAATTCATGAATATATAGGAATAACTACCTTTGTTTTATTTATAATCCATCACATAATAAATTATCGTTATTATAAAAATTTATTTAAAGGAAAGTATAATTTTGGGAGGATATTTAGTTTAGTAATTGATGCTTTATTACTTATAGCTATGCTTGGTACGATGATTAGTAGTATTATGATATCTAGTGAAGTATTTGCATTTTTAGGAATTACTACAACTAATATTGGTAGAAGACTTCATTTAATAGCAACATCTTGGTGTTTTATACTTATGGCAATTCACATAGGAATGCATCTAAATGCCTTTGTTTATAAAATGAAAAACAAATTAAAAAATAGCAACTTTGAATATGCGGTTTATGTTATTTTAATTCTTGTTATTATTTATGGTATATATGCCTTTATTAAACATAGATTATGGCAAGATATGTTATTACTTGTAGATTTTAAGTTTTTTGATTATAATCAAAGTCCTGTTATGTTTTATTTAGAATGTTTAGGGATAGTGATATTTATTGTAAGTTTTACTTGTTTAATAACTAAATTAATAAATAAAAAGAAATAGATTGTTATTTGGTTAACAATCTTTTTTTAAATATTAATTTATTTAAGATATTTTTTAAAATAACTGTATGTTCTAATTGAGTAGATTTATTTAAAGTAAGTTTGTTTATAATATTACTAGTATCTATTATTAATTTATCTATTTTCTCAATACTTATTTTAGATTTTAACATTTCATCTATTTTCTGTTCATAACATTTAGTTAAAAATAAATCTAATTTTAAATAATCTTTTTCTAATTGATTATTTATTATTTTTTCAAGAGTTATATTTATATTATTTATAGCAGATAAATTATTATTAAAAATACTTTTAGATATTCTTTTATAATCCTTATTGAATTTTTGTAATACTTTAGTAGAATCTAAATAATTTATTTGAAAGAAATCTTTTAAACCAATTAATGAAAGCATTATATCACCATAATTATAAATTGCACTATAAACACTAAATGGACGAGTTATATTGAGATAACTACCCTTAACACTAATAAATTTTTTACAATTCGGTTCATCAAAAGAATTCATATTATATCTTGATTCCACTTCTTGAAATAATTCATTTATATACTCATATTTTTGTAAACTCATATTATTTAACCCAACATTAAAATTAATTTCATTATCATTTTTTATAATATTATTATATTTATTATTATAAATTGTCCTCAAATCATGTAGGATATCCATAAATATTTCATTATCACTTTTTATTCTTTCTAAAGAAATATCTTCTAATAATTCTATTTTGTTTTTTTCTAACACATCACTTAATTTTTCATATAATAAGTTTCTATTATCATGATAAATAGAAATACCATTAGAACATTTAATTTTTAGAGCATGACCTAATTCATGGTCAAATACTTGAGCTATAAACATATTAAAGTATTTTTTAATATACTCATTAATATTATCCGGAATATCGGGAATGTCCACAATATATTTACTTAAAGCATCATGAGTAAAGTAAATAGCTTTATTACGAGTTTGATAATAGTTAGTATTAGCATTTGGATCATGGTTTATATAAACTTTTTTTAAATTATTAAATAATCTATTTAATAAAAAATCTTCTAAATTATAATATCCGTTATTATCTTTTATAGCATAGCTCGTAAATGAATCTTCACTTGTTGATATTTTGGAATATACATCTTTATACATATAATATCTATTAATTATTCCCAAAGTGATATATTCTTTATATTTTTCTGTGGGAATAATATTTGTTTTAAAGTAACAAGATATTAGTTCATATACCTTTCTTTCAATACTTTCAGATTCATTTGAAATGTCGTTTTTGACTTTTTCAAAATATTTTTCATAACTTAAATACATATAAATTCTCCTTTTGGTTTGCTATAATACCACATTAAATGTAAATTTTTTGTCGAATCTTGTCGAAGATGTTAAAAAAATTAAAAAAACTTGCAAAATATACCCAAAATCTCTTAAATGTTATATAATATTAGTGATGTTTATGAAAAAAATAGTATTAAAAATATCGGGGATGACTTGTAGTGCTTGTTCATCTGGTTTAGAAAAATATTTAAATAAACAAAAAGGGATAATTAGTGCAAATGTCAATTTGGTATTAAGTATTGCTACTATCGAGTATGATAAAATACTCATAAGTGATATTGAAAAATATATAGAAAACGCCGGATTTAGAAGTGCTGGAGAATTTAAAAATATAAGTGAAGTTGAAAATAAAAAGTCCGAGAAGATAAAATTAATTGTTTTAGGTATATTGATAATTTTTATGATGTATGTAGGAATGAATCACATGTTTAATTTACCAAATGTTTTACTTCTTAATCATAATCATCCAATAATACTTGCATCATTTATGTTTATTGTTGCAATAATTTTCTTAATATATGGATTTGATATTATAAAAAATGGTTGGAAAAATTTAATTCATTTAATTCCTAATATGGATACTTTAGTAATGTTTAGTGTGGTATGTAGCTTTTTATATAGTCTTTATGGCTTTATAGAGATTATTTTAGGAAATACAGAATTTGTTCATAATTTATATTTTGAATCAACTTGTATGATTATTTATTTTATTAAATTAGGAAGATTTATTGAAGGTATTAGTAAAGATAAAACAAAGAGTGCTTTAAGTGATTTAGTCCAAATAACTCCAGATTATGCGATATTAAAAAAGAAGAACAAAGAAATTAAAGTAACAATTGATGAGGTTAAATCGGGGGATATTTTAATTAGTAGGGCTGGAGAGAAAATAGCAGTTGATGGTATAGTTGAGAGTGGCAAAAGTTATGTCGATGAATCATTTATTACTGGAGAAAGTAAGCCAGTATTAAAGACTAAAGAAGCAAAAGTTATCGCTGGTTCTATACTTTATGATGGATTTTTAGAATATAAGGCTACAAATATTGGTAAAAATTCAACGATTTCTAAAATAATTGAAATAGTAATTAATGCAACATCTAATAAAAGTAAAATTCAAAAACTAGCTGATAAAATAAGTGGTTATTTTGTCCCAATAGTATTTATTATTGCTTTTATTACTTTTATTGTTCATTTATTTTTAGGTGCGTCTTTCAGTGAATCTTTAATATACTTTGTAACAGTGTTAGTTGTTGCTTGTCCTTGTGCAATAGGCTTAGCAGTTCCTTTAGTAGTTGTAGTAAGTAATGGGCTTTGTGCTGAAAGGGGAATATTTCTTAAAAATGGTGATGTAATAGAAACGGCTCGCAATATTGATACAATAGTTTTTGATAAAACCGGGACTTTAACAAATGGTAAGTTAAATATATATAAAGTATTTAATTATTCGAAGCTGAATGATTCAGAATTATTAAATATTGTTGGTAATATAGAATCTCTTTCTAATCATCCGATATCATCAGCATTTAGTACAAAAGAAAAATTAGATGTTAGTAATTATGAAGTTATAAATGGAGTAGGGATTAAAGGGAGTATTAATAATAAAACTTATTATTTAGGTAATGCAAATTTTTTAGAAAAACTAAAAATTCGCAATAACTATGCGGATGATTATTCTGAGTTAATAAATAGTGGTTGTAGTATAGTTTATGTGATTGAAAATAAAAAAGTACTTGCATTAATTGGAGTTCGTGATACTATAAGAAAAGATGTAAAAAAAGCTATTAAAGAATTTAGTAAAAATAATATCGATGTATATATGTTAACGGGTGATAATCCTATTACTGCAGGTATTATTGCTAAAGAAGTAGGAATTAAAGAAGTCATTGCTAATGCACTGCCGCAGGATAAGGATAAATACATTGCTGATTTAATTAATGAAGGCAAGTTTGTTGCTATGGTTGGTGATGGTATAAATGATGCACCAGCTTTAACGAAAGCAAGTGTTGCTATAAGTATTAATGAAGGAACGGATATTGCACTAGATTCAGCAGATGTTATACTTATGAATAATGATATTAATAACATTTTAGATTTAATAAAAATAAGTAAAAAGGCATATAAAATTATTAAACAGAATTTATTTTGGGCATTTTTATATAATGTATGTATGATACCAATTGCATCTGGTGTATTTGCTAGCTTTGGTTTTGTTTTAAGCCCAATGATTGGTAGTATTGCTATGGTTATTAGTAGTATAACTGTTGTGTTAAATTCGTTAAGACTAAGGAGGATGAAAATATGAAATATGAATTAACAATTGATGGAATTAAATGTGTTGGTTGTGTAACCCGTATTAAAAATGTAGTAGAAAATATTAAAGGGGTTATAAGTTATGATATAACTCTTGATACTAAAGTATTAACTATTACTGTAAAAAAAGAGAGTGTGTTAGATGAAGTAATTAAAAAGATTACTGATCTAGGCTTTGAAGTTAAAGATAAAATTGTATGCAAATAGCATACTTTTTTATTTTTTTTTATAATATATTATTGACAACTGTCATATACTGTTATATACTGTATAACAAGGAGGCAATAATGCGAATAATAATAAGTAATAGTAGTTCTACTCCGATATATGAACAAATTAAAAATGCCATTATCAATCAAATAATGGATGGGGAATTAAAAGAAGATGAGGCTTTACCTTCAATTAGAGCTTTAGCACAAGATATTAAAATAAGTGTAATGACGATAAAAAAAGCTTATGATGAATTAGAAAGCGAAGGATATATTGTATCAAGACAAGGTAAAGGAACATTTGTTGCTCCGAAAAATAGTGAACTTGTTAAAGAACAAGCCCAAAAAGATATTGAAAAATATTTAGAAAAAATGATAGACATTGCCAAGAATTTTAATATAAGTAAAGATGAATTAATTGAGCTTTTAAATATATTTTATGGAGATGATGAAAATGAATAAAGCAATAGAAATTAAAGATTTAGTAAAAAAATATCCTGAATCCTTTACTCTAGGAGAAATAAATTTAAATATTAGTTCAGGTGAAATAATCGGTTTAATCGGCGAAAATGGAGCTGGTAAAACTACTTTAATTAAAACTATATTAGGTATTTTATTAAAAAATAAAGGAGAAATTAAAATATTTAATAAAAATTTAGATAAAAATGAAGTATTAATTAAAGAAGATATTGGAGTAGTTTTAGATAATTCTTTTTTTCCAGAGATATTATGTCCGAAAGATTTAGATAAGATAATGAAAGGTATTTATCAAAATTGGGATAGCTTATTATATTTTAAATATCTAAATGAGTTTAATTTGCCTCATAATAGCATGATTAAAAAATTATCTAAAGGCATGAAGAAAAAATTAGAAATTGCTGCCGCTTTAGCGCATCACCCTAAACTTTTAATTTTAGATGAACCTACCAGTGGCCTAGATCCTGTCGTTAGAAGTGAAGTTTTAGAAATATTTTTAAAATTTATTGCTGATGAGGAACATACAATTTTATTTTCAACTCATATAACTAGCGATTTAGAACATATTGCTGATGAAATAATATTTATTAATAAGGGAAAAGTAATTTTAAATAAAAATAGGGATGAATTATTAGATAATTATGGTATTTTGAAATGTGATATAGATAAATTTACAAATATTGATAAAAATGATTATATAACTTATAAGAAAAATAAATATGATTATGAGATGCTTGTTAGTGATAAAGCTAAAATAAAGAAAAAATATAAAGATATGATAATTGATAATATCACTTTAGAAGATTTAATGGTTTTAATTATAAAAGGAGATAAAAATGAAGGGATTAATTAAAAAAGATTTATTAATGATTAAAGGTAATTTAAAATATGCACTTTTATTTTTAGTAGTATTTATAATTATTTCTTTAGAAGATGTAAGCATCATTTATTATATTCCAACATTTATTAGTATGATGATTTTTATAACAACATTTAGTTATGATGAATATAATTCGTGGGATGCTTATGCTATAAGTATGCCAGTTAGTAGAAAAGATATTGTTAAATCTAAATATATAGCATCTATTATATTGATATTTATTGCAGTTATTTTTACAATTATTATAAGTCTTATTATTGGTTTAATTTATAATAATATAAATTTTCAAGAAATAATTGCTAATGTATTAATTTGTGCTGCATCAATTATTATATTAGAAGCTATTATGTTTCCTTTAATATATAAGTTTGGAGTAGAAAAGGGTAGAATTGGTATATTTGTAGGAATATTTGGTATTGCCTTATTAATTGGCTTTTTACTTAAAAACTTTAATGTCGATGCTAATAATTTTATAGTGTTTTTTGATAAGTATTATTATTTGATTATTCCTATTACTTTAATTATAGTTTTAGTAATTTCTTATTTAATATCTAAAAAAATATATTTGAAAAAAGAATTTTAAAAAAACAATAAGTTCCAAGCGACTTATTGTTTTTCTTAATTTGTTAGTATAGACTTTTAAAATAAAATTATATATAATTATGATAGAAGGGAGCATAAAATGAATAAGAAGGATTTTAAAAAGTTAGCAAAAGATGAAAAACATATAAGTATTAAACTTATGAATATTGGTTCAGTTATGGCAATACTTGGATTAGCATTAGTTATTGTTACTATGATTTTTGTTATAAATACTGATACTCAAATAATTTGTTTTGTTATCGGGGGAGTATTTGCAATGCTTGGAGCAATCATCGATTTAGTGGGTGAAGCAAAATTAAGTAAGGATTTTAAAAAACATAAAGAAAGTAAGTAATGGAGTAGAAAAATGGAAAATAAAAATACGAAAATATTAATAATATTGGTGGCTATTTTAATAGTATTAGTTCTAGGAGTTATCGCTTATTTGGTGTATGATAAAATAAGTGAAGATAATAATGATGTTTCAAATAATATTAATGATGTGAATAATAATGAACAAAATAATACTACAGAAGAAAATAACGAAAATAATGAAGAAGAAAAAGAACCAGAAGTAGTTCCTTATACATCTTTAGAATAATTTACAATGCTTACAGGAAATTGGGCATCTGTTAGTCAAAAAAGTGATATGGTTATAGCTTCTTTTAATCCTAATCATTTTATGTTAGGATGGTTTGCATCAGAACCTTTTTACAGCGGAGATGTTTCTAATTTTACAGCAGTAGATGTAAATAATTATAGCTTTGATTGTAATGGTGCTACATTTTATATAGATATTACAGATTTTGCTAATGGTAATATTAGCCTTAGAGTTGATGATAGTGAATCTTTTGTTTATGAATTTGTTAGTACCAATGACGATGATTTGTTTGATTATTTTGGACTTAATTAAAGATTTTTCACAAATTATTTATGAATAGTTTTGGTCATGTGGCCTAAGATAATTCTTAGATGAGCAAAGACACTAGGTGCCGCTTTAAAAAGCAACCCATTGGTTGCTTTTTAAATGCTAGAATTGTTTAATTAATTTTACCTTTATATTATGCTTTAATAATATCCATTAATTCTTCTGGTGATTCAATACAGCCATTATCTAACCATTTTTTTAATATGGCATTAAATCCAGCTTTAAAAAAGACAATATGATAATCGATATATAAGTCATTATAAAATAATTTTGAAAGATTAGTATCATAAAGATATTTTTGATTACTAGTAAAAATATCGCTTTCTAATTTAAAGTAAGTTTTAAAAAATAAAGGATTTTCTTTTACTAAATAAAATATTTTAGTAAAGTTATTGGAGTTATATCCTTTAGTTCGTTCATCTTCATAAAGGTCGGTAACATCTTCTATAAGTCTATCTTTTATTTTATCAGCTAAATCATAGATATCTAAGTAATTTGCATAAAATGTGGAACGATTTAATTTGGTATTTTTACATATTTCACTGACGGTTATTTCATTTAGTTCTTTAGTTTGAATTAAATGGACAAATTCTTTTTCTATTTTTTCTTGAGATTCTTTTCTTCTTTTATTATTTGCTTTATTCATAATCCTCCTTTATTCCAACACATGTTTAAAAATTGTTGATTGAAATAAACTTTCAAAAATATTATACTAAAATTGTATTAAACAGACAAGTGTTGTTTAATGGATTGGAGGTAAAAAAATGGCAAAATCTAAAATTGTTCAAGCTAATGAAAAAATAGCTGAAGGAGTTACAACTGGTTTTAAAAAGATGAGCGATGGAGTTGTCGAAGGTTTTAACAAAATGAGTGATGGTGTTGTTAAAGGCTATACTAAAATCGAAGATAAATTCGTATCAGAATTTTTAACCAAAGATGGTGAAACTGTTGAAGAAGCTAAAGAAAGATTAAAAAGCGAACAAAAAGAAAGAGAAGAAAAATAGGAGGGAGTTATGAAAAAAGATACTTTATTAGAAATAATATTAGGATCTATTGGTGGGTTAATATTTGCAATTGGTATGTGTATGACGCTAATACCAGAATGGGATTTATTTAATGCTGGAGTAGTTGTTGCTATTATTGGTTTTATAGTTTTACTTTGTATAATTCCAATTTATCGGAAGCATCATCCAAGAAAAATGAGTGGTAAAATTAACTGGGGAATTGTGGCAACTTGGATTATCGGTGTAGTTGGAGCCTTAGTTATGGGCTTTGGTATGAGCCGAGTAATGATTGATACCGCTACTAAAACTGATATGATTGTAGGCATTATAACTGGTATTGTAGGCTTACTTGTATGTGTACTTAACTATCCAATATATTCTTATATTAAAGGGGTTAAGGAATAGAAAGATAAAACTTTCTTTTCTTTTTAGTTATTAAATATGAAGAAATTTTTTAATCCCAGTAAAATACTTGGTTTTATAATATTTAATTTAAGTTTTATATTGCTTATTTATGTTTTTGTAAGACATTTAGAAGATACACCACTAGCATATATTACTTATCTTTTATCAACTTATGCTTTAATTATATTTATTGTCTGGTTTTGCAAGGCTTGTAAATTTAGTAATAATTTTTTAAAAAATACCAAATTATATCAATTATATCAAAGTAATTATACAACTGTAACTAAAACAAGTATTTATTTTTCAACAGCTCTAAATGTTAGTTATTCTATATTTAATTTTTGTGTTGGAGTGTATTATGGTTCTGTTTGGTTTATCACCTTTGCTATTTATTATTTACTTTTATTTATAATGCGTTTGTCTTTAGTTCATAATATAAAAGAATTTGGAGTTAATAAGTTACAAGAATATAAAAAATTAAAAAGATGTGGAATTGTTTTATTGCTTCTTAACATAGTTTTAGTTGGTATAATCATTTTAATAATTCATAATAATCAAGAAATAACTTATGCCGGTTCAATTATATATATTGTTGCTTTGTATGATTTTTATTTAATTATTGTAGCAATTATTAATGCTATAAATTATCGTAAAAATGCAAGTCCAGTATTACAAGCTAGTAAATTTATTAATTTAACTGTAGCTATGGTTGCTATGATTTCTCTAGAAGTAGCTATGATTAGTAAGTTTGGTGATGATTCTTCACTTAAAATGACAATGACTGGAGCTTTAGGCTTTGTGGTTTGTTTAATTAACTTTCTAATGTCTTTATATATGATAATTAATGCTAGTAAAAATATGAAAAAAATAGCCAAAAACTAAAAGTGGTGCCAAAAACATGCAATTTTAATCAAAAAGTGGTGCCGAAAAAATGCATTTTTGGTCGAAAAGTGGTGCCAAAAACATGCAATTTTATAAAAATAGTTGAAAAAATATATAATATTCATAATGATTATTGTATATTTTTTTATTTATTAAAAAATATGATATAATTAATTTAACAAGAAATTTATTATAATTAAATTTAGGAAGGTTTGTATGGATGAATTTATTGAACTTATATTAGAATTGTTACTAGATGGTAGTATTGATGCCCTACCAAATAAAAAGATTCCTCTTGTAATTAGAATTATACTAGCTATTATATTAGCATTAGTTTTAATTGGCATAATTATTTTAGGTGTTCTTTTATTTAGAGATTCTACCTTTATCGGGTGTTTAGTAATAGCTCTTGGTGTAATATTATTAATTGTTTTAATTGTTAAAATGATTGAACATATAAAGTATTAGGAGTTTTATGAATAAGTATTTTAAAATTAGTTTATATATTGTTTTAGGAATTATAGCTTGGGAATTATTAAAATCATTATTACAAGTATTTACTGATGACTATATAAAAAAAGAAATCGGAGTAGATATTTCTTCATGTTCTATTTTAATTGATAATGATACTCATGGTGGTTTGCTTGGAGATGGATATTATTTTGTTAAGACAAAGTGTTCTGATGATTTTATAAAGCAATTAGATTCTTGGCAAGAGTTACCTTTTTCTAGAAATTTAGATTTAATTATGTATGGGGGATATAAAGATAGAGCTTATTATAGTTATGAACTAGCTCTAGATATGGGAATTTCTGAAATAAAAAACGGTTATTATTTATTTATAGATAGAAGCGATGAAGCAACAGATATCCATAGTGATGAAGATTTATTTGATAGATATTCCTTTAATTTTACTATTGTTTTATATGACACTGATACTAATTATTTTTATTATTATGAATTTGATACATAGAA
This sequence comes from uncultured Mycoplasmatota bacterium, assembly GCA_900546715.1. Classification (GTDB taxonomy): domain Bacteria; phylum Bacillota_I; class Bacilli_A; order RF39; family UBA660; genus Onthocola_B. The sequence continues at coordinate 23,304 of UREA01000001.1, read as the reverse complement.
CAATTTATTTAATTTGTTCTTTTTTTTGTGACTTTTTTATAAATTAAAACATCTTTATAATGAATTAGTTTTAAGGAGGTAGTGATGTTGGAAGATGATATAAATTTGATTATAGAAAAATATAGTAATTATGTTTATAAAATAATTGATAATATAATTAAAAATACATATAATAAATTTTTAAATGAAGAAATAAAAAGAAATAGCAAAAAGAAAAAATTGCTTTTGTACTATGTATTTGTACATTTTTATTGGTTGGTACAATCACAGTTAATGCCACAACAAATAATGGAATAGTTAATTTGGTGAAAAAAATTATTGAAGAAAAAGAGGCAAAATAATATATTGATAAAAATGCTTATTTTTATGATTAGTCTGGCAATAGTCAAAATGCCAAATGTATAGAATATAATGGTGAAAATAATTTTACTATTTGTTTTCTAGAAGATACTAAATTTGAGGATATAGAAGTTTATTTAGATGATTATAATAATTTTAAAGATATATTTATAAAATAATAGGTAATTTAGAACATGTCACATAGTAGATTAATACTATGTTTTTATTTAAATAAATGTTATAATTTAAATAGATTTAGGAGTAAAATATGAAATATAATATTAATAAAGACTTTTTCTTATGTAAATTTATTAAAATACCATTTAATAAATTTACTATATCATTATCTAGAATACCATTAACTATATTATTTGCATTAACTCCCATTTCTAAAGATGTTAAAATAAAAAAATATTTTAACAATAATATAAAAACATATGTATTTGAACCTAAAAATAGTAATGATGATTTACCTTGTTTAATATATTTTCATGGCGGTGGATTTGGTTATAAGGCTTCTCCCTTTCACAAGAAAAGAGTAGCAATTTATGCTAAATATGCTAAACTAAAAGTCATTTTTCCGGATTATCGACTACTACCAAAATATACTTATAAGGAAATAAAAGAAGATGCCATAAATACCTATGAATGGGTTATAAAAAATTATGAAAAATTAGGAATAAATAAAGAAAAAATTATCATCGGGGGAGATAGTGCTGGTGCTATATTAGCCACTTATGTAACAAATGCGCTAGATTCTATCTGTGCGCAAATGTTAATATATCCAGGCACTGATGCCATGACGGAAACAAAGTCTATGAAAAAGTATTATAATACACCAATGTGGAATAGCAAAAATAACAAAAAAATGTGGCAAATGTTTTTGAAAAACCTTAATGATTATGAAAAAATAGAAGCATCACCAATGCAAGCCACTCTAAAAAATAATATTCCTAATACTTATATTGAAATTGCGGAATTTGATCCTTTGCATGATGAAGGAATTAATTATTATAATAGATTAAAAGAAAAAAACACTAATGTAAAATTAGTAAAAACTAAAGGAACTGTTCATGGTTATGATATTATCTTAAAAAGCAAAATAACTAAAGATAGTATGCAAAAAAGAATAGAATTTCTAAAAGAAAATATAAAGTAAAAGGAGTCCAATGAAAATAGATTATTTAATAAAAAATCCTTTGTCAACAGCATTCGTATATGTAATTCATGGTTAATTGAAAATTCGACCATTTATATAAAAAAGCAAATTAAAAAATATTGTAATTTATTTTAAATTTTGGTATATTATATATGTAAGTGTTACCTGTATTCAGGAAACGCCTACCAAATTAGATGGTGACGCTACTTTTAATTGTTAGCGTCTTTATTATTGTCCTTGCCAAGGATGATAAGAACAATAACTATGACTAATTGAACGAAATGTTCTTCGTTCATCGCATCATCCCCTTTACTTTCATAATCCTTTTAGAGGAGGAGAAAGAAATGGACTAGCAGAGCTATCCCAAATACAGATAACAGTTATCTATTATAGCTGTTATTTTTTTATTTGCAAGCACTTCGACATGATTCGACAAAACATATCAAAATTCGATAAAGAAAATTATATTCTTCCTAAAATCCAATCAATAGAAATATTACTAATTTTACATAAACTCTCATGGGGTATATGCTGATACTGATGTTTATATTATAAGGCCTGTTTTCTATCTCAACTCCAATGTTACCTATGTCTCTGGTGATGGTTCAATTGATAATCCATTTAGAATTGAGTAGTGTATACTACTTTTTTTCTTTAATTAATGTTATAATTAAGTTAAGGGTAGTGGGAAAAGTTTTATGGAAAACTAATCCCAAATGAAAAAATAATGGTTATAACATCAGAAGATGTTATAAATAGATATTGTTCTTTGAAATACAGATAATAATTATTAGAAAAAGATGATAAAAATGGAAATTATTGCATGCTAAAAAGATTAGAATATATTAAATAAAAAAGAAATTATTTAATCATATATTCAGCAGAAAGTTCTATAAGTTTAAGCCATTTCGCAGGCATATTAGGTAATTCTTGAATAGCGGGAATTTCTACAGGAACTTTATATTTAAGAGCATAATGAGGTCTTAAGAAATTAAAGCAAGTAGCAAAAAGAACCATATAATTATTAGCATCATCAAGGGAATTAAAACCACCTTTAGGTCTATAATAATATTTAAGTGTTCTATTAAGTCTTTCAATAATTTGCTTTTGACTACGATACTCTTTAGAAATTTCATCTTTATTAGAAAGTCCAATAACCTGATGCAAATCAAAATTATAACCATGTTGTCTCCAATATTCGTGAGCAACATTATAAATGGGATTTCCATCAGTAATAAACTTTAGACTATCAGGAATTTCATTATATTTAGAAAGAGTAGAATAAGAAGCTTGAATTGCAGATAAAGAATCTCTTTTAGAAAAAACTCTATAGGAAGTTATGATTTTCTTTATAGCATCAAAGAAGAAGAAAATGTAATTAGTTATTCCTTTTATCTTGATATAAGTTTCATCAGCAGCAATTTGATTAGATAAATCATAAGGATAATATTCTAAAAGTGGTTGAACTAAACAAGAAACAGCTTTACAATAATTTTCAACAGTCCTATAAGAAATAAAGACACCGTGAACATCAGCTAATATAGAAGCTGTTTGACGATAAGATAGACTATAATTAACATGATAAGTAAGGCATAATCCAACAATATGATCAGAAGAATAGATTTTAGTTAAATCAACTGGAGATTTAATAAAATTACGATAATCTTCTTGAAGCTCGGGGATAGTGATATTATATTTGCGATAAGAATAATGCAAAGAAAATGCCGAAGGATTAGATTTATATAGTTTTTTGTCCTCTTTAGATAACTTGTTTTTGTTTTTAATATAATAAGGGCATTTATAATTTGGACAAATATAAACATCAAAATCTTTTCTTTCATGTTTATGGTCCAAACAGTGTTGGCAATGAGGACATTTTAATATAATATCTTTAGCTTTGTTAGAATTATTAGAAAAGATAAAAGAACAGACTTTGCATTCAAATTGAGTTGATTTACCATTATTATCGTAAAGATATTCTTTAGGAGCACCACAGCAAGGACAATTAATATTAATAGTTATTTGTTTACCATTACGACGGTTTACAGGTTTAATGTTATTATTTTTAATAAGTTGTTTATAATCTTTGTGTTCAATGCTTACAAAAGGTTCAATAATGGGTGGTGTAGAATCGACATTAAATCTACGATATTTAATATTGGCAATATCATTATTATTGTGATTAATATCATCAATTTCTATGTATTTGGATAAAAATTTAATAATTTTCCAAATAAATTTATTAAAAGTATTTAAAATTTGAACAATAAGTGATAAAATTTTAGACATGACAGATACCTTCTTTCTATATTGTCTAAAATTATTATACAGGTATCTGTCATTTTTTAATAGATAAAATTGATAAAAATAGAGGTGATTAACAAAAATGTTAATTATTCTCGATAAAGAAAGGAAATATAGGTAGTGAAAAGTATATAACTTTTCACAATACCAAGTTAAGAAAGAGATGATTTTATGTTAGATAATGTTGAAGTATTAATTCATAGTAGTATTAAAATTAATAAAGGGTTAGTTATTTATTTTGATCCATACAAAATAAATAAAGATTATAATGATGCTGATATAGTATTTATTACTCATAGTCATTATGATCATTATTCAGAAGATGATTTAAAGAAAGTAATAAAGGATAATACTATAATTGTAATACCTAGTGATTTAGAAATAAAAGCACTAGAATTTGGTTTTGATAAAGAACATATAATAGTTGTAAAACCAAGTGGAGAATATAATGTTCTTGGAATTAATTTTAAAACAATTCCGGCATATAACACGAATAAGAATTTTCATCCTAAAGATAATAATTGGGTGGGTTATATAATAAAAAAAGACAATACAACTTATTATATTGCTGGTGATACTGATATTACTGAAGAAAATAGAAAAGTTTCATGTGATGTAGCATTTGTTCCTATCGGAGGAACATATACAATGAATCCTTTGGAAGCAGCAGAGTTAGTTAATGAAATTAAACCTAAAGTAGTTGTACCAATTCATTATGGTTTAATTGTAGGTACTAAAGAAGATGCTATTAATTTTAAAAATTTTATTAATAAAGATATAGAATGTAATATTCTAATGAAATAAAATATTTAGCCAAATCTATATGCGGTTTGGCTATTTTGTTGTATAATATTAATTACTAAAAAGGAGGGATAAAATGGAACAAGCATCACTTTTTGATGAAGTTAAATATGAACCACTGGCTTATAGAATGCGTCCAAAAAATTTAAGTGAATTTGTTGGTCAAGAGCATTTGATTGGGAATGGCAAAATACTCAAGAAAATGATTGAAAGCGATAATGTTTCATCAATGATTTTCTGGGGACCACCGGGGGTAGGTAAAACAACACTCGCTCGGATTATTGCTCATGAAACTAAATCAGATTTTATTAATTTTTCTGCGGTAACATCAGGAATTAAAGAAATAAAAAAAGTAATGGAAGATGCCGATAATAACAAAAAGTTAGGTATTAAAACTATTTTGTTTGTTGATGAAATTCATAGGTTTAATAAAGCTCAACAAGATGCTTTTTTGCCATTTGTGGAAAAAGGAGCCATTGTTTTAATCGGGGCAACAACAGAAAATCCTTCATTTGAAATAAACAACGCTCTTTTATCTAGGTGTCGCACTTTTGTGTTAAAAGAATTATCAGTGGAAAATATTTTAACCCTTTTAAAACGAGCAATTACTGATGAAAGAGGTTTTGGTAAAAGTAAAGTTGAAATAGCAGAAGATGATTTAAAATTTATTGCCACATTTGCGAGTGGCGATGCTCGTAGTGCCCTAACAACCCTTGATATGATTATTACTAATAGTGATATTGATAAAGATGGAGTTATTCATGTAACTCGTGAAAATATTGAAGAATGTTTAACTAAAAAAACACTACTTTATGATAAAGATGGGGAAGAACATTATAATATTATTTCAGCTCTTCATAAATCCATGCGTAATAGTGATCCTGATGCAGCCGTTTATTGGCTTGCTCGTATGCTTGAAGCGGGCGAAGAACCACTTTATATTGCTAGAAGAATAGTTCGTTTTGCATCAGAAGATATAGGTCTTGCTGATACTAATGCCCTAAATGTTGCAATAAATGTTTATCAAGCATGTCACTTTATTGGTATGCCAGAGTGTAATGTTCACCTAGCAGAAGCGGTTATTTATATGAGTATTGCTCCTAAATCTAATGCCTGTGATGTTGCATATATGCTTGCTTGCAGGGATGCCCTAAATACTATCGCTGAACCAGTGCCCCTACAAATTCGTAATGCTCCAACTAAATTTATGCAAAATCTTAATTATGGTAAGGGTTATAAATATGCTCATGATTATGAAGATAAACTCACAACCATGGAATGTATGCCACCAACACTTTTAGGTAAAACATATTATCAACCAACAACTCAAGGTAATGAAATTAAATTTAAACAAAGACTTGAACAAATAAAAGAATGGAAGAAAAATCATAAAAATACATAAATGTTAAAAAACTTTGCGTAATTTCCAAACTATTTTGGTAGATATAAAAATGGTACTAATATATAATTGTTATCGAGGTGAAGAAATTATGGATTTAGGAAACAAAATATTAAAATTAAGAAAGGAAAAAGGATATTCTCAAGAAGATTTAGCAGAAAAACTAGGAGTCACTAGACAAACAATATCTAATTGGGAACTTGGTAGTACACAACCAAATCCCGAACAATTAAAGGGGTTATCAAAAATACTTAATGTAAGTATTGATGAACTTTTAGATAATGATATTAAAGCTGTGATTGAAGAAAAAGTATCTAATACTGAAAAACTAGCAGGAATAATTATTAAAATACTTAAAGTTTTTGGAATACTTATTATTATATATATTTTGTTGATGGTTATAGGTATTATTACTTTTACTGTTTTTCGCAAAGAATCAAGTGAATTAGTTAGTAATAAAGCTACAAGTGCAACTCTAAATTGTTCGATTGAAGATAATAACTATACTGTAACTATTGGGGATGATAATTATTTTGATTGTCCAGAATGTAATGAGAATATGCAAATTTATTTGAAAGATATTACTGATTGGGCCAATATAGATCATAGTGTAGAAAATATTAAAACCTATTTTAGGGAAAATGGCGGAAATTGTGAGTAATTAACTTGTAATTTATTTTGAAATTTGGTATATTATATATGTAAGTGTTACCCATATTGGGTAACGCCAGAAATTGGTTTGGCGCTACTTTCTAGTGGCGTCTTTCTTATTAATACTAAATTTTATTTTAATATTAATAATTATCATGATATAGGATTTTAATATTCTAATCATAAACTGTCTCCTCAACCTTGACCTCCTCTTAAGAATCATATCTATGACCCCCTGGAGTCTTTAGCTAAAAAGACCGTCGGCGCTGCACCAATTACAGGTAACGGTTATCTATTATAGCTGTTATTTTTTTGTTTGCAAGCACTTCGACACGATTCGACAAAACAAGCCAAAATTCGACAAAGAAAATTATTTGATTTTTGTTTTTAACTAAATTTTTATTAAACTTTTATCACTTTTTATTGCGGATAATAAAAGCATATGCTATAATGTTTTAGAAAAAAAAGCGAGGTGCTTATTATTGAAAATAGATTGGACCTTAACAAGTAATGATGAAGACATAATAAATTTAGAAAATGCTTTATGTGAATACGCTGAAGGAGAGTATCTAAAATTTCTAGAAGATGATGTGACAAATCTTATAAATTTTAAAAATAAATTGTATAAAAGAACAGCTAAAGATTATAATATGGAAATAGATTTTAATAACAATATTTGCTCATTTACATTTGATACCGGAGAATCATGTAGTTTTGATATCGAATCGGAATTAGAAATAATAGATAACTTAATTAAATTAAGATATAAACTAGATGATGATGAAAAAACAATTAAAATTTTATTGAAAGGATAGTTATGAAAGAATTACTTATTGAAGCTATAAATGATAGTTTAAAAAAATTAGATTTTAAAGATATAAGTGTAGAAATAGATGTACCAAAACAAAAAGATTTTGGTGATTATTCTACTAATATTGCTATGAAATTAACTAAGGTTTTAGGTAAAAATCCCTTAGAAATAGCAAATCTCATAGTTGAAAATATAAATAATGATAACATAACAAAAATGGAAGTTAAAGCACCTGGTTTTATTAACTTTTTTGTCAAAAAAGATTATTTAGTTGAAAACATTAAAAAAGTACTCACTGAAAAAGATAGATATGGTTCATCAAATATTGGTAATGGTAAAAAAGTAAATATCGAATTTGTTAGTGCCAATCCTACGGGAATTCTTCACCTAGGCAATGCTCGTGGTGGTGCTTATGGTGATTCTCTAGCCCGCATAATGCGTTTTTCGGGTTTTGATGTAACTGAAGAATATTATATTAATGACGCCGGAAACCAAATAAATAATTTAGGTGAATCACTAAAATCAAGATACTATGAAGTATGTGGTAAGGATTATCCGCTACCTGATGAAGGATATCATGGTAAAGAAATAATTGAAATGGCTAAAAATTTATATGAAGAACATCAAGATTCTCTATTAGATAAAGATATTGAATTTTATAAAACTTATGCAACAGAAAAATTAATTGCGAAAATTATTGCTGATTTAAAAGAATATCGTATCAACTATGATGTATATACATCTGAAAAAGAAATAAGAAATAAATATAATTTACAAAATATTATAGACATATTAACAAAAAATGGTTATACTTATGAACGGGATGGAGCATTGTGGTTTAAATGCAGTAGTATATTTGATGAAGTTGACCATGTTTTAGTTAAGGAAGATAAAACTTTAACTTATTTAGTTCCAGATATTGCTTATCACTTAGATAAATACAATCGTGGTTATGATAAAATGATTGATATCTTTGGAACAGATCATCATGGTTATGTTGCTAGACTTAAAAGTAGTGTAAAAGCTTTAGGTAATGATCCCGAAAAACTTGAAGTAAAACTTTTACAATTAGTTCGTTTAATCCAAGATGGTGATGTAGTAAAAATGAGCAAAAGAACAGGCAAATCTGTTACTTTAAAAGAATTAATTGATGAGGTTGGCATTAATGCAGCCAGATACTATTTTGTTAAAAGCAGCTTAGATACACAAATGGATTTTGACCTTAATCTAGCTAAATCTAAATCAAATGAAAATCCTGTTTATTATGTATGTTATGCCTATGCAAGAATTTCATCAATCTTAAAAGAAAATGATTTTAATGAAATACCTGCAAAAATGGATGCATTAAATGAAGAAGATTCATATAATGTGTTAGAAAAAGTATATGCATTTCCAGAAGTAGTAAAAAATGCCGCAACTAAAGAACTACCACATTTAATTACTAATTATGTATATGATTTAGCAAATACTTTTCACAATTATTATTCACGCATTAGGATAATTACAGAAGATGAAGAAATAACTAAAGAAAGAATATTACTAATTAAATCAGTAAGGCAAACAATTAAAAATGCCCTTGATTTAATTGGAGTAATACCACCAGATAAAATGTAAGGAGAGTGTTTATGAAATTAAATGAAATGCCAAAAGAAGAGTTAGAATTAATGGGTTATGATGATATTGCAGCTTTAGTTTTGCAAGAAAGTGGTAAAAAAATGAAACTTCGAGACATATTTAAAAAAGTATGTGAAGTCTTAGATTTACCTGAAGAAGTTATTGATGAAAGATTAGTAGATTTTTTTGAACTTATGAGTATCAATAAAAAATTTATTATGTTAAAAAATGGTTATTGGGATTTACAATCAAGACATAAATTAGATATTGTTATTGAAGAAGATGAAGATGATGAAGAAGAACTAATTGAAGAAGACATTGAAGAAGATATTGAACTTGAAGAAGAAGATGATATATTCTATGACAAAGATGATGAAACAGATGATGTAGTAGATGATGATGACCTATCGGATTTTGTTGTAATGGACGATCCAGAAGACGAAAGTAACTTATAGCGTAGTTTCCATAATTTATTAATAAAAATAGAAGGAGGAAATTATGTTTAATAGATTAATTGCAATAGAAAAAAGATATAATGAATTAAGTGAAGAATTAGTAAAACCGGAAGTATTAAATGACTTTAATAAATTAAAAGAATTATCAAAAGAACAAAGTGATTTAGAAGAAACAGTTAAAACTTATGAAGAATACAAAAAAGTTGATGATAATTTGCATCAAGCTGAGGCTATGGCAGAAGATCCAGAATTAAAAGATATAGCTCAAAGTGAAATAACAGAATTATCCCAAAAACTAGAAGAATTAAAAGCAAAATTAGAAATTCTTTTAGTACCAAAGGATGAATTCGACGGCAAGAATGTTATCATGGAAATAAGAGGAGCAGCTGGTGGAGATGAAGCCAATATCTTCGCGGGAGACCTATTTAGAATGTATTCTTATTATGCTGAAGATAATGGTTGGAAAATTGAAGTAATTCATGCTGTTGAAGGTACCAGCGGTGGATTTTCCCAAATCGAATTCATGGTTAAAGGGGATAATGTATACTCTAAACTAAAATACGAAAGTGGATCACATCGTGTTCAAAGAGTACCTCAAACGGAAGCAAGTGGTAGAATTCATACATCAACTGCAACAGTTTTGGTTATGCCTGAAGTTGAAACATCTAACATTGATATTAAAGAAAGTGATATTAAAATGGATGTTTATCACTCAAGTGGAGCAGGAGGACAATCAGTAAATACTGCTAATTCTGCTGTAAGACTTACCCATATTCCAACTGGTGTAGTTGTAACTTGTCAAACAGAAAGAAGCCAACTTCAAAATCGTGAAAGAGCTCTAAACTTACTTAAAATTAAAATAAATGATGCTATTCGTCAAAAAGAAGAACAAGAAATGGGTATAGAAAGAAAATCAAAAATTGGTACTGGGGACCGTTCTGAAAAAATAAGAACATATAATTACCCACAAAATAGAGTAACAGACCATAGAATAAACTTTTCTGTAATGAATCTTGATAAAGTTATGGATGGCGATTTAGAGCCAATCATTGAAGCTTTACAAACTGAAGATTTAAAACTAAAACTTGCTGGAGAAAAATTTGAATAAACCAGAATTTTTAAGTTTTAAAGATTGGGAACTTCTAAAAGAAAAGTATCCTAAAACTATAGAAGAAATTCTTGTCAAAATAAAGTCCGGATACCCAGTTCAATATTTAATTGGCAATGTTTATTTTTATAATAGTCTCATTAATGTTTCAGAGAATGTTTTAATACCTCGTCCCGAAACTGAATATTTAGTAGAAAAAACTATAGATTATGCTAAAAAATTTAACCGTAAAATAAATATTATTGACCTTGGAACTGGTAGTGGTTGTATTGCTATAGCCCTAAAAAAAGAATTAGATTCTGAAGTTTCTGCCATAGATATTTCAAAGGATGCTCTAGATTTAGCCAAACTTAATGCTAGGGAAAATAATGTTGATATTAATTTTTATGAAAGTGATATTACTAAACCACTTGAAAACATGTATGACATTATAATTTCAAACCCACCATATATTCCAAAGAATGGCTATGTAGCTGAAAATGTCTTAAAATATGAACCGCGCATTGCCTTATTTGCGGATGAAGAAGGCATCTATTTTTATAAAAAAATAATTAAAAATAATCTAAATAAATTAAATAAAAATGGCTTTATGGCTTTTGAAATTGGAGATAATGAAGAAAATTTATTAGAAGAATTTTTAAAAGAAGAGGGCATTACAAATTATAAATTTGAGTGTGACCTAACAAATAGAATTAGATATTTATTTATCTTTAATGAATAAATTAAATAACAATTAGACAATATTTAATCAGGTGATTATGTTGAAAAAGCTAATTGTTATTTTATTTTTAATAACTTTAGTAGTGTGTGTAAGTAAAAATGAAAATGAAGTTTTAATACCAAGTGATGCCATTAGATTTAGAATTATAGCAAATTCTAATACTCTAGAAGATCAAACAGAAAAATATTTAATTAAAACGGAAATAGAACCAGTGTTAGCAGATATATTAATGAGTTCTAATAATCATGATGATACTAAAAAGTTAATAAATGAAAATATGTATAGGTTAGAAGAAATAATTGATAAACATAATATAGATTATAATATCAACTATGGTAATAATTATTTTCCTGAAAAAACTTATAAAGGAGTTCACTATGCAGAAGGCAATTATGAATCTTTAGTAATCACTTTAGGAGAAGGTGTTGGTGATAATTGGTGGTGTGTATTATTTCCACCGCTTTGCTTACTTGAGGCAAGTGAGGCAAATTATGATGAAGTAACTTATACAACATATATTAAAGAAATAATAGATAAATTTAGCTAGTCTTGCATATAGTTTTTTAGGTGATATCATGAGAGAAATAGTATCCATTTTACTAATCGGAATATCTTTATCAATGGATACTTTTTCTTTGTCTCTAACTTTAGGAACTATTTCTGAAAATAAATTAATTAAAATATTGCCGTTATTTGTTGGAATATTCCATTTTTTTATGCCTATTCTAGGTAATTTTATAGGTATTACTTTAATTAATTTGCTTAATTTAGCTAGCAATATAATTTTAGGTACAGTCCTAATTGTTCTTGGAATAAATTTAGCTATTCATTATTTTAAAGATGAATCAGCAGAAATTAATTTAAATATAATTGGCATACTCATTTTTGCTCTAAGTGTAAGCATTGATTCTTTTTCTGTTGGTCTTGGTATAAATGATATAACCAATAATTATTATATAGCTAGTGTTATTTTTGCTCTTTGTAGTGCATCATTTACTTATTTAGGAATAATTATTGGAAAATATAGTAGCAAACTTATCGGAAAGTATGCTATAATATTAGGCATATTTCTGTTATTAATTTTAGGAATATTTCACCTTTTCATCTAAAATGTGATATAATGAAATTACTAAAAAACTTATAAGGAGGTTGTATGAAAAGAATCATTATCGAAGGAAATCATCCACTAAGTGGTAAAATTAAGATTGGAGGTGCAAAAAATAGTGTAGTTGCCCTTATTCCTGCAGCTATTATGGCTAAAGGTCCAGTTAAAATATCAAATGTTCCCAATATTTCTGATAAAGATGCCTTACTTGAAATATTAAAATTATTAAATGTATCAGTTCATCGTGGTAGTGGCACAATTGAAATTGATGCAAGTAATTTAGAAAACAAAGTAATACCTGAAACTTTAAGTAACAAACTTCGAGCATCATATTATTTTATGGGAGCACTACTTGCGAGATTTAAAAAAGTTGAAATGTATTTTCCTGGCGGTTGTAATATTGGTTCTCGTCCCATTGATTTACATTTAAAAGGCTTTGAAGCTCTAGGAGCAAATATCACTAAAGAAGATAGTAAATATATAATCGAAGCCGAAGAACTAAAAGGTGCAGATATCTTCCTTGATTTCGCATCAGTTGGAGCAACTGTTAACATAATGATTGCAGCATCTATGGCAAAAGGAACAACTCATATTATGAATGCTGCAAGGGAAGCTGAAATAAGTAATATAGCAGAACTTCTAAATAATATGGGAGCTAAAATTAAGGGAGCAGGTACTGAACAAATAACTATTGAAGGTGTAGATGAACTACATGGAGCTGAAATAAAAGTAATACCAGATCGTATTGAAGCTGGCACCTACATCATTATGGGAGCCTTACTAGGAGATAATTTAACAATTGAAGGTATGATTCCAGAACATAATATTGTTTTACTTAATAAATTACAAGAAATGGGAGTTAATTTTAAATTACAAAACCATAAAATTATTTTAAATAAAGCCGATAATTTAAAACCAACAAATGTTAGAACGGTAGTATATCCGGGTTTTCCAACAGACTTAGGTCAACCTATGGCAGTTTTGCTTACTCAAGCTCATGGTATCTCTCTATTTGAAGAAACAATTTGGGAAAATAGAATGGGACATGTTAAATATTTAAATAAAATGGGAGCCAATATTAAAGCCGAAAGACAACATGCCGAAATCACTGGACCAACACCTTTGCATGGCGAAGAAATAACTGCAACAGACCTTCGAGCTGGAGCAGCCCTTGTTACCGCAGGTCTTATTGCTGAAGGCACAACCATTATCAATGATGCTGAACATATTCTCCGCGGTTATGAAAGAATTATTGCAAAACTTACCGCTGTTGGTGCTAAGATAAAAATTGTTGAAGTATAATTTAATAGATTATACTTTTTTTATGGGGGAAAATATGAAAATTAAATTAAAAAGAAGATATAAATTATTATTAATAATATTAATCGGGGGAGCCATAACTTTTCTAATAAATACTACTTCAGTTAAATCTAAAATCGATTTAGTAAGCATTGGTGATGGCTTGAGTCTAGGTATGACTCCTTATAATGTTGCGGGTAATAGTTTTAATGATTATATCAAAGAATATCTAGAGAAGAAAAATAAACTAGGTAGTTTTAATAATGAATTTTCAGAAGGTCACTTAAGAATACATGAATTAAATGACTACCTAGAAGATAATACTTTAGGTAGATTTACAAGACTTCCCATAAAACAAATACTTGCCAAGGCCGATGTTATAACTATAGCTATTGGAATAGATGAACTTGCTGATATTTCTTTATATGAAGAAATATCAACTAAAATAATTGAAGACTATTTACGAGAAATGGAAACTCTTCTTAAGACAATTCGCGAATTTTATGATAAAGAAATAGTAATAATCTCCTTGTATCCGGCCTACAATTTTGAAAGAAAAGATGCCATCGAAATAAATAGGGGTTTAAGTAAGATCGCCGCAGAATATAACTCCAAATATTTAGATATAATTGCTTATTCTCTAAATGAATCATATTTTTTAGATAAAACTAGTTATTATATGAACTATTTAGCACATGAGCATATTGCAAATGAAATAATTAATATGTTATTTGAATGACTTTAAGTTGTAATAAAATGTACTAATTTTACTTGCTATAATAAAAAAGTATGATATAATAATAAAGTCAAAGGAAATACTATGTCAAAAGATTGACATGGCGGAAGGAGTGAATTATGAAAGCAAATATTCATCCAGAAATGAAAGAAGCTACTGTTACATGTGCTTGTGGAGCAACATTTAAAACAATGTCAACAAAAGATAAAATCGATGTTGAAATTTGTAGTGAATGTCATCCATTCTATACAGGTACTCAAGGTAAAGTAAAGAAGACTGGAAAGATTGAACAATTTAATAGAAAATTTGGCTTAAATCAAGAACAAAAGTAGTAATATTTTTGTTTTTTTTCTATATTTAATGTATAATTAATATAAGGAGCTGATAATTATAAAAATATTTTTAGGTGTAGATCATCAAGGAACAAAGTATAAAGATGATATAATTAATTATTTAAAAAGTAATGGCATTGAGGCTTATTCTGTTGATTTAACCAATAATCCAACCGATGACTATCCGGATTTCGCCTATCTTACATGCAAGAAAGTTTTAGAAAATAATGCTTTAGGTATCCTAGTCTGCGGTTCAGGTATTGGTATGAGTATCGCCGCCAACAAGGTAAAGGGCATAAGATGTGCTAGAGTATTTGATGAAAATGATGCTTTTACTGCCAAAAATCATAATGGAGCAAATGTTATAGCTATAGGTATTAATTTAAATATAGAAGAAGTATATAAAATAATTGATACTTTTATAGCTACCAAAGCCCCAAATGAAGAAAGACATTTAAGAAGAATTGAAAAAATAAAAGAAATAGAAGAAGGTACTTATCATGTTTAAAATTGTTTTATATATCATTTGTACCTTTATTGCTGCTTTTGCTATATCTGGTATCAATTTTAATGGCATCATTAAAAAAGATAAAGTAATTGAAGCAAGAGTCTTAGTAGTATCACTAAGTTTAGCTTTAGGTTATTTGCTTGCTAATTTCATCATGGATTTTACCAACATATTTTAGAGTCTTAGGAATATAATTTAATTATGAAAAACAAATATTTAATTATACCAATAATCATTTTAAGTATTGTTGCAATTTTTAGTAGTTTCTCCGGGGAAACTACTTTTTTAAAAGAAAACAAAGATGAAAATATAGAGATAACTCTCAAGGATAGCGAGTCAAATGAAATAAAAGACATTGATTTAGAAGAATACTTAATTGGTGTTCTAGCTGGGGAAATGCCTGCATCATTTGAAATTGAAGCTCTAAAAGCCCAAGCAGTTGCAGCCAGGTCCTATGCCATTTATAAAATGAATACCACAACTACTGATTATGATATTCTATCAGATATAACTAATCAAGTGTATATAACTGAAAGTGATATGAAAGAAAAATGGGGCGAAGACTTTGAATATTACTATAATAAAATAAAAAATGCCGTTGATGCTACCGAAGATTTAGTAATGACTTATGATGGCGAAGTTATCAGTGCTTATTATTTTTCTATGAGTAATGGCTATACGGAAGATGTATCAAGTGTTTTTGGAGAGGCCAAAGATTATTTAGTAAGTGTTGATTCCTCTTGGGATAAAACTCTCAAAAATTTTACTGTCACAACGACATTTACCAAAGAGGAATTTTGTAACAAATTAGGAATTGATTGTTCTAATATATCTATTAATGAAATAAATAGAAGTGATACTAATCGTGTTGATAACATACAAGTTAATAACAAAACTTTTAAAGGAACAGAATTTCGCACTCTTTTAGGACTTCGTTCAACTGATTTTCAAATTGCTATAGCTGATGATATAACAATTACCACAAATGGTTATGGTCATGGTGTGGGAATGAGTCAATATGGCGCCAATGAAATGGCTAAAGAAGGTAAAACTTATGAAGAAATTTTAAAATATTATTATAAAAATGTCGAATTAGAAAAAATCAATGTATAAATTATAAAAAATATTCCCATACTTTAACTAGGATGGTGAATTATGAAGAAAAGAAAATTAAAAGGCTATGTCTTACCGACAGTTTATGTTCTAGTTATTGCAGTCTTATTTATTAGTGTTTCATTCTTAGGAAGTGCCTTACAAAAGGAATTACAATATCAAGATTTATCAACAGATGTTCTAGATGATGATGTAACACCAGTAATTAAAGAAGAGGAAACTCCTACAGATGTAACTACTGAATCAAAAATAGTAAAACCATTTACCTCTACATCAGTAGGTATTTCAAAATCATATTATGATATGACAGATGATGAAGCGACTCAACAAAACTCTTTGGTATATTATGAACAAACATATCTACAAAATAGTGGAGTATTATATTCATCAGATGAAGTATTTGATGTACTTGCAACATTTGATGGCACAGTAACTAATGTATCCACTGATGAAATACTTGGAAATGTCATAGAAATAACTCATAATCCCAATTTAAAAACAGTTTACTATTCTCTTGGTGAAGTAACAGTTAAAAATGGAGATGTTCTAAAAAGTGGTGATATAATCGGTAAGAGTGGAGATAACTTACTAGAAGGTGAAAAAGATAATTCCTTACTAGTTGAAGTATACTATAATGGTAATACAATAGATCCTGAAGATTTTTATAATATGAATATCAAAGATTTACAATAATAAAATAATCCCTTAATTAATATAATTTATTAAGGGGTTGTTTGGTTATGAAAGAAAATATTAAAAAGCGTGTTTTAGATGAGGCAAACCATATTCTAAACACCAAAGAAACTATTAGAGAAACAGCAAGTAAGTTTAATATCAGCAAAAGTACAGTTCATAATGATTTATCAAGAAGATTAAAAGATATTGATGAAAATTTATCTAAATCAATAAATGAAATATTTGATAATCATGAAAGAACAAAACACTTGCGGGGAGGAGAAAGTACTAAAGCAAAATATAAGAAGGGAGATTAATGGCAAAACTTAATAATGTATTATATTTAACAGATGATTGTATTTATTTAATAAATAAGAAAAAAGATAAATTAATAAAATATAAAATTAATTCAGGTATTATAGAGTATGGTAAAATCTATAATATTGATAAGTTTATTAAGGTGTATGAAAAAATATTAAAAGATAATAACTTAAATAATAATTTACTTGGAGATACAATAAAAATCATTGTATCTCCAAATTATACACCAGCAGATATTAATTTGTTAAAAAAATTATTTGAAAGATTTAATTATCGTAAAATAGTGGTAGATAATGAGATTAAAACCTATAAATTAAATAATAACAACTGTTACTTAAACATATTTGATAATTTTATAACTCTATCATTTATTGATGAATATAAAAAAATAAATTCATTTACTATTTATAATAATTACTTTCCTACAATAGATAAATTACTATCTAGTATTAAAGACAAAATCCAAAATAAAGAAATAATTTTATTAGGTCATGGTGAATTTTTACAAAGTTTTTTTGAATATTTTGAAAATAAATATGATAACAAAACCTACATATTTACTAACTTTGAGACCTATTTAATAGATAACAATTAGCAGATTTTCCCTAAAATATGCTAATTTTTTTGTCGAATTTTGTCGAACGGTTTTTCTTGCATTACTTCGTGTTTAGTGGTAAAGTTAAGATAAAGAAGGAAGGAGTGATTGAAGTGATGCAAGGCAAAGTTAAATGGTTCAACAACGAAAAAGGCTATGGCTTTATCGAATATGCTGAGTTGTCTGACATTTTCGTGCATTATTCTGCTATAGTCAAAGATGGGTATAAGACATTAACCGAAGGCTCTTTAGTTAATTTTAAATTAATTGAAACATCTAAGGGACTGCAAGCAATCGATGTAGTAGAAGAAGAAAAGACTGCAATTGGTTAGATGAAGTAGTAACTAAACTAGATTAATTTCTAGTTTTTTCTTGCTATTTTTTCTTTTATATAGTATCCTTAAATTAGAAAGGAGGAACTATTAATTGAAGAGTGTAAAAGTAGTAGCACTTTTAGTAGTAGGTATATTCTTATTAACTGGTTGTGGTTCACAAAAATTAACTTGTACATTGTCCGAAGAAGAAGACGGTATGATTTATACTAGTGAAGTAATTATGAAATTTAAAGATGATAAAGTTAATGAATTTACAATGAATATGGATATGAAATTAAATGATGATGACATGATTACAATGTGGGATTCGTTCGTATCAACAATGAATTCAACTTTTGAACCAGTTGAAGAAGATGGTATTAAAATATCTACTGCTGTTGATGAAGATAATCATGCTTTTAGAGTTACTTATGAAGTATCTTTAGATGAAGCAAGTGAAGAAACTATTGAAGAATATGATTTGTCTGATATGATAAATTCTGATGAAACATTAGAAGAAATTAAAAGTGGTATGGAAGAAGAAGGCTACACATGTAAATAATACATGTGTTTTTCTAACTAATATGTAGTTTTTTTTCATAATTTATGGTATATTATTAATAGAGGTGATATATTTTGAAAATAAGTATTCGTGGTGATAAAATAACAGTTACCAAAGCAATTAAAGAATACATAACAGAAAAATTAAGTAGACTTGATAAGTATTTTGAAAAACCAAAGGAAATTGAATGTAAGGTTCTTATAAAAGTTAAGAATCAAGACCAAAGCATTGAAGTTACTGTTCCAACTTCTAAATTTACACTAAGAGCAGAAGAAAGACATCAAGACTTATATGCTGCAACAGATTTAGTTATTGATAAACTTGAAGGACAAATTAGAAAAAACAAAGCTAAATTAGAAAAGAAATATCGTGATGTACCAAAATTTGAAATGAATTTTGATTATGAAGAAATTCCAGAAGTAGAAGAAGAAGGAAAAATTGTTAAAAGAAAAGATATCGATATGAAACCAATGGATGAAGAAGAAGCGATATTACAAATTGAACTTTTAAACCATGATTTCTTTGTCTTCAAAAATATTGATGAAGATTGTGTATCTGTTTTATACAAAAGAAAAGATGGCAGCTACGGTATAATTAATGTAAAATAAACTAATATAATAAAAGTTTATTAAAAAATTACTATAAGAGTTTAAAACTCTTATTTTTTTTGATATAATAAATGCTGAGGTGGAAAATGAAATTTTTAAAGAAGTTATTAGATAGTGAATATAAAGAATTAAGTCGTTTTGAGAGTATTGCTAAAGAAATCGAAGCAATGGAACCAGAAATTCAAAAATTAAGTGATGCTGAACTTAAAGAAAAAACTATTGAATTTAAAGCAGAGCTTGAAACTGGAAAAACTCTAGAAGATATAATAGTTCCAGCTTTTGCAGTAGCAAGAGAAGCCGCTTATAGGGCTATTGGAGAAAAGCCATTCCATGTCCAAATCCTTGGTGGTTTAGCAATCCACTTTGGAAATATTGCAGAAATGAAAACTGGTGAAGGTAAAACCTTAACCACTGTTTTGCCGGCTTACCTAAATGCCCTTGAAGGAAAAGGAGTCCATGTTGTAACAACTAATGAATACTTGTCCCAAAGAAATGCACAGTGGATGGGACCAATTTATGAGTTATTAGGTATTACTGTTGGTGTTAACCTTCGAGAACTTAGTCCTAAAGAAAAACAAGAGGCTTACAATGCTGATATAACTTATTCAACAAATAATGAAATTGGCTTTGATTATCTTCGTGATAACATGGTTGTTAAAAAAGAAAATCGAGTTCAAAGAGGATTAAATTTTTGTATCATCGATGAAGTTGACTCTATTTTAATTGATGAAGCTAGAACCCCATTAATAATTAGTGGTGGTAGATTTAATTCTAACAATTTATATATTGATGCCGATCGTGTTGCTAAAAAATTAAAAGAAGATACGGATTATACAATTGATTTAAAAACTAAAAATGTATCATTAACTGAAGAAGGTAGTAAAAAAGTAGAAAAACTACTTAATATCAAAAATCTTTATGATTTAGATAACACAGTTTTAGTTCATCACATTAATCAAGCTCTAAAAGCTAATTATGGTTTTAAAAAAGATATTGATTATGTTGTAGAAAATGATGCAGTTATTATAGTTGATCAATTTACTGGGCGCCTTATGCATGGTAGACAATATTCGGAAGGTTTACATCAAGCAATTGAAGCTAAAGAAGGCGTAACAATTAATACTGAAACAAAAACTATGGCTACAATTACATTTCAAAATTTATTTAGAATGTATAATAAACTAGCTGGTATGACTGGTACTGCTAAAACCGAAGAAGAAGAATTTAGAAATATCTATAATATGTATGTAATACAAATTCCAACAAATAAACCAGTAATCAGAGAAGATCTAGCGGATCTACTTTATCCTACAGAAAAAGGAAAATATGAAGCAATAATTAATTGTGTAAAAGAAATACATAACATAGGTAGACCAATACTTATTGGTACAATTTCTGTTGAATCAAATGAAAGATTAAGTAAACTTTTAACTAAAAATAAATTACCACATGAAGTATTAAATGCTAAAAATCATGAACGTGAAGCAGAAATTATCGCTCATGCTGGTGAAAAAGGAGCTATTACTCTAGCTACTAATATGGCAGGTCGTGGAACTGATATAAAATTGGGCGTTGGTGTTCGTGAACTTGGTGGTCTTTATGTAATTGGTACTGAAAGACATGAATCTCGTCGTATTGATAACCAATTACGTGGTCGTGCTGGTCGTCAAGGAGATCCAGGAACTAGTCAATTCTTTGTTTCATTTGATGATGATTTAATGCGTCGTTTTGGAACTGAAAGAATTCAAAATATGTTAACTAGTCTAGGCCTTGAAGAAACTCAAGCAATCCGTTCTAAAACTTTGACTAAATCTATTGAATCTGCTCAAAAGAAAGTTGAAGGAAATAACTATGATTATCGTAAAAGTCTTCTTGATTTTGACAATGTTTTAAATGAACAAAGAGAAATAATTTATTCTAGAAGAAATGAAATATTAGATGAAGAATCTATACATGATAAAATAATTGAAACATTTAGAAATACTATTAGAAATTTAGTAGAATCACATATTCCACCAGAAAATTATTTAACAGAACATGATTTATCAGAAATAGTAGAATATGTAAATACAAATTTCTTAAAAAATCAAAACTTAGATGTTAAAGATATTGAAAATTTAAAAGAGCAAGAAGTAGTTGATTATATTTTCGATTTAGTAATTAAAGATTATGAAAAGAAAATGATATCTTCACCTTTAATGAATGAATTTGAAAAAGCTATATCTTTAAGAGTAATTGATTCAAATTGGGTAGAACATATGAGTGCTATGGAACACTTAAAAGAAGGTGTTGGCCTTAGAGGTTATGCTCAAAGTAATCCTGTTCAAGTATATACTATGGAAGGTTACGAAATGTTTGAAAATCTTCTTAATAAGATAGATAATGATATTGCAACATTCCTACTTAAAGCAGAAGTAAGACAAAATACCGAAAGAAAGCAAACTTTACAAGGTCAAGCAAACGACGGTAAAGAAAAAGTAAAAGCAGCTCCAAAAAGAGTTGCTGCCAAAATAGGCAGGAATGACCCATGCATCTGCGGCTCAGGAAAAAAATACAAGAATTGTTGTGGAAAGAATGCATAGTTAAAATTTTAATTTAGTCGAATTCGACCAAATTAAAACTAAGTAAAATTAAAAATATTGACATTAGCATTTGTCAATATTTTTTGTGAAAGAAAAACAGTGAAGATGTTCAGAAACATATATCACATGTTCCAAAATGGAACATGTGGGTTGTAACTAATATTAGCTTTTTATTATACTATATTGTATAATTATATTGGATGTGATAATCATGAACTTAAAAGTTGGTCAAAATATTATACCTTCAATAAACTTTATTGCTACATCTATGCCTGATGATTTAACAGATTTAGAAAAAGTAAGATATATTTATATTAATTTAGGTAAGTTATTTAGTTATGACTACCGCATAGTAGCAGATGAATCAGTTATCTCTAAACCTCTTGACTATGCGGATAATGAAATTAGTAGATATCAAACATGTTATCAAATAAGTGAAGTACTTACAGTATTAATAAATGGTTTAGTGCCAACATGCCATGCTAAAGTAATAGAAAGAAAAATTAATGGTAGAAGCTTTAATAAAGAACATGTAGCAACAGAAGTATCATTTAAAGATAACTCAAAAATACTTCTTGATTTAACCTTAGATTTATCCAATATCCAAGCGGGACTTAGAACTAAAGAATTTGGCTTTACTACTAATGGTAATAATGATTATGATATCATTTCTTTAAGAGAATGTGAAGAAATGGATAAAAAACTCGGGTTTATTGCTGATAAATATACAGATGATTATATTGATGAATTTAAAAGGATTTTAAATAATACAAATTTTAGTGGTAAAACTAAAGCAGAAATACTAGATTTTAAAATAAGAAAAATAAAAGAAGTATTAGCTAAGGACTTTAAAGGAGAACATGAAGCAATTAGGTATATTAATACTTTATTTAATAAAATGTTAACAAATGAAGAATTAAGTACATTAAAACAATTTAATTTATCTTATGAAAATACTGAAGAATTAAATTTTATGGCTATATTTTCTTTTGATGAATTAAGTTTATATTACAGTTATTCTAATGAACTTGGTTTTAATAAAATAAAGGCATCGACTGTTATAAGTCTACTTAAAAGTGGTTGGACAACAAATAGTACATCTATTCAAACTATATTTGACCGTTTCGGACAATAGGTTCAGGCCACGTGCTTCAGCACGTAAATTGTTAAGAATTTAGAGACAATTTATTGT